>NZ_CP090423.1:329444-658888 GCF_023518235.1 Stenotrophomonas maltophilia
TGGTCCACCAGTTGCATCACCAGCGTGCTGGTCAGCAGCTTGGCCATCGACTGCGCTGTGAAAATGGAATCGACGGTGGCCGGCGCATGGATGGCCGGGTCACGCTCGCCGCTGGCGCTCTGGTAGAGCACCTGGCCGTCATGTGCGACCAGTACCGCTTGGCCGGCGATGCCGTAGCGCTCGCGGTTGGTCTGCAACTGCGTGTCCAACCGGGTGGCCACGCCGGACGGGGCTGAGAACGCGACGCCCGGAAGCAGGCACAGCAGGGCAACGCTATGGCGAAGCTGTCGGTTCATGGCGCATCAACCCAAGGGTGAGGCCGCACTATGGAAACCCCATCGTGGCCCGGTCAAGGGCCATCGGTGGGTGGGTGCGATGCCGGCCTGCGGCCGGCACTACCGCGCATTCGCTGACCGGCAACCGTGGATCAGCCGACAATGCCCGGCAGAACCCGGTGTTTCCGGTAGTGCCGGCCGCTGGCCGGCACCCCTGGATCAGCCCAGAATTCCCGGCAGATCCAGCCCCTTTTCCTTCGCGCACTCAATCGCGATCTCATAACCCGCGTCGGCGTGGCGCATCACGCCGGTGGCCGGGTCGTTCCACAGCACGCGGCCAATCCGCTTCGCCGCTGCCTCGGTGCCGTCGCACACGATGACCATGCCGGCGTGCTGCGAGAAGCCCATGCCGACGCCGCCGCCGTGATGCAGCGACACCCAGGTCGCGCCGCTGGCGGTGTTGAGCAGGGCGTTCAACAGCGGCCAGTCGGACACCGCATCGGAACCGTCAGCCATCGCCTCGGTTTCGCGGTTGGGCGAGGCCACGCTGCCGCTGTCCAGGTGGTCGCGGCCGATCACCACCGGCGCCTTCAGTTCACCGTTGGCGACCATCTCGTTGAAGGCCAGGCCCAGTCGATCACGGTCGCCAAGGCCGACCCAGCAGATGCGCGCCGGCAGGCCCTGGAACTTGATCTTCTCGGCGGCCATGTCCAGCCAGCGGTGCAGGTGCGGGTTGTCCGGAATCAGCTCCTTCACCTTGGCATCGGTCTTGGCGATGTCTTCCGGGTCGCCACTCAGCGCCGCCCAGCGGAACGGGCCGATGCCGCGGCAGAACAGCGGACGGATATAGGCCGGCACGAAGCCGGGGAAGTCGAACGCGTTGGCCACGCCTTCTTCCAGCGCCATCTGCCGCAGGTTGTTGCCGTAGTCCACGGTGGGAACGCCCAGTGCGTGGAAGCCGAGCATGGCGCGGATGTGGTTGGCCATCGAGGCGCGTGCCGCCTTCTCCACTTCCTTCGGCGCGGACACGCGCTTGTCGTCCCATTGCTCGACGGTCCAGCCCTGCGGCAGGTAGCCGTTCACCGGGTCATGGGCGGAGGTCTGGTCGGTCAGCAGGTCCGGCTTCACGCCGCGCTTGAGCAGTTCGGCCAGCACGTCGGCCACATTGCCCAGCAGGCCTACCGACTTCGGGGTGCCGGCCTTGCACGATTCGTCGATCAGGCGCAGCGCTTCGTCCAGGTTGTCGGTCCAGGTGTCCAGGTAGCCGGTGCGCAGGCGCATGTCGATGCTGCTCTTGCGGCACTCGACGGCCAGGCAGGAAGCACCGGCCATCACTGCGGCCAGCGGCTGTGCGCCGCCCATGCCACCGAGGCCGCCGGTGAACAGCCACTTGCCGGTCAGGTCGCCACCGAAGTGCTGGCGGCCCATTTCCACGAAGGTCTCGTAGGTGCCCTGCACGATGCCCTGTGCGCCGATGTAGATCCAGCTGCCGGCGGTCATCTGGCCATACATGGCCAGGCCCTTCCTATCCAGCTCGTTGAAGTGGTCCCAGTTGGCCCAGCGCGGCACCAGGTTGGAATTGGCGATCAGCACGCGCGGTGCATCGGCGTGGGTGCGGAATACGCCCACCGGCTTGCCCGACTGCACCAGCAGGGTCTGGTCGTCGTCCAGGCGCTTGAGCGTTTCGACGATGGCATCGAAGCTCTCCCAGTCGCGCGCGGCGCGGCCGATGCCGCCGTACACCACCAGTTCCTGCGGGCGCTCGGCCACGTCCGGGTGCAGGTTGTTCATCAGCATGCGCAGCGGCGCTTCGGTCAGCCAGCTCTTGGCGTTGAGCGTGGTGCCGGTCGGCGCGGCGATGGTGCGGGACGGGTCGTTGCGGGTCATGCGGCGCTCCGGTTCGTAGCGAATTCAAGGCAGGCGTTGAGCACCTGCGCCAAGGTGTGGCGCAGCGGTGCGGCGTGGTCAGGGTCGAGCGGGGTGGGCCAGCTGTGTTCGTCCACCTGATCGGGCAGCGGCTCGTGCATGTAGCCGCGGCAGGCCAGTTCCATCTGCAGGCTGTGCACGCCGCCGGCGACGTTGCTGTAGTGGCGGGTGATCCAGCCACCCTTGAAGCGGCCGTTGCGCACCTGGCTCATGCCACTGATCCCGAGCAGGTTCTCCACCACATCACTCAATGCGTTGTCGCAGGAGGTGTCTGGTGCGCCGGACGGGCCGGCAGTACCGAGGTTGAACTGCGGCAGCTCGCCGTCGAACAGGTGTGGAATGTGCGAACGGATCGAATGCGCGTCGTACACCACTACGGTGCCGTGGCGTGCACGCAGGCGGGTGATCTGCGCGGCCAGTGCATCGTGGTAAGGCAGGAAGTACGTATCGCGGCGACGCGCGATCTCGGCGTCATCCGGTTCGCGCCCGGCGTGGTACAGCGGCTGGTTGTCGAAGGTGGTCAGCGGGCACAGGCCGGTGGTGTTCTGGCCCGGATACAGCGAGACCCCGCTGGGATCGCGGTTGAGGTCGATCACCGAACGCGAGATCGCCGAACGCACCGTGGTCGCGCCCATACCGCGCACGAAATCGTACAGTTCGTGCACCCACCAGTCGGCATCGCGGCGCGCCAGCCACGGCGAGTGGTAGTGGCCGATCAGGTCGTGCGGCAGCTCACTGCCGGTATGCGGGAAGCTGACGATCAACGGGGCATCGCCCTCGTGCACCGTCAGCCATTCGGGATGGGCATTCATGCCTGCGGTTCCACGGTCGGCAGCAGGTCGGCAAGACCGTGTGCAAGCGCGCCACTGCGCACCAGGTGGGTGGCAGTCACCATGTCCGGGTGGAAGTAGCGGTCTTCTTCCAGCGTTGGCACCTGCGCACGCAGGGTGGCGCGTACGGATTCCAGCGCGGCGCTGGAGCGTAGCGGCGCGTGGAAATCACAGCCCTGCGCGGCGGCCAGCAGCTCGATGCCGATCACGTTGGCGGCGTTCTCGGCCATCTGCATCAGGCGGCGCGCGCCGTGCGCGGCCATCGACACATGGTCTTCCTGGTTGGCCGAGGTCGGGATCGAATCAACGCTGGCCGGGTAGGCGCGCTGCTTGTTTTCCGAGACCAGTGCCGCAGCGGTCACCTGCGGAATCATGAAGCCGGAATTCAGGCCCGGGCGTGGGGTCAGGAAGGCGGGCAGGCCGGAAAGCGCCGGGTCCACCAGCATCGCCAGGCGCCGCTCGCTGATCGAACCGATCTCGCACACCGCCATCGCCAGCATGTCGGCGGCGAAGGCCACCGGTTCGGCGTGGAAGTTGCCG
This sequence comes from Stenotrophomonas maltophilia, assembly GCF_023518235.1. Lineage (NCBI taxonomy): Bacteria > Pseudomonadati > Pseudomonadota > Gammaproteobacteria > Lysobacterales > Lysobacteraceae > Stenotrophomonas > Stenotrophomonas maltophilia. Next base: position 333,016 of record NZ_CP090423.1, read on the forward strand.
CCGGACAGCGCTTCGCCGGTATCGGTGAACACCAGCGGATTGTCGGACACGCCGTTGGCTTCGATCTCCAGCGTGGTCGCGGCCTGGCGCAGGATGTCCAGCGCCGCGCCCATCACCTGCGGCTGGCAGCGCAGGCAGTACGGGTCCTGCACGCGCACGTCGTTGTCACGGTGCGATTCGCGGATGTCCGAGCCCTGCATCAGGGTGCGCAGGGCCGCGGCGGTGGCGATCTGCCCGCGCTGGCCACGGATGGCATGGATGCGCGGATCGAACGGGGTGTCCGAACCCTTGGCCGCTTCCACCGACAGCGCTCCGGTCACCAGCGCGGCCTGGAACACGGTCTCGATCTCGAACAGGCCGGCCAGCGCATAGGCGGTCGAGAACTGGGTGCCGTTGAGCAGCGCCAGGCCTTCCTTTGCGCCCAGCTCGATCGGCTGCAGGCCGGCACGTGCCAGTGCGTCGGTGGCCGGCAGACGCTCATCACCGATGAATGCTTCGCCGACGCCCAGCATCACGCTGGCCAGATGCGAGAGCGGCGCCAGGTCGCCCGATGCACCCACCGAGCCCTGCGCCGGCACCACCGGCAGCACGCCCTTGATGAGCATTGCTTCGAGCAGCAGCAGGGTTTCCTCGCGCACGCCGGAAGCGCCCTGCGCCAGGCTGACCAGCTTCAGCGCCATCATCAGGCGCACCACGCTGGCCGGCATCGGTTCGCCCACGCCGGCTGCATGCGAGAGCACGATATTGCGCTGCAGGGTGGCCAGGTCCTCGCGCTCGATGCGCACGCTGGCCAGCTTGCCGAAGCCGGTGTTGATGCCATACACCGGCGCGCCCTTGGCGACGATGGCGGCCACGGCGGCGGCACTGGCGCGCACCACCGGCAATGCGGCCGGGTCCAGTGCCAGCGGCGCACCGCGATAGACCTGCCGCCACTGGGCGAGAGTGACATGGCCGGGGCGAAGAACCAGGGTGTTGCTCATGTGTTGCTCCAGGAGGCAGGCAGGTCGGGCTGACCGCGCACCACGCGCGCGTGCAGCGGGTTGAATCCAATGCGATAGACCAGGTCGGCGGGGGCGTCGATGTCCCAGATCGCCAGGTCGCAGTCCATGCCGACGGCGAGGCGGCCGATGCGCTCGCCATGGCCGAGTGCGCGTGCCGCTTCACGAGTGAAGCCGGCGATGCATTCGTCCACGGTCAGGCGGAACAGGGTGGCGCCCATGTTCATCGCCAGCAGCGGGCTGGTCAGCGGCGAGGTGCCCGGGTTGCTGTCGGTGGCCAGCGCCAACGGCACGCCGGCCGCACGCAGCGCGGCAATCGGCGGCAGGGTGGTATCGCGGGTGAAATAGAACGCGCCCGGCAGCAGCACGGCGACGGTGCCGGCGGCGGCCATCGCGGCGATGCCGGCGTCATCCAGATGTTCGATATGGTCGGCCGACAGCGCGCCGAAACCAGCGGCCAGTTCGGCGCCGTGCTGGTTGCTCAGCTGTTCGGCGTGGATCTTCACCGCCAGTCCGTTCGCGCGGGCGGCCTCGAACACCTGCCGCGCCTGCGCGGGCGAGAAGGCGATGTTCTCGCAGAACACGTCCACCGCTTCGGCCAGGCCTTCGGCGGCGATGGCCGGAATCATCACGTTGCACACCTCGTCGGTGTATTCCTGTGCCTCGCGGCCCGGCGGAATCGCGTGCGCGCCAAGGAAGGTGGTGACCACGTTGACCCGGCATTCCTCGCCCAATGCACGTGCGACCTGCAACTGCTTGCGTTCGTCGGCCAGGGTCAGTCCGTAGCCGGACTTGATCTCGAGGGTGGTCACGCCCTCGGCGCGCATCGCCAGCAGGCGCGGGCGGCTTTCGCTGGCCAGCTGCTCGGGTGTGGCGGCGCGGGTGGCACGCACGGTGGAGACGATGCCGCCGCCGGCGCGGGCGATCTCGGCATAGCTGACGCCCTGCAGGCGCTGCTCGAATTCGTTGGCGCGGTTGCCGGCGTAGACCAGGTGGGTGTGGCAGTCGATCAGGCCCGGCGAGATCCAGCGCCCTTCACCGTCGATGCGGGTGGTCGGCTGCAGGTGCGCATCGCTGCCAGCGGCACCGACGTGGGCGATGCGGCCCTCGGCGCAGGCCAGTACGCCATCGCGGATGACACCCAGGCCGTCGCCATCGAGGGTGATCAGGTGGACGTTGGACCAGAGGGTATCGACGTGCATGGCATCCACAACGCGGCTGTGCTTATATGTCTATACAATATAGGCGTCCATTTCGGGTTGTCCAGCCATGTCCGATTCGCGTTCCACGCACTGCTTCCATGCCGCCCACGCCCTGCTGGCCGAGGGCTGGGCCCGTGATGTCCGCCTGCAGGTGCAGGACGGCCGCATCGCCGCGATCAGCACCGGGCAGGGCGCGCAGGACGGTGATACCCGCGTCGGCTTGCTGGTGCCGGGCCTGCCCAACCTGCACAGCCACGCGTTCCAGCGCGGCATGGCCGGCCTGACCGAGATCGGCGGCGGTGACGGTGACAGCTTCTGGAGCTGGCGCGAGCTGATGTACCGCTTCCTGGCCCGTCTGCGCCCGGACGCGGTGCAGGCCATCGCCGCCCAGGCCTACATGGAAATGCTGGAAAGCGGCTTCACCCGCGTCGGCGAGTTCCACTATCTGCACCACGATGCCGACGGCCAGCCGTACGCCGACCGTGCCGAGATGAGCGCGCGCATCGCCGCTGCCGCCGCGCAGACCGGCATCGGCCTGACCCTGCTGCCGGTGTTCTACGCCCACGCCGATTTCGGTGGCGCGCCGCCGAATCCGGCGCAGCGCCGCCTGATCCACGATGTGGACGGCTTCGCGCAGTTGCTGGATGCCGCCAAGCCGGCGTTGGCCGCGTTGCCTGACGCCGTGCTCGGCATCGCCCCGCACAGCCTGCGTGCAGTCACCGGTGAGGAACTGGGCGCGCTGCTGCCGCTGACTGATGGCCCGGTGCATATCCATATCGCCGAGCAGGTGCGCGAAGTCGAGGCCTGCCTGGCCTGGAGCGGCCAGCGCCCGGTGCAGTGGCTGTACGACCATGCGCCGGTGGATACGCGCTGGTGCCTGGTGCATGCCACCCACATCACCGATGACGAGCGCGCGGCCATCGTGGCCAGCCGCGCCGTGGCCGGGCTGTGCCCGATCACCGAAGCCAACCTGGGCGACGGCCTGTTCCCGATGCAGGCGTTCGCGCGCGAGGGCGGGCGCTTCGGTGTCGGCTCCGATTCCAACGTGCTGATCGACGCGGCCGAAGAGCTGCGCCTGCTCGAATATGGCCAGCGCCTGACCCTTCGCGGGCGCAACGTGCTGGCCCCGGATGCCACCCGCAGCACCGGCCGCTTCCTGTTCGAAGGTGCACTGCACGGTGGCGCACAGGCGCTGGGCGTGGCTGCTGGCCTGCAGGTGGGCGCCAGTGCCGATCTGGTCGAACTGGATGCCGCACACCCCGCGTTGCAGGCGCGACAGGATGACGCATGGCTTGACAGCTGGGTGTTCGCCGCACGTAATGGCGCGCTGCGATCGGTCTGGCGCCATGGCCGCCAGTGTGTGGCCGAAGGGCGCCACCTGCAGCGCGAGGCGATCACCACCGCCTTCGCCGCCGCCCTGAAGGGCGTGCTGGGCTGATCGCCTCCCGCCACCGAGACCCCACCACGTGAAGGCCAGCAAGTCCGCCACGCTCAACCAGCGTATCCGCAGCGATCTGGAAAGCCGCATTCTCAGCGGAGAGTGGGCGCCGGGGTTCCGCATCCCGTACGAGCACGAGCTGATGGAGCAGTACGGCTGCTCGCGGATGACGGTGAACAAGGTACTCACCGCGCTGGCCGAGAGCGGCATGATCGAGCGCCGCCGCCGTGCAGGCTCGTTCGTGGCGCGGCAGCCGCCGCATCTGGAGCAGGTGGCGCTGGAAATTCCGGATATCGCGATGGAGGTTGGCTCGCGTGGCCATCAGTACGGCTACCGCCTGCTGCAGCGCGAGTTGCGTCTGGCTGACGTGGGCAATGCCGGCGAAGTGGAGTTGGCTGGTAGCGAAATGCTGCTGGCGATGCGTTGCCTGCATCTGGCCGATGGCCGTCCGCTGGCGCTGGAGCACCGCCTGATCAGCCCGGTGGGCGTGCCCGAGGTGCTGGAGGTTGATTTCAACACCACCGCGCCGGGCAGCTGGCTGCTGCAGAACGTGTCGTGGACGCGCGCGCAGCACCGCATCAGCGCCTGGGGCGCGGACACCGCCAGCGCCAGGCTGCTGGATGTGAAGCCCGGCACCGCCTGCCTGGTGATCGAGCGCCTGACCTGGCGCGGCGAACAGCCGATCACCCGCGTGCGGCAGGTGTTCCTGGGAGATGCCTGGGACCTGGTGGCACGCTTCGCGCCCGGCGCACGGTAGGGGCCGTATCCACGCATGGCGCAAATTTACTGTAGAGCCGGGCGCACGCTCGTCACCTGCATTGATCCGGCGCTGCTGGACGACATCATCGAACGGGTCAACAACTGCCTGCCACGTCGAGTCCTGGCGAGGCGTCATGTAGAGCCGAGCCCACGCTCGGCTGCTGTTCGCGCGATGTGCGATGAGTCGAGCTTGGCTCGACGCGACAGTGGCATCCACGACATGCGTGGATGTCGGTGCCCATCAATACGTGGCGCACTGCCGCCAGCGCACCGGCTCGTCCACGCCGGGGCGGGCATTGAGCTGGATGCGGACATTGCGCAGGGCCGGGTAGTGCAGCACTTCCTCGCAGACCTGCGGCCATACCGCATCCAGTTCTCCGGTGCGGTTGATCGCCAGGGTCTGGCGGGTCAACCAGACGCCACTGGCGATGCCGGGCTTGCCGGCCAGCGCGCGCGACAGATCCGCCTGGAAACGGTCCAGCGTGGCCGTATCCGGATTGGGATTGCTGCGCGCATCGACGGTTCCCAGCGCGGCCGTGGGGGCCGGCGCGGGCAGCGCTGCCAGGGCGGCCTGCGTGGCCACCGGAGCGGGTTCGCGGGCCGCTTCAGCGGCCACGGTCGGGGTGACCGGCGCCGCGGCAACGGGCTCGGCGCGGTCCACATGCAGGCCCTGCAGACCCACGCCCACCAGCAAGCCCAGCGTCACCGAGCCCAGCGCGGCGATGGCGATCCGGCGCAGCGCTTCGTGGCGCGCACCGGCACGCACGCGCGTGTCGATGTCACCTGGCAGATAAGGCTGCAACAGGGGCCACAGGCGCGGGCCGTCCAGCACTTCAACGGCCTGCTTTTCGGCGGCGGCGCGGCCGTCGCGTTCGATCCGCCCTTCGGTCAGCAGCATGCCGCCCCTGGCGCCGGCCAAGCGTGCGGCGGCGCCCAGTTCGTTCACCGCAGCGGTGCCGATGCGATAGGCCAGGCCATGCTTGCACGACACCAGCCAGTGGTTGGGGCCGTCACTGAGCACGAAATCGCTGCTCGGCTCCCGCGCATCCTCGGCCGGATCGTTCAGTTCGCGCAGCCCGCGCTGCTCGCGCAGCATGCGCTTGACCAGTACCGAGAACTCACGCCAGTGCATGCCGGCCAGGGCCTGCAGGCCGAGCTGCATCTCCTTCTGGCGTCGCTTGATCCACCACAGATAGACAACGGCCAGGGAACAGACAAGCAGGGCCGACAGCAGGGCCAGGATCCAGGGGAGCATGCGGGAGGTGCGCGGAAGAGGCGAATGCGGAAGACGACAGTGTAATCGGCGCGCCGCCCCGCTGGGTCAGGAGGTTCCTGACACCAAATGTGATCAAACGCTCAGATCGGCGTAGTGCAGGCACGAAAAACCCGCCAATCCTGAAGCCGTGAGGGGAGGGAACAAACGGCAGCCGAAGCGATTGGCGGGTTGCTCGCGATTGTCAACCAGATTTTATTGCATTGCAACAATCGTCGGTCAGGGCAGGCTGTCCGGCGACTGGTGGCTGCCTGGCGCGGGCGCGTCGCTGCCCGAAGCGGCCCGGGTCTCCAGCTTGGCCAGGCGCGCATGCAGGGCGTCGATGCGGGCTTCCAGCGCGGTCACTTCGTCGGCGGTGGGCACATGCAGGCGCTTGAGCACCCCCTGCACCTGGTCGTCGAAGGCCTTCTCGACCCTGTTCCATGTGCCGGAGGCTTTTTCACGCGCGTCGTCCAGTGACGATTCAACGTTGTCGCGCCAGCCCGGGCCCTGGTCGCCCTGGCGCTCGCGGCGGCGGGCTTCCCAGGCTTCGCCTTCTTTCACCAGGCCATCGAAGAAGCGGCTGCCTTCGGCCTGGGCGCGGCCCAGGGCACCCAGCCCGGCCAGCCAGACCTGCTGGGCCGAATCGCTCAGCTTGCGCGAGAAGCGCTCGGCCTGGTCGCCAAACGAGGCGTCGTCGTCGCGGCGGTCATCGTTTTCGTAACGGTTCATCGCACTTCCCGTGGGAGTTGGGCCTGCCCCGAGAGTAGCGCGCGATGGCGTTGCACGACCGTGATGGCCGCCGCAGGGATTCAGCCCAGCTTTTCCTTCAGCACGCGCTGGATCTCGCCTTCCACCATGCCTTTCATCGCCGACAGCAGGAAGCCCAGCTTGGCGGTGACACGTACGGCGCCCGGCTGCAGCTCGATCGCACCGTCCACGCCGCTGCCGGAGAAATTCAGTACGTCGGCGGTCCAGGACGACTTCAGGCCGAAACGTTCGGACAACTTGGCGGCGACCTGTTCGATCGCCGCGCGTGCCTGTGCGTCGGGCAGGGCGTGGGCGTGGCGGACATCGATGGTGGACATGCAGGCTCCTGGCGCAGGGCGGGGATGATCAATGAGGGCGAGCATTGTGCGCATCGGGGGCCTTCGCGCCAAGTACTCATCACCGGTTCTTCTTCGTTGGCGAGCAACCTGCTAGTCTGCGCCGCGTGCAGAACCTGCTTGTCCACTTCAGCCAACAACAACAGCCCGACCAGCCCCTGCGGCCCGGGGTGCAGCGTATCGTGCGCCAGGCCAACGGCAGCGTCAGGCTGGGCGAGGGCGGCAATGGCGCCCTGCTGCTGGCGCAGTTCTGCATGGATGACCGGGGGCTGTGGTTGCAGGTCGGCAACGGCATCCGCAGCATCCATGTGAACGGACGGCCGGTACGGCGGATGGCCCTGCTGCGTGCAGGCGACGCGGTGTACGTCGATGGCGTGGAGATGGTGCTGCAGGGCGAGGTCGAGAGCCTGCTGCAGGCGCCTGCGCCGAAGAGTGACGAGGGCAGCGATGAACAGCAGCGCCTGCTGCGTGGCGTCGGTGGCCTGCATCATGGGCGCAGCTTCACGTTGTCGCGGGCGCGCCTGATCGGTCGTGGCAACGACGCCGACATCGCCATCGACGACCCCGCGTTCGCCGAACAGCACGCTCGCGTGGAAGTGCATGGCGAGCGCGTGCTGCTGCGCGACCTGGGCAGTGCCGATGGCACCCGGGTCAACGGCGTGGCCGTTCGCCACTGCTGGCTGCAGGCCGGCGATCAGGTGGTGTTCGATGGCCAGCACCGGTTCGTGCTGGAGGTTCCGCATGACCCGCGCCGGCGCCCATTGCCGGACGAGGATGAGGCCAGCCAGGACATCGAGCAGGCGCCGGTGCTGCCCGTCGCGCCGCGCAGGGTCCGGCGTTGGCCGTGGCTGCTGGTCAGCGCGCTGCTGCTGGCGGCGTTGCTCAGTCTGCTGCTCTGGTTCGGCGCACGCTGAACCCTGCGACCGCCGGGTCTGGCCCGGCGCTACCCACGCTTGGCTTTGGTGGGTGCCGACCTTGGTCGGCACGCTTTCCGCAGGCCGACCAAGGTCGGCAGCTACCAGAGCGTCATCCGCCCTCGCGCGCTACGGCCGCATCGGCCGCACCTGCGTCGCCAATGGATACGAATGCAACCAAATTTCCCTTGCGCTACAAGGCCGCAAGGCTGGTGCAGTGCGGCATACTAGGGGTCTTGCCCCACAGGTGTGACATGACGCGCGCGTTCAACTTCAGTGCCGGCCCTGCAACCTTGCCGGAATCGGTCCTGCGCCAGGCGCAGGCGGAAATGCTGGACTGGCACGGGTCCGGCGCTTCGATCGTGGAAATGAGCCATCGTGGCGCGGAATTCATGTCCGTGGCCGCCGAGGCCGAGGCCGACCTGCGCCGCCTGCTCGATGTCCCCGACGACTATGCGGTGCTGTTCCTGTCTGGTGGCGCCACCACCCAGCAGGCGCTGATCCCGCTCAACTTCGCCAGCCCCGGCCAGCGTGCCGACTACGTGGTCAGTGGCCATTGGGGCAAGACCGCGGTCAAGCAGGCCGGGGTCTACGTGGACGTCAACATCGCCGCCAGCAGCGAGGCCGATGGCTACCGCACGCTGCCGCCGCGCGCGGACTGGCAGCTTTCGCCCGATGCGGCCTACGTGCACATCACCGCCAACGAGACAATCCACGGTGTCGAGTTCCGTGATGTGCCCGACACCGGCAACGTCCCGCTGATCGCCGATTTCAGCTCGTCCATCGCCAGCGAGCCGCTGGATGTGCGCCGCTACGGCGTGATCTACGCCGGCGCGCAGAAGAACCTGGGCCCGGTCGGCATCGCGGTGATGATCATCCGCCGCGATCTGCTCGAGCGCAGCGGTCAGCCGCGCGCGGACATCTTCGATTACCGCTCGCACGTCGCCCGCGACTCGATGCTCAACACCCCGCCGACCTGGAACTGGTACCTGGCCGGCCTGGTGTTCAAGTGGATGCTGGCCGAAGGTGGCGTGGTCGAGTTCGCCAGGCGCAACGCCGCCAAGGCCGCGCTGGTGTACGGCGCCATCGATGGCTCCGGTGGCTTCTACCGCAACGAAGTCGCGCACGCCGCACGTTCGCGGATGAACATCCCGTTCTTCCTGCCCAACGCCGATCTGGATACCCGTTTCGTGGCCGAAGCCAAGGCCGCCGGCCTGCTGGCACTGAAGGGGCACAAGGTGGTCGGCGGCATCCGGGCCTCGCTGTACAACGCCATGCCGCTGGCCGGGGCCGAGGCGCTGGTCGCCTTCATGGCCGATTTCCAGCAGCGTCACGGTTGAGCAATGAACGGCGCGCACCGTCGGGTGCGTGCCCCGCAACAAGGAATTCCGATGGGAAGCAGCAAATCCAGCAAGAAGGCGCCGAACAAGGCCGAACCGGCCAAGGACGGTACGGCGCCCACCAAGGCGAAGAGCAAGGCCAAGGCCGCCTCGAACCCGGCGCCGACCCTGGCGCCGCTGGCGCTGGCCGACGTGCGTTCGAAGATCGACCAGATCGACCGTGACATCCAGAACCTGATCGCCGAGCGCGCGCGCTTCGCCCACCAGGTCGGCAAGGCCAAGGGCAAGCTGGCCGCCGCCGTCGACTACTACCGCCCCGAGCGCGAAGCGCAGGTGCTGCGCATGGTGGTCGACCGCAACGAAGGCCCGCTCAGCGACGAGCTGCTGGTGCACGTCTATCGCGAGATCATGTCGGCCTGCCTGGCCCAGCAGGAGCCGCTGAAGATCGGCTACCTCGGCCCGGAAGGTACCTTCAGCCAGCAGGCCGTGCTCAAGCACTTCGGCCGCTCGGCGCTGGGCCTGCCGATGGCCAGCATCGAGGAAGTGTTCCAGGAAGTGGAAGCCGGCAACGCCGATTTCGGCGTGGTGCCGGTGGAAAATTCGGGGCAGGGCACCATCCAGATCACCCTGGACATGTTCCTGACCTCCAACCTGAAGATCTGCGGTGAAGTGGAACTGCGCGTGCAGCAGTACCTGATGTCGCGCAGCGGTCGCATCGAGGATATCGAGCGCATCTATGCGCATCCGCAGTCGTTCATGCAGACCTCGGCCTGGCTGCGCGCCAACCTGCCCAAAGCCGAGAAGATCCCGGTGTCGAGCAACGCCGAAGGCGCGCGCCGTGCGCGCAATGCCGACGATGCGGCGGCCATCGGTGGTGAGAGCGCCGGCCACGTGTACGGTCTGAAGAAGGTGGTCACCAAGCCGATCCAGAACGATGCCGACAACACCACGCGTTTCCTGGTGGTGGGCCGCAACATCTTCCCGACTTCCGGGCACGACCGCACCTCGGTGCTGGTGTTCATCCATGACAAGCCCGGCGCGCTGTTCGATGTGCTCAGCCCGTTTGCCCGTCACGCCATCAGCATGAACCGCATCGAGTCGCGCCCGTCGCACCACGGCAAGTGGGAATACGGCTTCTTCATCGACCTGGCCGGCCATATCGACGACGCCCCGATGCAGGCCGCGCTGGCCGAACTGGAAGCGCACTCGGCGCAGATCAAGGTGCTCGGCTCCTATCCGGTGGCTGTGCCCTGAGCGCTGCTGTCGCGGCGGCCGTGGCCGCTGCCCCCTGATGCATCGCCGGCGCGGCCGGCGTTTACGGAATGATCGAACGATGAGCAACGCGCAACACTGGATTGCCCGCAAGGGCCAGCCGCTGCAGGGCAGCCTGACCATTCCCGGCGACAAGTCGATCTCGCACCGCTCGGTGATGTTCGCCGCGCTGGCCGATGGCACTTCGCATATCGAAGGCTTCCTGGAAGGCGAGGACACCCGCGCCACCGCGCGCATCTTCAGCCAGCTGGGTGTGCGCATCGAAACCCCCAGCTCGTCGCAGCGCATCGTGCATGGCGTCGGCATCGATGGCCTGAAGGCGCCGGACGCACCGCTGGACTGCGGTAACGCCGGTACCGGCATGCGCCTGCTGGCCGGCCTGCTGGCCGGCCAGGCCTTCGACTGCACGCTGATCGGCGATGAATCGCTGTCCGGCCGCCCGATGCGGCGCGTCACCGGCCCGCTCTCGCAGATGGGCGCAAAGATCGACACCGAGAGTGATGGCACGCCGCCGCTGCACGTGCATGGTGGGCAGTCGCTGCACGGCATCGATTTCGCCTCGCCGGTGGCCAGCGCGCAGATCAAGTCGGCGGTGCTGCTGGCTGGCCTGTACGCACAGGGCGAAACCACGGTGACCGAGCCGCACCCGACCCGTGACTACACCGAACGCATGCTGTCGGCGTTCGGCGTGGACATCGAATTCTCACCGGGCAAGGCGCGCCTGCGCGGCGGCCAGCGCCTGCGCGCCACCGATATCGTGGTGCCAGCTGATTTTTCCTCGGCGGCGTTCTATCTGGTGGCCGCCAGCATCATTCCTGGTTCCGCGCTGCGCCTGAAGCAGGTCGGCCTGAACCCGCGTCGTACCGGCCTGCTGCACGCGCTGCGCCTGATGGGCGCGGACATCACCGAAGAGAATCCGGCCGAGCAGGGCGGTGAGCCGGTGGCCGATCTGGTGGTGCGCTACGCGCCGCTGAAGGGCGCCCGCATTCCGGAAGCGCTGGTGCCGGACATGATCGACGAGTTCCCGGCGCTGTTCGTGGCGGCGGCCGCCGCCGAAGGCCAGACCGTGGTGACCGGTGCGGCCGAACTGCGGGTGAAGGAATCCGATCGCCTTGCGGCGATGGCTACCGGCCTGCGCGCGCTGGGCATGCAGGTGGATGAAACTGAAGACGGTGCCACCCTGCACGGCGGTGTGCGCCTGGGCAGCGGCACCATCGAAAGCCACGGTGACCACCGTATCGCCATGGCGTTCGCCATTGCCGGCCAGATCAGCGATGGCGAAGTGCGCATCAACGACATCGCCAACGTCGCCACCTCGTTCCCGGATTTCGACGGCCTGGCCCGCAGCGCCGGGTTCAATCTGGCCTGACCGGCGCTTCAAGCGCTGCACCGCATCGCCCGGCACGTGCCGACCTGGGTCGACACGAATGACGCACCCGGTAGGTGCCAACCTTGGTTGGCACGATGCTCCGCATAAAAGGACGGAGGCCGAAGCCTCCGTCGAAACATCACGAACCCCTCGTCCGCGATCAACGCTGCTCGGTGCGGAAGTCCACCGGGACCCGCACCACGCTCGCTACCGCACGGCCCTCATGGATGGCCGGCTGGAACTTCCAGTTCTGCACGGTGCTCAGCACCGCACGATCAAGATCACGGCTGCGTTCGCCACTGCGCGAAACAATCGCCGCATTGGTCACATGGCCGCGGGTATCGACATTGAGGCTGGCCACCACGCTGCCCTGCACGCCATTGCGCAGTGCCGTTGCCGGGTAGGTCGGCTTGCTGTTGCTGGCCAGCGGGCGCGCCTCGCGGTTACGCACCGCCGGCGCTGCCCGACGCTGGATAGCGGCCGGAGCCGCCTGCCCGTTGGCAGGCACGGCCGCATCGACCAGTGGCTGCTCCGCAGCGGGCAGCATCCGCTCGCCCACCGGCGCCGGTGCCACGTCGTCCTGATTGGCGTGGCGCAGCCACAGCAGTGCAGCCGCGAACATCGCCACGATCAGCGCGATCCACATCCAGGGCGAGGTCGGCCGCTGCTGCGCGTGGCTGTCGTGCGTCGAATGAAGGTTCTCGTGGGTGGTGGCAGTCATCGCAAACTCCTTCCGTCAATTGACGACGTGCAGAGTGTTGCCCGAGTCGCCGTGCGGAAGTGTCAGTGCTGCGTCAACACCACCGGCAGGGTTCAGTTTGCCTGCCGGACTACATTCAGTTACTGGGTCTTGAAGTCGAATGGCACTTCAATGCTGCCCGGAACGGGCTGGCCATTGCTGTGTGCCGGCGTGAAGCGCCAGCGGCGCACCGCATCGGTGGCGGCACGGTCGAGCTCGCGTGAACCGCTGCGCTGGATGACGGTGGCGTTGTTGGGATAGCCGGTGGCGTCCACATCCACGCGTACAACCACGCTGCCCGTCTCACCGGCGCGCAGGGCAGCGGCAGGGTAGGTCGGCGGTGGCGACTGGCCGGCAATCGGCATCGGCTGGCTGTTGGCGGCCACGGCAGGCGCCGGACCCGTAGCGGCCGGGGCTGCCTCGGCCACGGGGGCCGGCGGCGGCGGGGCGGTTTCCACCAGCTTCGGCGCTTCTTCTTCCACTGGCGCCGGTTTGGCATCGGGCATGTCGCTGGACCCGGCGGCGGCGGCCAGCGGTTCCGGCAGCGGTTCCACCTGGGCGGTCTCCTGTGGGGTCTGAGCGGCCGGGTCGGCGCGGAAGAACTCCTTGTCGCGGCCGGTCAGCCAGACCACCACGAACAGCAGCACGCCGACGCCGAAGGCGATGCCGGCGATCTTCAGCGCGTTGCGCGGGATATGCACAGTGAACGACTTGGCGGACGACGAGCGGGGTGCAGACATGGACCGGACCAGTACGGAATGCCCCGATTCTGCCACGCCGGGAATGAACCGGGCGGCAGAAATCCGTATAACAGGCGATAATCCCATCCCTGATACCCACCACGACACCTGCCATGCTTGATCCAGCCCTGCTCCGCCACCAGCCCGCCGACCTCGCCGAACGCCTGCGCACCAGCCGCGGCTTCGAGCTCGACGTGTCTGCCCTGGAGTCCCTGGAGGCTGATCGCAAGCGCATCCAGGTGCGGACCCAGGAGCTGCAGAGCCTGCGCAACAGCCGTTCAAAGGCGATCGGCCAGGCCAAGGCCAAGGGCGAGGACGTCTCGGCCATCATGGCCGAGGTCGCCGCCTTTGCCGATGAGCTGAAGGCCTCGGAAGTGGCGCTGGACGAGCTGCGCGAGAAGATCGAAGCGATCTCGATGGGCATCCCGAACCTGCCGGCCGATGACGTGCCGGCCGGTGCCGACGAGAACGACAACGTCGAGCAGTCGCGCTGGGGCACCCCGCGCCAGTTCGATTTCAAGGTGCTGGACCACGTTGAGCTCGGCGCGCGTAACGGCTGGCTGGACGGCGAGACCGCGGCCAAGCTGTCCGGTTCGCGTTTCACCGTGCTGCGCGGCCCGATCGCGCGCCTGCACCGCGCCCTGGCCCAGTTCATGGTCGACCTGCATACCGGCGAGCACGGTTATCAGGAAACCAACGTGCCGTTGCTGGTCAACGCCGATTCGCTGCGTGGTACCAGCCAGCTGCCGAAGTTCGAGGACGACCTGTTCAAGACTGCGGTGGGTGACTCCACGCGCTACCTGATTCCGACCTCGGAAGTGCCGCTGACCAACATCGTGCGCGACGAGATCGTTGATGCCGAGCAGCTGCCGCTGCGCATGACCGCCCATTCGATGTGCTTCCGTGCCGAGGCCGGCAGCGGTGGCCGCGACGTGCGCGGCATGATCCGCCAGCACCAGTTCGAGAAGGTCGAGCTGGTGTCGATCAGCCGCCCGGAAGACAGCGACGCCGAGCACCAGCGCATGACCCGCTGTGCCGAAGTGGTGCTGGAAAAGCTGGGTCTGCCGTACCGCAAGGTGCTGCTGTGCACCGGCGACATGGGCTTCTCGGCGATCAAGACCTACGACCTGGAAGTCTGGCTGCCGTCGCAGGAAACCTACCGCGAGATCTCCTCGTGCTCGAACTGTGGTGACTTCCAGGCCCGCCGCATGCAGGCGCGCTGGCGTAACCCGGCCACCGGCAAGCCGGAACTGGCGCACACCCTGAACGGCTCGGGCGTGGCGGTCGGCCGCGCGATGATCGCGGTGATGGAGAACTACCAGAACGCCGACGGCAGCATCACCGTGCCGGAGGCTCTGCGCCCGTACATGGGCGGCCTGGAAACCATCGCCTGACAACCGGCTCGGGTGGGTGCCATGCTTGCATGGCACCGAATCCACGCATGACATGGATCTACAATGCGGGCTACATCCACGCCATGCGTGGATGAACCCCGCGATCACCCCACGACCCGCAGCTTCTCCAGCGGCACCCATCCAGGTTCGCCCGCCTCGGGCACGCACCACGCCCAACCATTGAGTGTGCGCAGCCCGCGCAGCCTCTGCCCCGGATCCACATCCAGCTCCCGCGCGCAGTAAGCCTCGGTGGCATACGCGTCACCCTGCGCATCACGACCGATCACCGGTGCCGGCACGAACCCGGGTTGCTGCCCCTCGGTCTGGCACAGGAACCAATCCTCCCAGCCCTCCGGGCCTGCGTAGCGCTCGCCCACCACCAGCGCCTGGCCTCGGCGCAGGGTGATCGGGTGCGGAAATTCGCTGCGGTGTGCAGCCGTCACGATGTAGTCCATGACCCACTGTACCGTTCCCGCCGGGCATGGCCCGGCGGGCGGGAATCGGTCCACAAAAAAAACGGCCCCGCAGAGCGGGGCCGCCAGGGTGGGCCGGGATGGGGGAGGGGATCCCGGCCCGCGTTCAGCGCCTCGACGAGGAGAGAGCGGCGCCGAACGCTGGAACGCTTATGCAGCGACGGCTTCAGCCGCTTCATGCGACGGCAGGGCCGCCAGCGCCCCGGCGATGGCGTCTTCACGGTGCTGCGGCGAGTAGGCGATGCCCTCGGCACGCACGAACTCGATGTCATTGATGCCCCAGAAGGCGAACGTCTGGCGCAGGAACGGCTCCTGGAAGTCGGCCGGCGAATCGGTGTAGATGCCGCCGCGGCTGCTGACCACGATCACGCGCTTGCCGCCGGCCAAGCCGACCGGGCCGTTCTCGGTGTATTTGAAGGTGCGGCCGGCCACGGCCACGCGGTCGATCCAGGCCTTCAGGGTGGAGGGAATGCTGAAGTTGTACATCGGCGCACCGATCACCACGACGTCTGCTGCCAGGAACTGCTCGAGTACCTGTTCAGCATCGGCGGCTTCGGCCGCGTCGGCCTTGGCCAGCGAGCTGCTGCGCAGATGCGGTACCGGATTGGCGTCAAGATCGCGATAATCGACCTGCAGGCCTTCGATCTGCTGCTTGAGCCGGGCCACCACGGCGGCGGTCAGGTGGCGGGAGACGGAGTTCTCGCCAAGCACGCTGGCGTCGAGATGCAGAAGCTTCATGGCAGTCACCTATGTTCTGGAAGGAAGAAGCGGGTAGGTCCCGCCGACGAAGAGAACGATAGGTTGTTGCAAAGGCGGGATAAAGGTGGTTGAATGCCACGTATTGTTCTAGATATGGAACTCGGGCATGCATGACCTGAATGATCTGTACTACTTCGCGATGGTGGTCGACCACGGCGGATTCGCCGCCGCCGAGCGCGCCCTGGGCATCCCCAAGTCGCGCCTGAGCCGCCGCATCAGCCAGCTGGAGACCGACCTGGGCGTGCGTCTGCTGCAGCGCTCCACGCGTCGCTTCGCGGTCACCGACGTCGGCACCAGCGTGCACCGCCACGCCCAGACCATGCTGGCCGAGGCGCAGGCTGCGCGCGAAGTTGTGGACCGCCTCAGTGCGGAACCGCGTGGCGTGGTGCGTGCCAGCGTGCCGGTGTCGCTGGCGCAGATGCAGCTGCCCAAGCTGCTGCCCAAGTTCCTTGAGCAGTACCCGAAGGTGCGCCTGCAGCTGAACATCAGCAACCGCCGCGTGGACATCATCAATGAAGGCTACGACGTGGCCCTGCGCGTGCGCTCGCGGCTGGACGACGACGGCAGCCTGGTGATGCGCAGCTTCGGCCAGGTGCAGGAACTGCTGGTGGCCAGCCCGAAGTATCTGGACCGCGCCGGTCGCCCGAAGGACCCGGAGGAGCTGGCCCAGCACGTCACCCTCAGCATCAGCGAAGACGAAGCGCGCCAGCGCTGGGAGCTGCATGGCCCGGAAGGCGAGGTGCGTCGGGTCGACCTGCAGCCGCGCGTGGCCGGCTTCGATTTCCCGCTGCTGCAGAGCATGGTCAAAGATGGCTTCGGCATCACCATGCTGCCGGAAACCGTGTGCGCCGATGCCGTGCGCAATGGCGAACTGGAAGTGGTGCTGCCGGACTGGTCGCTGCCGCAGGGCGTGTGCCATGCCGTGTTCGCCTCGCGTCGCGGCCTGCTGCCGGCGGTGCGCGTGTTCATCGACTTCCTGGCCGAGCACCTGCCGCCGCAGCTGGAGGCCTCGCGCCTGCATTGCGATGGTGCGTGCGAGAAGGCCAAGGAGCGGATCAAGGCCAGTGCGCTGGGCGCGCTGGCGGTGGATGCCGGCTGAAACGGATGAACGGTAACGCCGGGCCATGCCCGGCGTTGCTGTATCCGGCGCCGATCACTTCCGCCCGAACAGCCGGACCCAGAAGCTGCGTCGCGGCGCTGCCACCGGTTCTGGCCGATCCGCGATGACCGGCGCTTCCAACACCGCCATCA
The DNA here is from genome assembly GCF_023518235.1 of Stenotrophomonas maltophilia. Taxonomy (NCBI): domain Bacteria; kingdom Pseudomonadati; phylum Pseudomonadota; class Gammaproteobacteria; order Lysobacterales; family Lysobacteraceae; genus Stenotrophomonas; species Stenotrophomonas maltophilia. The sequence continues at coordinate 350,022 of NZ_CP090423.1, forward strand.
GTTCGGCGCTGCGCGGCTTTTTCAGGAAACGCGCGTACTCCAGATAGCTGGTGACCCTGCTCATGTGCAGGCGCTCGGGCATCGCCGGCAGCGCAGCACCCTGCAGCAGCACCCGCAGCGCCTGCGGTCGATCCAGGCGGATCGCCTCGAACAGCGCGGTGCCACCGCAGCCGGGCTCGATCTGATTGGCGCGCTGCGGTGCGTCCTTCAGCAGTGCACGCAATGCGTCGGCATCATCGCGCTCGACGGCGGCCACCAGTCGCGCCAGCGCCTCGGCTTCTTCCGGTGGCAGGCTGTCGCGATAGGCCTGGTCGGCGATCTCACGCTCGTCGCGTCCGTCACCGTTCTGGATGCACAGGAAATCAGTGACCAGCGCCACCGGATGGCCCGAGGTATCCAGCGCCCAATAGCTGGGATACACGCCGTCGCCCCAGCCACTGGTGAATACCACCAGCCCATGCGTCGAGTCCTCGCCCCAGGGTCGGTACTCGGCCCCTTCGTCGAGGCCGTCATGATCGATCAGCGCATCGGACCACGCGCTGTTTTCCTCGCCGGCGGTCTGCTCGATCAGGGCCAGCAACGCCTGCTGGGTGTCGGTATCCATGAAGCAGCCGATGCCGGCGTCGACCGGATAGCCGATGAAGCTGTCCTCATCCAGGCCGGTCAGGTCCTGCGTGGTCCAGCGCGCCATCTGCCAATGCAGGGCCGATGCAGTGAGAGCCTGGCGAGGCTTGAACCAGGCCACGGCCAGCGCCGGGCGGCCGCTGTGCACGATGATCTCCACCGGATGACGGCCGGCCGGAGCGGTGTAGTCGGCCAGCGCCGGCGCCTCGGCCTGGACCAGCGGATCGCAGACCACCAACTGCCCGCTGCTGACCGGCAGGTGGCCGGCCAGAGTGCGATGCAGGGCCACCGCAGCCAACTGGGTGTCGTCCAGCAGGGTGGTGCGCAGGTTGGCCAGGTCGAGGTGGGCCATGGGGGCTCCGGATGCAGTCGAGCCTCCACCGTGCCGGATGCGAGGGGCGGGGGCAAGGGTGGTCTTGGGCAAATGGCCTTCACGTGCGAGAATACGGCGCTGCCCGGGCGACCGGGACCCGATTGGAGAGATGGCCGAGCGGTTTAAGGCACCGGTCTTGAAAACCGGCGAAGGGTTAAACCTTCCGTGGGTTCGAATCCCACTCTCTCCGCCAATCCTTAGTAAGTGTTTGTTTTTAAACGACATTTTTTAAGGTCTTGAAGGGCGGCTTGGGGCACAAATCGGGGCACAACTCCGATGCGATTACCAAGCTATCTCACTCGCTCTTCCACAGGTCGTTACCAGTTTCGCATGCGCGTTCCGACGGACATGCGCGGTATCGTCGGCAAACCTTTCGTCAAGCATCCCTTGGGCATCCAACTGCATAGCGCAAGAGTGGCTGCCTTGGCCATCGCGCAGCGTTATGCTCAAGCATTCGATGCCATCAGGGATGGGTGCATGACCAAGAAGGGACTCACGGTTGAGGATGTTCTGCGCAGCGTCGCGGAGAACGGCTCCCGGCGTTATGAAATTGACTTGCCGGGCTTCCGTCTTCGGACCACGGATGCGGCCGACCATGCTCGAGCAATGGAGGCGCTGGAAGAAATCGGCAAGTTCCACTTCCGTGATACGGGTGCAGTTCCGGCGGCGGCTGGGCCAAACCCGTTGGAATCAGCGGCGGCGCAGCCCCTGCCATCTGAGACCATCAGCCTGATCGATGCGAAGCGAATCTGGCAGGATAAAGTCGCCGCCGAGGACATCGAGGTCAAAACGGTCGGCATCAAACTGCTTCCCGTGACAGAGCTGATCGAGTTCTTGGGCGCCGAGCGCGAGCTGCACACCATCACGCGGCCTGAGATGGCCCGCTTCTACGACCATTTGGCCAAGCGCGGGTTAACGCGTTCTACGCTCAACAATCGCCAGAGCTACCTCGCAGGAAAGAGAGGATTCTTCACTTGGGCAATGGCTTCAGGCTACGTGCTCAAGGGAGACAATGTCGCCGCAGGTCACGTCAGCGTTTCGATGGCGGAGAAGCGCAAGCGCAGAAAATTTGGCTTCCAGGCCTTTACCTTGGATCAGGTTCATCAACTCTTCGCGCCTGATAGCTTCAAGCAGCTTTCAACGGGAGCGCGCTGGGCGGCTTTGTTGGGCCTGTATACGGGCGCCCGGGCAGGTGAGGTGGGGCAGCTGTTTACCCTGGACGTCAAGGAAGAGGAGGGAATCCCGTGCATACGGTTTACCGATGAGGGGGAGGATCAGCGATTGAAGACCGATGTTTCCAATCGGGTCGTCCCGTTGCATCCCGACCTGATCAAGCTTGGTTTCTTGGACTACGTCGCCGAACGAAGGGAGAGCGGGGACTGGCGATTGTTTCCGCAGGCTGACAGTAAGGCGAAGAATGGTGCGGGGAACTGGATATCGAAGGCGTTCAGCTACTACCTCCAAAAGCACAGTGGTGGGTGGTCGAAAGCGAAACGTGGTTTCCATAGTCTCCGAAAGACCGTGATTCAGGAGATGCAGGGCAGCGGTGTGGCCTCTGAGATGCGAGCCCAAATCGTCGGCCACGAATTGGACGACGAACACCACGCGACTTACAGCAGGCCCTTTACGGTGAGTGAGAAGCTCAACGGTGCCGGAGGAACGCCAGCTTTGGGTGTCCTAGATTACGGAATCGACCTGGAGGCGCTGCGCACCCTGCCGGCGCGCAAGGTCGGGCGGCGAAGCAGCAATGCTGCCGCGCGCTCTTCAAAGGTCGGCCGTAAGGGGAGCGAGCCGAACTAATGGCCCTTACTGCTGCTGATGCTTACCGCCGCGCCATCGATCGCTTTCTCGGCAAGCTCTCTGGCACCGAAAACGTGGGCCAGATGGAGAAGAAGATCGCAGACCATTTGCGCCTAGCGAAACAGCGGCCCAAGGTGGACGTGGCGTTGAGCTTCAATGAGGCCGCTGGGGTGTTGGCGATCAGCACGGCCCAATTGCAACACCTCTTGAAGGAACACTCCCCAAAAGGGACGCTGTTCACGGTGAAGGGAACTCGCAAGCGCTCGACCACCCTTGTTCCGTTGATGGCCTGGGCAGCCGAGCTCAAGGCTAAGGGCCTGTGGAAGCCGTTGAGCGAACGGGGCGTTGCGATCGACACCCTCCTAACTGCAGAACTGCCGTTTCTGGTGGCCAAAGGGTCCAAGGCTAAGCAGTTCTTCCTGGAGCCACTGACTGACCAACCCATCAGCGATGCGTTAATTCGCCAGCTCCAAGCATTGGGCGTGCAAATAGGGCTTGGGATTCGGGTCTGCACGCTGACCGAGGCCTTCGCCCAGCCTTGGCAAAACCCTGACGTCAAGCGCCAGTGGGTGGACGCATTCAACAACGCAGCCCAAGCCCAGGCCAGCCGTCTGCGGGACCTGGCTCAGCAGCTCGACGCCTCGCGAGCTGGGGTGATCGAACAAGCGCTGCACGAACGCCTGCAGCCGGCGCCTCCAAAGATGCCCGACAAGCGCAATGGGCGAATGTAACGGCTGCTAACGGATATTGGAGGCCTCCAATATCCGTATCGATGGAGGCTCTCAGTTCGGATGATTACTCCAACGCCTCGGTGGTCGGGGCGATGGAGCAAGCCGATGGGCCTCGATATGTATGCGGTCAAGACCCGCACTGATGTGCGAGATCGCACTCAAGAACTATTTTTCTACTGGCGAAAGCATCCGAACCTTCATGGTTGGATGTTCAAGTTGCACAGTGCTAGGACGGGGCAGGTTGATCCCTTCGATTTCAACCAAGTTCCCGTATTCCTTGGATTGGACGATCTTGATGCGTTGGAACAGGCTGTGCTGAACGATGATTTGCCTTATACCCAAGGCTTCTTCTTCGGTGAATCGGATCCCGATCGAGCTGAAGAAGATCTGGACTTCATTGCGCAGGCCCGCGCATTGATCAACGACGGTTGGGACGTGTTCTACAACTCTTGGTGGTAACCCGCCGCCAGCAGCGCCTCTCGGGCTGGTTCAAGCCCAACTCCCAAAACCCATTCTTCAACGCGGCAACGCAGCCGTGCTGACGGAGCCTTGCCTGGAGAATCCTCATGCAGCCCAAGTCCAACGTTCTGCCGTTCAACGCAGCAACCCGCTCCAAGCGCCTCGTAGCGGCTAAACCCACCCGGCTCACCTCCGTTTGCTACAAGGCAAGCGACAAGGCCCACACGAGCGTCGATTGGTATACCCCGCCTGCCATCGTCAGGGCGCTGGGGGGAAGGCGCGGCTTTGACCTCGATCCTTGCACGCCCGAAGACCCGTCGCGGCTGCCCGCACCCACGGCCAGCCGGATGATCCCGCCGAGCCAGGACGGCTTGGCTACGCCGTGGCCCAAGCAGGCATTCGTGTGGATGAATCCGCCTTACGGAAAAGGGATTGAGAAGTGGTTGAGCAAGCTGGCCAACCACCCCGGCGGCGGTATCGCCCTGGTGCCGGTCAACATGGAGACGGGATGGATGCACGACTGCGTGCTTTCCCACCCCAACGCGACGGCGATCCTGTTCACCCGTGGGAGGCTGAGGTTTGTGCGTCCCGACGGAACCACCGGCACGGCAGCGCCGTCGGGATCGTTGGTGGTGACTTACGGCAAGCGCGCCGCCGATCACCTTCAGCAAGCGCAGGCGAGCGGTGCGTTGCACGGGAAGTTCTTTGCCATCCAGCGGGTAGGGCAGGTGGCCACGGCGAACCAGGAGAGCTCCAATGGCTGATCGCTGGAACGTTGTTGTCTTGGGCCGCGCGACGGCCGAATTGGAAATCCGAATCGACGCGGACTCAGAGGCGGCAGCCTTGGAGATTCTGAACTCGATGGGAGTGGCTGACATTCATGCCGGTGGCTGGCGTACCGAGTTGGAGGAGATCTACGGCTTTGTGGAGGTCATCAGCCCCGATGGTTCCGAACGCGAAGATCTCAACTGGCCTTGTCCAACCATGCGCCACCACCTCAACTATTAGGAGGAGCCGATGGGAACTTACGAATTCGTCGTCCGGGGTGACTACTTGGTGAGCAAGGTGATTGAGGTCTTTGCCCAGACCCAGTCCGAGGCAATGGAGGCATTCGCGCGACTGTCCTTGGCGGAGTTGGATGCCATCGATTGGCACCATGGCGCCCTTACGATTGAAGAACACGTGGTGGTGACGGAGGTGGAAAGCGGGAGGGAGTTTCAGCATCCGTTCTTGACCGATCGCAAGCGCGAGCAACTGGAGTGTTTGGCCGAAAATGAGTAGGAACTTCCGGCTGCTGGTCTTCCACTAGCCAGCAGCGATCGAAGGCCAGCAGGAAGACCAGTAGTGCAAGGTCGTTGAATCCCAAGGGATTTCTGCGACTAAAAGTGCGCTGCTGGCTTGCTGGCTTTCGATTCAACTCCCCTGTGCAAATGCGTCCAAATCGCATGGAAAGTGTTGGTATCTCAAATTTCAAAACCGATTCTTTTTTGACCCAGCAGACCAGCGGAACGGTTTTCTATGAATGCAAAGCTTTTGGAATCAAGGGTTTGTAGCTGCTGGTCTTCCTGCTGGTCTTCTCTTTCTGCTGGCTAATGGAAGACCAGCAGGGAAGGGAAAGCCAGCAGAACAGGGCTTCCGGAAAAAGTGCGAGAGATTCCGCAGTTTTCGTGTTTAGTCAAAAACCGTGGGTTGCGGAAAGCTCCTGGAGTGGTTGAGTGGAAGTGTCCCCCATGTGGGACACACCAAACCTTTCACCTTCGGAGTTGCCACCGTGAACGCCGCCACCCATCCCTCGTCGCCGCCGACTTACAGCATCCGCGCCAGCGTGAAAAAGCACGTTCGGATCAAACGCCCCTTGGCCGAACGCCTTCGTCTCGCCGCGGCCGAAAACGAGATGACAGAGAGCGAGTTCATTCGCCGCGCCTTGGAAACCGCTCTCCCGCGCGCTGCCTGAGCAAGCCTGTCCCCCCACAACGACAAACCCCCACCGGCCAGGGCGAGGGTTTGAGAGGAGCCAACAACAATGTCTACAACCAATGTGTCCCCAAAAGGGAAGGCTGTCAACCCGACGACGGAAGAGCCAAGCAACATCGTGCCATTCGAAGCGTCGCGTTTCCTGGGTGCGGAAGCCTCCGCCCGCAAGGTCAACCTGGAGGCAGAGGAGCACAAGCAGCTCTACCGCCACTCGGTTGATCGAGAGGGCCAGCGCAAGCCACCGTCGCTCCCCATCCTGTTTGCCCGCCGCACCACCGAATGCGTCGATCGCTTGTGGGCGTGCCAAGCCACCAGCGGCACCGGCGAGATCGTACACCATTAGAACGGTACCTACTGGCAAGCGATCAGCGACGCGGAAGGTGTGGGTGTGGCATCCGATTGGATCGACCGCAACGCCGATTTCGCGGGCAGCCCCAAGCTCGCCAAGGACTGCTGGGACATGGCTTCCCTTCGGCTGCGCCAGAAAAACCCCATGCCAGCCCAAGCCAAGCGGGCCATCGTGCCGGTGGCAGACGGCTACGTGGAAATCCTTCCCGGCGGTTTCCATGTGCTCGCTCCTGATCCCGCCTTGGGCATGACCCACGCGGTCAGGGTGGCCTGTGGTGGCAGGCAGGGCCATGCATACAAGCCCCAGCCTTTGCCGGCTGACTCGCGATTCGCCAAGTTCCTCCGCCAAGCCCACGACGACCCGCGCGTCATCGACCTGCTCCAGGAGCAGTGCGGCATGACCCTGTTGCCGGGTGTCTACAGCCAGGCCGCCTGGTGGCACGGCGTCGCAGGTTCTGGCAAATCCACCCTGGCGGAAATCGTGGAAGCGATGCACCGTCAGGTGGCCCGCTGCAACCTTGAAACTTTGGGCGACCGCTTCAGCCTGGAACCCATGATTGGCGCCAGCCTGATCCTGGTGGACGAAGTGGAGTGCGAGAAGTGGGCCGAAGGTCGGTTCAAGACGATGGTCTCTGGCAATGGCATTGGCATCGACCGGAAGAACCAGAAGCAGCTGGCGAGCTACCATTCCACGGCCAAGTGGATCATCACGTCCAATTCGGCCCCCTTCATCCGCGACAAGAGCAACGGGGTGTGGCGCCGCCTCACCGTCGTGCACTGGAAGAAGGCGGTACCGGTCAACCAGCACGACCCTGATCTGGTCAAGAACATCCTGGCAGAGGAAGGCCAGCTTGTGCTGGACTGGATGCTCGAAGGCGCCCGACGCATCGTGGCCCGTGGTAGGGCGTTGTCCGACACCGACGCCGACATGCCCGAAGCCGTGCGCGCAGCGAAGCTGGCCGCCCGCCATGGCAGCGACCAGGTCATGGCTTGGGCTCAAGCCGAGCGCGTGGTGCGCATTGAGACGGATGAGTGCACGCTTTCCATGCGGCAGGTCTACGAGAACTACAAAAACTGGGGCTACCGACAAGGGCTGGCGGACATCGATCTCCTCACCGGTCGCCAGTTCTGGCGAGGCTTGAAAGAGATGGGCCTGGACGACGGCGCCCGCTCGAACCGTCGCATCAATGGCAAACAGGAAGAATGCGTGCGCCTGCGAATCAACGGAGCAGCCACCGTCGGCGAGGCCTGTGGCGATCTGCCGTTGAGATCATCGGCGACCGTGACAGCACTGCGCGTGGCGCAGGAGCGCTCTCAGTCTTTGGAGCCTTGGGAAACCGATGTGACGCCCACCCTCGAACAGCAAGGGGCTCGGCAGGAAGAGATGGAGCGTCGATTCGACCGCTTGAGCGCTCAGCAGCAGGCGGCTGAGATGGGAGCTCTCCATGCCGATGCGTTGAGGGAGGAGGCAGGGCGCACCAGAGCCAAGGCAATCCAACTCCAGCTGCAGGAACGTATCAATGAACTGGAGATTCGTGCGCTGTTCGGTGAGCCGTTGGCGGGCCGAGAAAGCAGCGAAACCCAAGGTGGCGGAAAGGTGGGAGATGGGGATGCGCGCCAACGGCGGTCGTAAAGGCGGGGCCAAATCCGTGTTCCCATCTTCCGTATCAGCTCTAGCCAATGGATTGGTCGGTGACGCTAACGGTCCAGCCCGGACTTGCCAAATCCGTATCCTGTCGCATGCTGAAACCATGACCCCTTCCGATGCCTTTGTAGACGACAGCATGGACCGCCAGGACTCCCTGGCGGCGTCCCCCCGTTTCACCGTGCAACGAACCCCCGAGGGCATCCGCGTGCAGCTCCAGGAGGGCGACGGGGGCCCCGGCACCGCTTTGACCATCGAACGGGCCTTGGCTTTGCTGGAGAACCTGTTGGAGCAGGGACGCGCCGTCACCATTCACGATTGAAGTTTCCAGCCTAACCCCCTTGGCGTTGCCGACAGGCGCCTTTCCTTGCCTTCCAGGAGAGCCTGCCCGTGTCCGATGCCACCCCCAACGAAAGCTTCCTTCAGCGTCATTCCCGCGACGTCGTCGAGCGCTTGATCCGCCAGATGGAGGAGGGCACCGGTCCCTTTCTCAAACCCTGGGACGCCCGCGTGGACCTCGGGTTGCCCATGAACCCCACGACTGGCAAGAGCTACCGGGGCGGAAACCTGCTCCACCTGTGGGCCCTTCAGAGCGCCTGGGACACCCAGGACAACCGGTGGATGACTTACAAGCAAGCCGCGGCCGTGGGCGCTCAGGTGCGCAAGGGCGAGAAGGCCAGCGTGATTGAGTATTGGGATTGGTCGCGGGTGGAGGAGGCCAAGAAGAGCGGGGACCCCGACCTCATCGCCAAGGCCCACCCCAAGGTCTTCTTCCCACGCGTGTTCAACGCGATGCAGATCGATGGGTTGCCGGCACTGGTCCTGCCAGCCGCGCGCCCAGAGCCCGACATTCACCAGGCCTGCGAAGCGGTGCTGAGAGACAGCGGAGCCGAGATCCACCACGACGGGGGCAACCAAGCGTTCTACCGTCCGATGACCGACAGCATCCACTTGCCCCAGCGCAACACCTTTCACTCGGCCAGCGGCTACTACGCCACCGCGTTGCACGAACTGGGCCACTGGACCGGCTTTCCCACCCGCCTCAACCGCGATCAGAAAGGGGCTTTTGGGAGCATCGACTACGCCAAGGAAGAACTGGTCGCGGAGGTGTCATCCATGCTGATGGGCGAACGCCTGGGCATTGGCCACGATCCCACCCAGCACGCGGCTTACGTGAAGTCGTGGATCCAAATCCTCCGGGACGATCCCCGGGAGCTCTTCCGAGCCGCGGCGGCGGCCGAGCGGGTGGTGGAGTTCCTGAAGGTGCCCGAGTTGGTTCGAGAGCCGCTCCAGAAGGTTGAGCAGCAGCGGCAGTCCGTGGCGGCCAATCTGCATGAGATCGAAAAACATGCCGCCAACGACCGGTCTCGATCGCGCTTCAAGGCAAGAGGGGCGCGCCTGAACTTGGCAGTTTGATTCGTGAACAAGCGACTGAACGCGCACCCGCCTGTCGGGAGGCAGCAGGGTGCGCGACAGTGGCTGACAAATTCTGGTTATTTATTCTTCGACAGCACGTCCATGCGCAGGAGCATCTGCTTGAGAACGTCGATGACGGAAACCTCGTCAGCATCCTTGGCCGGAGCCAGGGCAAGTGCCCAGTTGCGGACCGATGGGCTCAAGTCCTCTCCCAGTTCCACCACCAAGTCCTGAAGGTCGTCTAACGGCAGATAGGCCGTCGCAGCCAAGATATCATCGAGCTTTCCCGACAGGTCTTCTTCGTGTGCCTTCCGAAGTTCTCTCGCGGTGGCTCCGCGCTTTCTAAGCTCGGCGGCGTGCTCCACCTTGATCTCTTCAATCTTTGCTTTCGCTGATTTGCTCTTCTTGCGAACGGCGCCGCGAACAATGTCACGCACCAGCTTGGCGTCGTGCGTGTCTGTAAGGCTGGCAATGAGTGTGTCACTTTTAACGCGTGCCGGTCGGTAGACGCGGACCTTGCTGACCTCATCCCCCAGCACTCGCTGCGTCCACTTTTCCATCGTCTCCTTTGCCTTCTTTTGACCGGTTAGAGGCGACGGAACGTTCTTGAGGCGTGGTTTACCTTCGAAGTCCACCAGCAGGCCATAAGTCTTGAGGATGCGGTGGCTGTAGGTTGTGTCGGACATCCAATTTCCCCCTGTGAGTGATCCTGCAATTTTGCCAGTTCCGTAGACGGTTTGGCAGGTTGAGGGAGAGCGTTCCCACATCATCACAGGTTGAATGTCGATCAGGAACATTGCACGACAGGAGAGCTTGCCGGTTTCAGATTCCTTGCCAGACGCGGAGGGGCGAGAGAGAAAGGGGAAGAAATGGCCAGTCTGATCTACGTGCAGTAACAGAAATTCCGATCCGTGTGCTATCGAGCATGCGCGAACCCATCGTGCATCCCAACGTGTAGGCGCGGACTGCACCGCACTCCGCCGGCTGCTAGCCCTGCATGAACGGCCTCAGTGCGCTCGGGTTTGAGCGTCACGCCGCACTCTGGCTGCGCCAGCGGGGCATTGAGGTCAACGTGGCCTTTTGGTCCAAGGGCTTGAGCCACAAGTTGGTAAGAGCGGCCACCAAGGTTGCTAGCTTGGATGGCCACTTGCAGACATTGACGAAGCCTGCGCGACGTAGAGGGAAACCGCTTGTGGCAGTGGGCCAGGCAGAGCGGTTACTTCTTGGATGCCATGCGCTGGTAGAGCTTGTAGACGCCGAACATCGCCGCACCACCCGCAATTGGTGCAGCCGCGACCACCCCCAGTCCAGCAAGCATGCCACCGCCCACAACGCTCCCGACGGTTGCCAAGCCGGAGGTCACGGCGGCTGCACCGGCGGTCCCGGCCGCTGCACCACTGGTTACGCCGAGGATCGCAGAAGTTGCGCCAGCGACGGCTCCGCCGCCGGTCGAAATCGCGGCACCTGCGGCCGATGAACTCTTCTTCCTTGCCATACATTTCCCTGTTGGTTTTGAGTTGTGGGCAGAATCATCGCCTGAGCATCAATCTCTGTCCATATGCTTCATTTTGTCGCTTTTCCGTCAATTTAATGACGCGGACTGCAGTCTGTGTAACCGCGCTCCGAAGCCCCCCCCCTTGCGCATTCCCAGAATCGATCTATGCATAGGTGAACCTACTCACGAAATGGAGGTGCACCTTGAAACCCATCGTTCTGGCCCTTGCATTGGCGTTGTCTGCTCCGGCCGCCTTTGCCGCCGATTCCACCTCCGCTCGCCGTTACGGTTCGTCCGAGGCCCTATCCGTCCAGGACGCCCGACTGGGCGAGGTCCTGATGGTTCGCACGGTTCAACTGACGTCCGACCAGCGTCTGAACGCCGGCTCCGCCATCGGGGCGGCCGTTGGTTATGGGGCTGCTAACCAGGTCAAGAACCGGGAATACCGCAATGCAGCCCGGGTGACCGGTGGCGTCATCGGTGCGGCTGCCGGAACCGCGGTTCAAAAGGGCCTCAGCGGCCGGCGTGCGGTGGAGATCTACGTGCGCGATCTGTCCGATCGCCGCCAGCGCGTCCTCGCGGTGGTCCAAGACGCCGATGTGGATGTGCGCGAAGGTGATCGGGTCTTCTTGGTGGGGAAGGGTAAGAAGACCCGGGTGGTGCCGCTTGATGCTTCGCCGGTGCGCATTGGCGATTATTCGTGCGGAAGCCCTTGTGCCATTGGCATCAATGCCCGGTCGGACAACAACAGCGCTCGCGTGCGCGTGGGGCCGTAAGGATGCACAAAAGCGAACACGTTGGTGGAGGCGTGTATTGCGAAGGCACGGCTTGCGGGCTTCTGGTTGAGCTCATGAAGCGGCCATCCGTTGCCCACCGCCGCTCCGAAGTCGCCCGGATGGTCCGAGAGGGACACGGCCGCGCCGCCATCGCCCAAGCCCTGGGCGTTCCATCGCCCGTGGTGAGCGCCGATCTGGCCCACCTGGGGTTGCGTCAAAAGCCCCGGCGCCCACTGGCTGACCAACACGCTCTGGTGGTGCGCCTCCTGGAGCAGGGGAACAACGGCCCTGCAATTGCCAAGCGCCTGGGCGTGACCCGACAGGCAGTCCACGCTTACCTGCAGGCCCATGGCCTGCTCCCAACCCAGAGGAGGATCCCATGACCGTTATTCTGGTGGTCGTGCTGTTTGAGCTCGCCATGTTTGCGATCACCTTCGGAATCGCGTGGCTGTGCGCGTCCAAAGCCCGCAGCGCACGCAGGGGCTGGGAGGCGTTCCAAGCCGGCCAAGAGGACGCCCCATCCGTGGTTGCGTTGATGTGGCATTTGGCCGTGTTCTACGCGTGCTTGGCACTGCTGGCTTACCAGCTACAGCACGTGGTGAGCCAAGTCTGGTTGGATCCTTCCAACCTATACCTGTCATCCACGCTGGCTCTTGTCGTTTATTCGATCGCATGCGGGCTGCTTCACGGCAGCGGGCTGGCGCGGAGGCGGGCATGAGAACGAGTCACGGTCGGTTGCGCCCAGACCCCGTCGACGCCCGCCCACGCCACGATGGGCTGTTCCAAGGCGAAGACACAGGCGAAGAGATTCACGAAGAGCGTGACCCGTTGCTTCAAGCGCTTTACACCGAATCGCTCCATGCCCGCGGGGACGTGGACGCTGTCGATCGCTTGCTGGATGCCCACCGGGAGGCGTTTGGGGAGCCCGAGCAAGTCGCCTATGCCCGTCAGCAAGACGAACGCCATGATCGGACGTTGCCATTGCCGAGCGGTGGCCTGCCGTTGAGGCCGTCCACGGAGCGCTACCTAGAGGAGCATCGGTCATGGAACCCGCCGACCGCCAAAGAGGCCGCCATCGCACGTTCCAGGGGTCCCACCATGGTGCTCGAAGGGAAGGCATGGCGCGCTGAAGACGACGTTGCCGAGGTTACGGTGGAGGCTCCCAAGGACGACCCGTGGCAGCGGATGCGTTGAGTTCGTGTCTCAGCTGGAGAGACAGTTGGGCACCATCATTGCTGCTAGGAACACGGTGTTCCCTTCGGCTATCCTGCCCAGGGTATCCATCACTGGTATTGCTAACAACAGGGGGCGTTATGGCAAGCGTGACAGTAAGGACGCGGGATGAGCTGGAAGCGGCCAAGAATGCAAAGGCGCAGCAGATTGTGGTTGTGGGCAAGTTGGCAGACGACCTGAAGAAGACGCGCAAGTTCGCCAAGCTTGGTGCCGTCGGTGTTGCAGCAATCGTTGCTGCAGTTGGGCTCGCTCCAGTAACGGCTGGGCTCAGCACGCTCAGCCTGGGGGCGGTCGCGACAGTCACTGGAGTCGAGATCATCGGCATCATCACCGCCGCAAGCCTTGGTCTCTCTTTGATCCTCGCAATCTACAAAGGCTACGATGTGGAATACGAGGCTGGCGGAAAGGTCATTTTCAAGCGCAAGGAAGGAAAGTGATGCCCGGCTTCGTTCCAGGGGCGCCTTACCTTTTTGTTTGCGAGAAGTGCAGTCATCACTTTCAGCGGAAGATCAACTTGGGGCTCTTCTGTCCGGCATGCAAGTCGCTGTCCGTGAAGCCTCGTTTGGTCTGTAAGTAGTGCTCGTTGGCCGCCATAAAGTTGGCGGCCACTTCCAATGACCGGTCGAATCGGGTTTAACATCGCGGTCTCAGGTGCCCCGTAACCCTTTTGCTTCAAAGCGCTCCAGTATCGCCGTCACGGCTTCTGCGGCACGGTCCGGTGACGCATCTATGCGTTCCAAGCCCGTCATGGCGACGGGCAACGGCGCATTCGGATCGGTCGTGGCCACCACGGCCAGGACTCTTCCTCGGATGGTGTCTTCCACCGTGGTCCATTCGTCGGCGAGACGCTGGGGTTTATCGGTGAGAAGGACCACCATGACGGGGCCGGGTGTCAGCAGGCGGTTGGAGCGTCCCCGAAGTGCTGCGCTGTTGTGGACATGGATGGCCCGGCGGTGCCCATCTTCGGTCAGTTGGACCAGGACGCTGTGGCAGCTCGGCGCGCCCATCTCGTTGCAAACGATGTGGATGCGACCCTTGGCCCATTCCTGAAAGCCCACTGAGGAGGGCGCCAACTCATCGCTGGTAAAACAAGCCTCCACGAACCGTCGGCCTGCGAGGCTCAGTCCTTTCTCTTCGATCAGGCCCCAGCGTTCAAAGGTCTGGCGATTGATGCTGCTTTTCGACTGCAGTCCAAGGAATTCTTTTGGGTCCAGGTTACCCCCGCCGGTGCCAGGAAACACGTGGTGACGCTCGGTGATTAAAGCGCGTCGCAGAAGATCGACCTGGCCAAACGACAGGTCGCTCAGCGCCTTAATGAAGTGGCGCTTGAGATGGCCTGCGGTTTTGCCGGTAGCGATTGAACAGGCAAGGCGGCCATAGACGGTGGCCTTCTCGGCCTCGATGTCCATCTCCAATGCCCGCAGCATGGCCAGAAAATCTTCCGAGGTCATGGCCTCCGCGTTCTCGGGGAACACCTGACCCTCAAGCGCGGCACGGGTGAACTCCCGGTAGCGCTCCTCAGTGCGCTTGGCAAGCCAGGCGGCGATGAATTTTGGGCCCTTCGAAAGAAGGGCGAACGGACCGGAGATTTCCTCCAGGGGGGCAAGGTCAGGGTAGTCCATCGGGGTCTCGTGACGGTTTGCGGGTCCAGGTAGCTCATCCTCAAGCCTTCAAGCCCGTTCTTCAATCCTCCGGTTGAATTCCCCATTGGCAACGCGCGTGAGCTCGAACAGGTTGAGCGCTGGGAGCGCTGCAAGGCTAGTCTGCGCGCGAAGGTCGAGCATCCGTTCCGGGTGATCAAGCGGCAGTTCGGCTACACCAAGGTGCGCTATCTCGGCTTGATCAAGAACACGGCACAGGTGCTCACCCTGTTCGCGCTGTCCAACCTGTGGATGGTGCGCCGGAAGCTGTTGGCGGCACAGGGGTAACTCCGTCTTGAGGTGCCCGCAAGGGCACTTCGAGAGCGGAAAACATGGCAGTCCGCCGCGTCTGAAGGCCCAGGATGACTCCGGCGCTGAAAACCCACGACTCAGTGTGAATTGATCAGACCATCCCTATTTCTACTTTTGGCCGCTGCTAAAAATGGGGGGATTACCCGACGAGCTCCGCCAGGCCGCTTTTGACGAGCATTGGGACGACGAGACAAATTAAGATGAGTGGAAGGAGGACGCCCGCATCGACAGCGGCAAGACTACGAGGCCTTCCTGACGGCCGCGACCGAGTATCCGCTCCACTTCGCTGTTGCATGCGGCGATGCAGAATGGGCCGGTGACCTGCTCAAGGCTGGACGCACGCCTCAGGATCCCGATTTAGAAGGAACAACGCCCACGGATCTTCTGGGGCGGCCAGGTAATGATCAATCCGATCAGGTCATTCGTGCCCACAACCGATCCAAGCTTTTTGACGAGCTCCTTCCCGCTGCCAATGCTTGGAAGCCACCGGAAGGCGGATTTGGGGCCGACGCCAAACGTCAAGTCGGTGCGGCCATGAAAGCCCAGGGTGAGGAAAGGGAAGCCAGAAGCCTCGAATCCGACAACGGTTTTGACATGGAAAAAGAAAGGCGGCAAGAGCCGTCTTCTTCTATTTAATTCCCTTGCGAGGTTCTGATTTTCTGCTAATGGTGGGAGGTCAAAATACTATTGTGGAGGTGTGGGTTGAATATTTCGAATCTCAAAGACGTTCTTCTGAAGCAAATCGGGCTTACCAAAATCCCCGCTGATGTGAACGCAAGGGATGAAGATTGGCTGGATCAAACGCCACTTCATGATGCGCATCACCCGCGCGAAGTTCGGAGGCTGTTGGATGCTGGGGCTGACATCGAAGCGAGGGATGGCCTTGGAAATACGCCGCTTCATTCTGTGACAAGCGAGGGAGCCGTGATTGAACTGATCAAGGCCGGGGCAGACATCAATGCGCAGAATAACCAAGGGGAAACACCGCTTTTTAACGCGAGAGGGCAAGGGGATGCCAGGGCGTTGATTGCGGCCGGGGCAGACATTCATGCGCGCGATAACCGAGGGAAAACGCCCCTTTTCGGAGCGAGCGAAGGGGCTTTAAGGGAGCTCGTGAAGGCTGGCGCTGACATCAACGCTCGCGACACCCAAGGGAACACCCCGTTGTTTGGCGCACACAACGACAGTCTCAAAGCGTTGCTGAAGGCGGGAGCGGATGTCAGCGCGAGGAATAATGAAGGGCAAACCCCTCTCTTCCGAGCAACCGGGCAGACGGAGGCCCGCGCCTTGATTGCGGCCGGGGCAGACATCCTAGCCCGGGATAACCGAGGGCGAACCCCTCTCTTCGAGGCGAACACGGGCGCGCTTAAGGAACTTCTGAAAGCAGGCCTTGATCCCGCGGCGAGCGATGACCAGGGGAATCAACCGCTGCATATAGCCAGGGACCCCGAGGCGGTGGCCTTGCTCACCCGTGCAGGCGCAGACGTCATTGCACGGCGAATGGACGGCCAGGCGCCGATCCACCGTGCGATTTTTCCAGAGACGATTGAAGCGCTCGCCAAGGCAGGGGCGGATATGAACGCCCAAGACAACAACGGGAATACCTCTCTTCATGCGGGCCGCGATGCCACTGTCTGGAGTGCGCTGATTGAGGCGGGCGCAGATCCCCACATCCAAAACCAAAAGGGCGAAGCGCCGATCAACAGCGGCAAGCCATTTTTCAACGACTTGCGGGCTCAAGAGAGGGCCAAGCTCCTGGTCAGCCTGCTCCCGCCCGCCAACGCTTGGAAGCCACCGGAAGGCGGGTTTGGGGCCGATGCCAAACGCCAGGTTGGTGCGGCCATGAAGGCCCACGGGCAGGACAGCCAAACCCAGGAAGCCCCTCGCTTGCGAGCGCGCTTCTAAGCCCAAGGGAAAGGCGGCGAAAGCCGCCTTTTTCTTTTCTAGATCCCGTTGCGCAAACCAAACCTTTTGTTATGGGTAGTGCAACCCATTCATGAAAGGAGGCCTCATGCGCGTCTTGGTTCTTTCTCTGGCCCTTGTCGGCCTGCTCCCACTGACCGCCTCCGCCGCAGACACCACGCCCGCCCGTGGCTAATCCCGCGCCGGTGGAGAAAGCAAGTGAAGCGAGCCAACGACATTCGGGCCCAATACCAGCTGGCCATGGACGATGAGGGCATCCTCTTGGCCGCCTCGCACATCTTGGAGCGTCGCCTGCAGCGCCACGAGGCCATCACCGACCCCTCCAGTGCCAGCAACTACCTCACTGCCCGCTGCGCGCACCTGGATCACGAAGTGTTTGGCACGGTGTTCCTGGACGCCCGCCACCGCATCCTTGCCACCGAGCACCTCTTTCAAGGCACCATCGATGGGTGCGAAGTCCATCCCCGCATCGTCGCCAAGAAGGCGTTGGACCACAACGCCGCCGCGGTCATCTTCTTTCACAACCACCCCAGCGGAAACCCCGAGCCCAGCGTTGCCGACCGCGCCATCACCGACCGCCTCAAGCAGGCCCTTGCCCTTTTCGACATTCGAGTGCTGGATCACCTTGTGATCGCGGGCACCTCGCACGTGTCGATGGCTTCACGAGGGTGGGTGTGACCACCCCCTTTAAAGCAAAGACCTGCGGCGGAAGCCGCCGCCGACCGCTGCGCGCCGGCATCCAAAAGAGCAGGAGCGTGGATGGAAAGCAAAATCGCCTTTGGCGCGCAAAGGGGTGAGGTGAAAAATTGCGGCCTTCGCTTCGCACTTTTTGCTTTTAGTCAAAGATTTGTCCACGCCACCAGTGGACAAAATCATATGTCGATCTACCTTGAAGTCATGGGTAGGCAATGCCGCCGACCAAAACAAGAGGTGTCACATGAGCACGACCGTCGCATCCAACGAATTCACGATGATCCAACTAGGGATGAACCCAGATTTGTTGGAAGACTATGCAGAGGTTTCACTGGAGCCCGTGAGCTTTGAAGAAGAAGGCAGCCTCGGATGGGCGACCACGTGGAGCGCAGTTCATGCCGTGAAGCTGCACAACGGCGGGAAGATCCACGTCAATGGCCGATCCTTCCAAGTCACGCGAGCCAAGCCTAGTTACAAGCATTTGCTCAAGTGCTGGCAAGAAGAGCAGCGGAGGCGAAACGAAATTGCTCAATGGAGAGCAGCAAGGGCGGAAAAATATCGCTCGTTGGGATATTTAGAGTGATTGGCGGGGACGCGGCCACCGGGATGGGTAATGGGTCCCTCCGGATGAACGGACATTGGGGAGACGGAGAGCTCGGAAAGAGTGAGAGGGCGACCGTGCTTCATGGCATCCATTTCATCAGTCCCTCGGTGGGTGGCCCGCTGTTCAATACGGTGTGGCTTCCCACGCTTGCCGACTTGCGGGCGCTGCTCGCTGACGCCGAGCTCTGCAAGGCAGCCGAAATCGAGGTGAACGCGTATATTGAGACGTGCGTTGATCCGTTGCCCCCTGAGCTCGACGAGGTCATTTACCAGCCATCGATAAGAGAGATTTCGAGCCTGCCGGATGATTGCGGGATCGGCGTGGGCGTTTTTGTTACTGGCGCTTTTGCGTTCGTCCTTCAGCGCATGATTCAGGAGGCAATGGCTCAGCACCGGGCGCGTGAGCTGGATCGGGTATGGGAACAGTCAGCCACCGCAGGTGGCAAACGTCCCAGGCTCTGACGGCTGGCTCAATGCCCCCCCCCCTTGCGCGTTTTCAGATTCGAGGTATCGGTAAGGGGATGGCCCTTTCTGGGGCTACTCATCCCCACTCAATCCCTCTCAAGGAGACGATACCCATGACACGCAAGACCTTCCTTCGCGCCCTTCTGCCCATCGCCCTGGCTTCGCTGGCAGTGCCCGCGTTCGCCGCCGACACCACCGCGGATCTGACGATTCAGGGCACCTTGACCAACACCTGCCAGCTGTCCGTGACCTCCATCGAAGGCATGGACTGGTCGGGCATCTCTGAAGCTGCCGCCCGCACCTCCGGGCTGAGCATCGTGTGCAACGCGGGCACGACTTACTCCATTTCGCCGGGCCAGGGGCAGAACTTCGGCCTGCTGTCCGGGTATGAGACCTACCGGGCTGTGACCAACGGCGCCGGGGCTTACATCCCCTACGGCTTCTTCAAGGACCCGCAGGGAAGCCAAGTCTGGGGGGATGACACCGACGCGTTCACCGGCGTTGGCGACGGCACCGTCCAAAGTTACAACTACGCGGTGCGCTTCCTGGCCCTCAAGCAGGCCGTGGGCGGCAACTACACCGACACGGTCACCGTCACCGCTACTTACAACTGATTCCCATCGGTTGTCCCGACGCCCCCGGCTTGCCCCGGGGGCTTTTTGTTGCTGCAAAGATGAGTAGGTATGGGTTGACGGAATGGTATTCCGATCTAGCTTGAATGGAGACACCCCCAAAGGAGACCCCATGACCCATTCCCAACGTTTTTTGGCCGTGGCCGCCGCGTCCTTGCTGTCCTTTTCGGCGTCCGCCGGTTCCATCTCCGTTGGCCCCACCACCCTGATGGCCGATACCTCGGCCAAGCACGTCGCCGTGACGCTGCACAACAGCGGGGACACCTCGGTGCGTTACCAGGTGAAAGCCGTGGGGTGGAATCAGGCCACGGGGCAGAACGTGTTTTCACCCACCACTGAGATCGTGGGGGCGCCTACCTTCGTGGACGTCCCGCCCCAATCCAAGCGCACCGCCCGGTTGATGCGGGTGGGCGCGCTGGGCGAGCGGCGCTACTACCGCGTGCTGCTGATGCAGCTCAAAGACCCCAACGCCCAGGGCGTCCAGTTGCTGGTCAACCAGGACTTGCCCGTGGCCTTTGAAGCCGCCAACGCGCCCGTCCCCCAGGTGACCGTCCAAGCGGTGCCCAATGGATACCGCTTGACGAATCACGGGCAGACCGCGGCCCGCGTGTCGTCCATTGGCCCGGCCGGTGGGAAGCCGTGGCGCGACGGTGCATTGGGTTGGACGCTACCGGGGGCCTCGATGACTTACGAGACCCAGCCTGGCCAGCGTGCCGAAGTGCTTTCGATCACCGTCAACGGCCAGCCCGTCACGGTCCCCGTGGGGCGGTGATCGATGCGTGGCCAAGCCTTGGCGTTGTTGTTGCTGGCTGCATCGTCGGCCAGCGCAGCGGTGCCCGACGGCGTGGCACCCGCGTTCCTGGTGCCGGTCATCGGCGGCAAGGCCAAGGCGGATCCGCTCACGTTCTGGCAGCAAGGCGGTCAGTGGTTCGCCGAGCCGGCCACGTGGCGCGAGGTCGGGCTCCAACTTCCCCCGGGTCAAACGGAGCCGATGAGTGCCCAAGCGTTGGGCGTGGGCTTTGTTGTGGACGAGGCCACCGCGACGGTCGCCCTGGATCTGCCGGCCGATCGGCTCAAGGCCCAACGCGTGGCCCGTGATCGCACCGAGCGCGGGCCCATCGCGCCGCCCGCTCCCGGGGTGCTGGTGAACTACAGCGTGGCAGGCATGGTGTCCGAGCAACAGCAGGCGCTCTCGCTGGGCCACGAGGTCCGCAAGGCGGGGCGTTGGGGCGTGATCAGCACCAGCGGGCAGGTCAACACCGACACGGCCGGCACCGGCTACGTTCGCGGCGTGACGCGCTGGCAGAAAGATGATCCCAACCGCTTGGTGACTTACCAGGCAGGCGATGTGTTCGCTGGTCCGTCGTCCTCGCTGGTCAACTTGGGCGGGGTGCGCGTGGCCAAGGACCCGCGGGCGTTGGACCCGTTGACGCCCACGTATCCGGTCCCGGTGCTCGGCGGCGTGGCGCTCGATCCGGCGACGGTCGAAGTCCTGGCCAACCGCGCCCGCGTGCTGCAAGGCCGGGTGGGGAAAGGCCCGTTCACCGCCGATGGCAGCGCCTTGGGCACCGGTGCGCAGCAAACCCAAGTGGTGGTGCGAGACCCTTACGGCCGCGAAACGGTGGTGAGCGATCAGCGTTTCTACGTCGCCCCCACGTTGCTTCGCCAAGGGCTCACCACTTGGGAGGTCGCGGCCGGCCGGGTGCGCCAAGGAGAGAGCGATTACGGGACGTTGGGCGCGACCGGGTCGGTGGCTCGGGGCCTCAACGACCGGTGGACCCTGCGCGGCACCGCCCAAACCTCAACGGACGGGAAGGCCAACGTGGCGTTGGGGGCCACGACGGCTCTTGGCACTTACGGCACGTTGGATCTGGAATTGGGCACTTCCACGCGAGGCGGCCAACGGCAGGCCGTGGCCTACGACTACCGCGGCCCGAGGTTTGGCGTGCGCCTGGAGCACGAGCGCCAGCAGGACTATTGGCGCCTGCGCGCCCCCGGTGCGGTGGAGGTGGAGCAGCGCACCCGGGGCTCGGTCTTCTGGCGGCCCACTCCCCAGTGGTCTCTCCGAGCAGGGTTCTCCGACGTGCGCACACCGCGCTTTCGCACCGCTTACGCCGACGCCGGGCTGACCTGGCGTGGCAACGGGCACACCGTGGCCGTCTCCGCTTTGCGCGATCTGGAGCGCAAGGAAACCCGGGTGGAGGTGGGCTACAGCTACGATTTCGGCCGGGGCAAGGGCGTGAGCGTTAGGGCCCGGCAAGCCCCCGATGCCACCGCCTGGGCCGTTCAAGGACGCGCCCGCCCCATGGTGTTGGGAACCCCGGTGGGCTTGTCCGCTTCGGTGGACGAGGGAGCGGCTGGCCAGACGGCCAGGGCCAACGCCAACTGGACCACCCGGGCAGGGTGGGCCCAAGTCAACGCCGAGCACGGGCCCAGTGGCATCTGGGCTTCCGGTTCGATGGCCGGTGCCGTCCACCTTGACCGCCAAGGCGTGACGTTCCTGGGTCCGGCCGAATCCTTCGCCGTGGTGGACGTGCCCGGCCAAGCCGGGGTGCCGGTGAGGGTGGGCGGCAGATTGGTAGGGAAGACCAACGCCCAGGGCCGCCTGGTGGTGGGCGAGGTGACCCCAATGGTGCCCACCGAGGTCCGCGTAGACGATCGGGCGCTGCCACTGGGCACCCAGTTGGCCGAGATCGAGCAAACCGCCACCGCTGGCCGCCAAGCCGGCATGCACCTCACCTTCCCAGTCCTGACCGAGACTGCACGAACCTTCCGCCTCACTGGCCCGGCCATCGAAGCGGGCACGGTGGCCAAGACGGCGACCGAGACCACCCAGGTGGGGTTCGACGGGGTGCTCTACCTGGAGCACCCGGAGCCGGGGCAGGTGGTCGAGGTGGCGGGGGTCTGCAGGGCCCGGTTGCCGGCAGACCTTGGCTCTGCGCAAACGGTGGTGTCGCTGGCCTGCCAGTGATCCTCCAACCCTTGGAAAACAAAGGTTTGAGCTGTCTCAGGCCTTGCGACACTGGCCCTGCATCCTTTGGCTGAACGATACTGTGGGCCTGTCTAAGGGGATCATTGGATGCCACTGCTTTCTTGGTTCAATCGCGATGCGGACCTTACTCGCGCCGCCTTGACGCCTTACCGGTTGCTGGAGCCGGTCGCCAAGCTTTCCTATGGGGACGAAGATTCCCCGAACATGCTCATCGAGGGGGACAACCTCGATGCGCTCAAGGCTCTGCTTCCTTACTATGCAGGTCAGGTGAAATGCATCTTTATCGATCCGCCCTACAACACCCAGTCGGCGGTCAGCGATCACTACGACGATAACATTGAACACTCTCAATGGTTGTCGATGATGTATCCCCGCCTTGAACTGTTGAAGGATCTCTTGGCCGAAGAGGGCTCCATTTGGATCACACTGGACGACAACGAAGCCCACTACTTCAAGGTCATAGCTGACGAAGTATTTCAGCGGAAAAACTTCATTGCGAATGTAATTTGGAACAAAATATATTCCCCGAAGAACTCGGCACGCCATTTCTCGGTAGATCATGACCACGTGTTCATTTACGCAAAGAATGCAGAAAAGTGGTTTCCGAATCCTATGCCGAGGACGGAAAAGCAGGATAAGGCATACACTAATAAAGATGGTGATCCTAGGGGGCCGTGGAAGGCAGGTGATCTTTCGGCACGTAATTTCTATGGTGCTGGCACCTATCCCATTACCACTCCATCGGGTCGAGTGATCCCGGGTCCGCCGAATGGTATGTATTGGCGAGTTTCGCAAGCCAAGCTGGCTGAGATGGATGCAGATAACCGGATCTGGTGGGGAAAGGGTGGGAATAATGTCCCGGCAATCAAAAGGTTTCTGTCTGAGGTAAAGCAAGGGCGCGTTCCGCAAACTATTTGGCCTTATGCTGAGGTCGGTCACACGCAGGACGCGAAAAAAGAAGTGGTTGCGCTATTTGGCGATGATCACTTTTCAACGCCCAAGCCAGAAGCGCTAATTCGGCGTGTTATGGAAATAGCGACGAAGCCCGGCGATCTAGTCCTGGATAGTTTTTTAGGTTCAGGCACCACGGCGGCAGTGGCCCACAAGATGGGCCGGCAGTGGATCGGCATTGAGATGGGTGAGCACGCACGCACGCACTGCCAGCCGAGGCTTTTGAAGGTGGTGGACGGCGAACAAGGCGGAGTATCGAAAGAACTCAGCTGGGACGGGGGAGGTGGTTTCCGCTTCTACAAGTTGGGGGTTCCCGTGTTCGATGAGAGTGGTCACATCCGAGAGGGCATCCGCTTCGAACACTTGGCCGCACACGTGTGGTTTGCTGAGACCGGCGCCGCGCGCTCCACCCGTGCGCCCAAGACGGCATTCCTGGGCGAGCACCATGGTGTGGGCTACTACCTGCTGTTCAACGGAATCCTTGGCGACGAAAGCAAGGCCGGTGGCAACGTGCTGACCAAAAGGGTGTTGCGAGGACTGGAGCCGTTCGACGGACCCAAGGTGATTTACGGTGAGTCCTGCGACTTGCCGAAGGAGCAGCTGGAAGAGCTCCAGATCACCTTCAAACAGACTCCCTATGACATAAAGGCGCGTTGACGATGGCTCTCTCCCTGAAGGTGTATCAGCAGCGGGCCCTGTCCAGCCTTGCTCAGTTCTTGGAAGACGCACGGTTGAGTGGTCCCGAATCTGCGTTCGAGAGGAACGTGGATCCGGGTCTGGTCACGAACTACAAGCCCATGCCGGGAATGGAAGCCACCCCTTACGTGTGCCTGCGCATACCCACGGGTGGTGGAAAGACCGTGATGGGTGCGCACATCATTCAAGCGGCAGGGGATACTTACCTGGAACGGACGTATCCGCTGGTCATGTGGATGGTGCCCACCACCCAGATCAAGACCCAGACGCTGGAAGCGTTCAAGGATCCCCGTCACCCCTACCGCCAGGAGCTTGATGAGGCTTTCGGTGGCAAGGTGGCGGTGTTCGATGTCGAAGACTTCACTCACATTCGCCCCGCCGATCTGGGCACGAAGGTTTGCGTGGTGATTTCCACGATGGCTGCCCTTCGCGTGGAGAACCAGGACGGCCGCAAGGTCTACGAGCATCACGAGGACTTGGAGACACACTTCGCCGGAAGCGTGTCCGATCTGCCTTATCTGGAGCAGAACGCAGCGGGCAAGGCCATCGCCTCGTTCGCCAACCTGCTTAAGCTTCACGGTCCGTTGGTCATCACCGACGAGGCGCACAACGCCAACACCCCGCTGTCCTACGAGGTCTACCAACGTCTGGGTGCAAAGCTAGTGGTGGAGTTGACCGCCACGCCGGAAGCTAGCAAGAGCAACGTGCTGGTCAGCGTCAGTGCCTTCGAGCTGAAGGTGGCCAACATGATCAAGTTCCCAGTCGTGCTCAAGGAGCATGTGGGGCAATGGGAAGCGGCGGTAGGCAGCGCTGTAGCCCGTCGCAACGAGCTGGGCAAGACCGCGCTTAATGAGCAGCCGGACTACATCCGCCCCATCCTGCTGATCCAGGCTGAGAACGCCAAAGGAACGGCCACTGTGGAAGAGGTCAATCGGCACCTCATCGATATCGAGAAAGTCCCAGAGAATGCCATCGCCATCGCCACCGGCGACCAACGGGAAATCGACGGCGTCGACCTGTTCGCCAAGGACTGCCCCATCGAGGTCATCATCACCAAGCAGGCCCTCAAGGAGGGCTGGGACTGTTCGTTCGCCTACGTCTTCTGCTCGGTGGCCCAGGTCAAGAGCGACAAGGACATCCAGCAGCTGTTGGGCCGTGTGCTGCGGATGCCGTATGCCACCCGGCGCAAGCAGGAGGCCATGAACAAGGCCTACGCCCACGTCACCACCACCCACTTCAACGTGGCGGCGGCAGAGCTGACCAAGTCGCTCATTGACATTGGCTTCAATCCGTTGGAAGCCGTGGGCGCCGTCCAGCGTGAACCGACACCTGGGCCTGGCTTGGGCCTGCAAGGCGGAGCGAATCCTGTCCCCACACCGCCCAAGACGACCGTGGCGGTCAGCAAGCCACCGGACCTGACCAACGTGCCCGAGCGCGACCAAGGCAACGTGGTGTTCGTGCCCTACGGGGAAGGCAAGGGCGGAACGGTCGAGATCACGGGGGAGGTGGATGATTCCACGGTGGAGGCGATCACTCTGGCCGCCCCTGCAAAGGAACGCGAGGAAGTTGCGGCCACCATCGAGCGTCACCAGATCGCTTCCAAGGCCGTCAAGGCTCCCAGCCAGAACGGGGCCGTTTTCAGTGTTCCCCGCCTTTGCGTCATGGAGCAGGGCGAACTGGAGTTCATCGAAAGCGGCGCGGTGCCGCCCGGGTTCATGTGGGATCTGCTGGCTTACCCGCCGGATCTGTCCAGCCTCAAGTTCAACGCCGACAGCCAGACCTTCGAAGTCGATCTGGTGGATGAAAAGGTCACCTACACCAAGATCGACGACGACGTGAACACCTACCTTCCGGGCTTTGCCAAGGACCGGACCGAGGCGGACCTGGTGGGGTGGTTGGACCAGAAGATCCGCGACCCAGCCGTGAAGCAACCCGTGTTGCGGGAGTGGGTGCGCCGGGCCATCAGCGGTCTGTCCCAGGACCGGGGCTTCTCCCTATCGCAACTGCTCAATGGCCAGTTCGTCCTCCGGCGCAAGCTGAGTGAGCAGCTCCAGCTCGCCAAGGTCGAGGCACTGAAGGACGGCTTCCAGCAGGCCCTGTTCGGCGATGCCGCCGAGGTCGTGGTCAGCGACGAGCCCGACGCGATGTTCACCTACCCGGCGGACATGACCCTGTATCCGGCGCACTCCTACTACCAGGGCGGCACCTACCGGTTCCGCAAGCACTACTACCCCTTCGTGGGCGACCTTCAGTGGAAGACCGCTGGCGGTAAGGTGGGCGAGGAGTTCCTCTGCGCCCAGGCCATCGACCAGCTGGACGAGGTGGAGTTCTGGGTGCGCAACTTGGTGGATCGCAGCCAGTTCTGGATGCCCACGGCCAAGCAACGCACCTATCCGGACTTCGTCGCTCGTCTCAAGGACGGGCGCCTATTGGTTGTGGAATACAAGGGCGGGGACCGTTACTCATCCGACACCGAGAAGGAAAAGCGGATGGTGGGCGAGCTCTGGGCGACCAAGAGCAAGGGCAAGGGGATCTACCTAATGGCCCAGCTGAAGGACGAGAAGGGCAACAGCGTCACCGAGCAGTTGAAGGCGGCAATCGGGGCTTAAGCGGGGAGGCGATATGGAAAAGCCAGGACAAGTCCAGAAGGTCGTCAGGAAGACGGCCAGCAGTGGCAAGGTGGACTACGCACCACCAGTTGTGCTCAATGAGACCAGCAAGAGCAAGCTGCACGCCCTGGCTTGGTTCATTCCACATAGCGATGGTCGAACCACATTTTCGCTGAAGCTCGAAGGTTTCGTGAAGGCGAAGGATCAGCCTTGGATCGAGGACAAGGCCAAGACCCTCACGTTGTCGGAAACTTCGTCCCTCCAGCTGCTCAAATACCTACAGACACATCTGCCCCTTGCCGCTCAGTCGGAAACAGGTGAGTTCATCTTAATTCGGGTGGCCAACGGCGAGGCCAACCTGACGGGCCACGATCCTCAAGAACTGGTGGGTGCCCTGACAAAGGTCCTGTCGCAGTCGGAGTTGCTGGGCCATTTGTCCAGCACTGAACTCACGCATGAGTTGAGCACGGCGCTGCGTGGGTCAATCCGTCTGAGCGAGATGCGATCAGCCGTGGCCGAACTGCGCTCCAATCTGGGAAGCGGTGAGGCAGGGGAGCAGACCTATCAGGCCTGGTGTGAGAAGCACTGTTGGGCGTTCGGAAATGCCTATGTGGTCCGTGACGAAGTCAGGGCCATTTCGACTGGAGACAACCTTGACCTGTTGTTGCCGAACGTGATCGCCGGCTATCGGGACATCGTTGAGTTGAAACGGCCGGACAAAGAGGTTCTGCTCTACGACGCCGCTCACAAGAATTATTACTTTTCGGCAGACGTTTCCCGGGCCATCGGCCAATGCCACCGGTATCTGGACATCCTCCACCAAGCTGCGAAAGATGGGCTTCTAGACCACAAAGAGGTGGTGGCCTATCACCCCCGCGCCACGATTGTGATTGGCCGATCGCACGGATGGACCGACGAACAGCAGCGTGCACTTCATGGGCTCAATCGCCGTCTCCACGGCATCTCTGTAATGACCTACGACCATCTGCTGGCTCAAGGCGAGCGCCTTATTGAAATGATGAGCCCCGCAGAGGGTGCTGATGCGGAGTCGGCGGTTGAGGAGGACGATATCCCATGGTGATCATTCGCCGAATCGTCGGGACCTTTCCTAGAGCCTTGCGAAGCCACCCATGTCCAGTTTGAGTCCTCGCGAGAAACGGAAACTTGAAGATCTGTTCGGCATGAGCAGTGGTTACGTCCTCGATTTTTCGAACAATTCTTTTGCTCGGTTCTTCGAAGAGGAGGTTAATCGAGACATCTATGGCGGGGCATACAGTGGCAATGGCTCGTCCAAAGCCAACCACCTGCGCAGCTTCTGGACCAGAGAAGATGACTCGTTGGTGGGGCGGGTCATCCACGGACTGCTAGAGCACTGCCGGGACACCGGGCATTCGGCATTGGAGCGGCAGGCACTCTTCAGGGATTGCGAAGCCATTGCAGCGCGACTGGCGCAAGCCAAGCCGGTGGAGGACATCGAGGCCATCGATGGCGACACAGAAGACTTCCAGAAGGTGGCTAAAGCCGCCAGGGAGTGCTTCGAGCGTAACGAGCCAGAGCAAGGCTTGGATCGGCTACATACGTTCCTGGTCAAGTTCCTTCGCAAGCTTTGCGAGGAGCACGGCATCCCCAGGGACCGGTCGGTGCCATTGGGTGGCCTTATGGGCGCCTACGTGAAGCGCGTCAAGGAAGAAGGTCTTCTGACTTCCCAGATGGCAGAGCACATCCTGAAAGGCGCGACCACGATCTTCGGTCAATACGACTACGTGCGGAACAACCACACGATGGCCCATGACAATCCGGTGCTGGCATACGACGAGGCACTTCTGATCGCCAGCAACGTCGCCAGCACGGTGCGCTTCATCAAGGCCTGCGAGGAGAAGTGGAAGCTCGCACGGCAGCAAGAAGAAGCGGCTGCTGCCGAGGACTTGGAGATCCCGTTTTAGTCGTCTGGCGAGTTGCTACCGCACCCGCACAAGTTGATCCCAGCGAGTGGTGTAAGCCGGCGACAAGTTTTTCTGGTTCATCGCCCACACGGGCTTGGCCAGCGCTGGCCCCTTCGATCGCCAAGCCGAGGACGCCATGCCCATGGTGCCCCGGCCGAACTTCGCGTTGGCCTGGTCCATGACCTTCATGAGCGCTTGCGAGCGGGGGTCGATGCCGGCGAACAGGTCGCCCTGATGGACGTCGCCGTGCGTGAGGTCGAGCAATCCCACGCCGGCTTTCTTGTAGCGGTAGCCGTCCTTCCACATGGCGTTGGCTAACCCTTGCGCCACCAACAGCACTTCGCGGGTGTCACTCGTCGGCCCGATGAAGTTGAAGGCCTTGCTGGGGTGATACTGCGCCGCGCCGGGCTTGAAGGGGTTGGTGTTGAGCCACACCCACACCCCACTCGCCTGGAGCGAGCGCGACCGCAGCTTTTCACACGCCCGCTGGGCGAACGTGGACACGGCTTGCTGGAGGTCATCCAGCGAAGTGACCTCTTGGCCGAAAGAGCGCGACACAACGATCTGCTGCCGCTCCGGTTCCACTTCCTCCAGGTCGCTGCACACCACCCCCTGCAGCTCCCGCTGGGTTCGGGCCAGCGTGACCCCGTAACGGGCCCGCAGGGTGTCGGGATCGGCGCGGGCCAGGTCGGCCGCGGTGAGGATGCCTTCGGCGCCCAGCTTGGCCGTGAGCTTGCGCCCCACGCCCCACACGTCTTCCACCGGATAAGTTTCCAGCTCGGGCGAACCGGGGAGGGCGGTGACCACCCCGTGCGACGTCTTCTTGGCCAGCTTGTTGGCGAGCTTTGCCAACGTCTTCGTAGGACCGATGCCCACGCAACACGGAATGCCCACCCATTGGAGGATCTGGGCACGCGCTTGCCGGGCCATCGCCTCACGTTGTTCCGCCGGCACACCGTCGAACGTCACGAACGATTCGTCAATGGAGTAGACCTCCACGCGCGGGAACCACTCCCGCAGCACCGACACCACGCGACCTGACAGATCACCGTAGAGACCGAAGTTGGCCGAGAAGATTCGCAGCTGCCGCCGGATGTGGGGCGGCACCTCGTGGATGGGCTGGCCCATCTTCACGCCCAGATCCTTGCACTCTTGGCTGCGGGCGATCGCGCAGCCGTCGTTGTTAGACAAGATGCACACCGGCTGGCCGCGCAACGACGGGTTGAAAACCCGCTCGCAAGACGCGTAGAAGTTGTTCCCGTCCACCAAGCCGAACACGTCAACGTTCCCTCTGATCCATGGAGTGCCAATGGCGCATCACGCCTCTTGGACGATCGACACCCCAGCCAGTGCGTCGCCGTCGTTTTCGCGGCGCCGCACCTGGGAGAGCACCCCCTCGAACCGTTCCAGTTCGCCCTCATCGGTGGCGGCCCGCCGGTAGGTGTCCCCGTCGTCGAGCACGTCCACGACAACCGCCACGCCGGTGCCGTCCTCGGCCAGGGTCACCTGACTTTCGTAGATGCAGGTGCCGGTCCAGGAGCGCCAGCAGCGCAGCGTTTCCCCGTCCAGCCACACCGCCCACCGGTCGTCCATGTCGCGCGGCCAGAGGCCCTCGCGCAGGCGCGCCAGATCGTCGGCGGTGAAGGCATGGCCACACCGGATCGGCCAGCGGGGCCCTTCCATCGGTTTGAGCTGGCTCCAGCGGCTTGCATCGTCCATGTCAGCGCCTCCATTGCTTGCGGAAAGACCAGGTCACCACGCCCCACACGTCGAGCTCCACGTCCTCCGGGACGACGATGGGGGCGTTGGCAGGATTGCCCGAATGGAGCTCGTAGCGCCCGGCGCGCAGCCGCAATTGCTTGACCGTGAAGCCGCCTTCCCAACACACCATGACGATGTCCCCATGGCGGGCGGTCAGGGAGCGATCCACCACCAGGGTGTCGCCCGGGAAGATCCCGAACTCGACCATAGACGTGCCCGTGTCCGCTTCAACGTAGAACGTGGCCACCGGGTTTCGAACGACCCGCTGGTTGATGTCCAGCACGTCCTGCGAGCCGTAGAAGTCTTCAGCAGGCGAGGGGAAGCCACACGTGGCCCGCACCGGCAGCAGGAGCAGCGGCAGGGGAGTCGCGTGGAGGTTGGCGGGGCCCAGGTAACCGGGCGGAAGCGTGGTGTCGAGCATGGCGGAAGTCTCTACAAGTCAGAATCACCCGGTGAGACGCACCGGGGAGACAGGCTAGCTCCGCCTCCAGACCCTCGTCATTTAGTATTTCGCTGAACGGGCCCAACCCCTTGTCACTGCGAGGGTGGGGCAAGGCGTGAAACCGATGTGGCGCCGGTCGCGGGCGGTTCCACGCGCAGGACTGGACCGCCTCGGGTATGCTCCTTCGGCGGGGTAAATCGGGGAATCTATGGCAAGGCGTAAGGGCCGCGGGAGGCGGCACTACAGCAGCTACGGCAACTATGTCGTCTCCCAGCGCAGGGAGCTGACCACGGCGTTCGGTGGCATCGACCGGGATGTGGAGCGCCTGTTCCTGGCGCTGGATCCTTATTCGCTCGAATTGTTGTTCCAGGCATACGCCAGCCACTACGGCGGGTCGGCCGGTGCTTACGCCCGAAAGACCTACCCGAACTGGCAATCGGGAGCGGTCCGAATGAGCGGCGAGGTGGCCGAGCGGTTGCTCAACCTGCTTCCACCGCGGCTGCCGTATTCGGTGCGCTACGATCTGGTCAAGAAGCTTCGGAATGCGAACTTCCGGCCCATGACCCGTCATGTTCGCACCACCCAGGAGCGGTGGAGGGAGGATTTGCGACCCGCGATCGAAGAGGTGGTCGCGCACGGGGAAACCGCCAGCCTTTCCGATCGCTTGAAAGGCCGGGTTTCATGGTTGGCCAACGGGGACGTTGCCGCAGCCGAGGCGTTGATGTCCGAGGCCATTCGCGAAGAATCGTTGAGCCGGCTGGCCTATCTGAAAGTGGAGTTTCAGCGGCTGGACGCGATCATCGCCCAGCTCGGCGAATACCAGACGGCGGTGACCCACGCCATCGAATTGCCCCAGGGAAGCATCCAGGTGCACATCGCCATTCCGAAAGTGTCGATGTGGAAGAAGTTCACGAATTGGTTGGGATGACAATGAGCAACGATTTGACGAAAAAGCAGAGCGGCACGGGATTGAGCACCGAGAGTGGGCGATTCCGCCAGGACTTGATCAACCAGCTGACACCCGAGCAGCGCAAGGAGCTGGCCTTAAAGGCCGGGCAGGAGCAGTTGGATCTGGATAAGTCTGATGCCGATGCGGTGCGCCGATTCAACGCGTCGTCCGTGGAAATGCAACGAGATGTCCAAACTGCCAAGGATTTGAATGCTATCGGCTCGGATTTCACGATGGAAAATTCTTACAAGACCGCCAGCGGTGAAACGCGGATCAAGGTGACGAAGAACAACAACACCGTCTGGATCGTGGGATTGGTCGTCATTGCAGTCGTCTTTTTCGTGCTCTTCTCGCGCTGAACCATGACCCGCAAGGTCGTTGTTCACTCCAATGCCAAACGGTTCGTCCAAGTGATTGCCGTGGCGATTCTTGCTGCGGCCACCCTTACCGGCCTAAAGAAAGCATCGCAGTGGTGGCGGGCGCCTCCGGAGGTCGCGGAAATATCGGATACAGCGCCTCCCGCTTCTCTGCCGGCAGCAGCCAATATCCTGGTGGGCCGCAGCTCGGTTATTGACGCTGACACGTTGGAAATTCATGGCACGCGGATCCGCTTGGAAGGCGTTGATGCTCCCGAGGCCAACCAACGGTGTGGGTCGGAATCGCAAGATTGGGCCTGTGGCCAAGAAGCGGCCATGGCCCTTAGCGATTGGATTGCAGGTCGTCCAGTGACCTGTCATCCAAAGGGCGCGGATCGATACCAACGGGTCTTGGCCCGTTGTTTCGTCGGTAATGACGACTTGCAGGCATGGTTGGTGAGCAACGGGTGGGCGTTGGCCTACAGGCAATATTCCGCGGATTACGTGGCGGCCGAGCAACATGCAGAGGCCACGCGGGCAGGAATGTGGCGAGATGACTTTGTTCCGCCTTGGGAGTGGCGGAAGCAGCGCCGCTGAGTGCCCGCTTCATGGGTGAATTCAGCTAGTAAGGGTAAGCATGCCGACATGGAAGCCATCGCGATTGCGAAGTGCCCTGTTCAAGGGGGACGACTGGTTGTTCTCGTCGGATGGAGAAACATTTACCCTCTCTGCCCGCGGGCACGTCCCTTTCAAGGGGTCACTTGTTCTCTTACAGGCGTTCGCCTACCGCCGGAAGAATGCATTTCCCGCCACGGGGGAGTGTAAGTTCGTCATTTCAGGGGAGCGAAGAGATCAACTGCTCGGCGGCTTAAAGCCGGACCAAGCGGAGGAGCTAAAACGCTTTCTCGACCAGCATGTTCCAGAGAGCATCGCCGCGCACGCCCTAAGGGGACAGAAGGCACTCAACGAATGGCAGCGCGGACTTAATCGGCGCCTGGAGACGGATGGCTTTATTGAGCCGGCCACCGTAGAGAAGGTTAGGGACAGCATTCCTTCCCCCATCATTGCTGGACTCCCGACATGGGGGGCGCTGTTCAACCACCCCCAGTTGAGTCCAGCGAGGGAGCGATTCAACTCAAGCTTTCCCTTGCTGGGAATCACGCCATCGTCCTACGTGGACCAAACGGTAGAGCGGCACAATCGCCAAGTCTTCGATAGGGCGCTCCAGCGCTGGTCAAGCGCGTTGAGAAATCAGTTGGAGAGCCGAGGCTGGATCGGCCGTCGAACGGCGGCAGCGATGTTGAAGGGGAGCATGGTTCCCCAGTGGCCGGCTCGCGCATGGCGAGATGTTGCCCCGCCCGAATATCAGCCGTCCGCGGAAGCATGGCTTGAAGCCTCAGTAGCGGCGCACAACGCCGCTTTTGAGGCGCACCAGATGGAGGCCAAACGCTCGTTCTTCGAGCGGGTGGAGTCCAACCCCCTGACCGAGGAGCAGGCCAAGGCAGTGGTCTGCATGGACGACGAGCTGCTGGTCGTGGCCGCCGCGGGCTCGGGCAAGTCCTCCACCATCGTGGCCAAGGCTGGCTACGCGCTGGAACAGGGATTGTGCGCGCCGGAAGACATCCTGCTGTTGGCGTTCAACGCCGACGCGGCAGAGGAGTTGCGTCAGCGCATCGCCAAGCGGTTGGGCCACCTCGATGGGGCTGATCGCATCGCTGCCAAGACCTTCCATGCGTTCGGACTGGAAGTCATCGGCGCGGCGACGGGGAAAATGCCCACCCCGGCGCCTTGGTTGAGCAATGGCAAGGACGAGGCTTTCATCGGCCACTTGGTCGATGAACTTTGTGCCGAGAATCCGACGTTCGCGGCGCAGTGGGATCTCTTCCGATTGCTCTACTTCAAGGACGTGGGGCGGTGGGACGCGCGAGAAGAGCCGGAGGACTACGACCCGGAGAGCCAGCGAAAGCGTGGCTTTCGCACGCTGCGCGGGGAGATCGTCAAGAGCAAATCGGAGCGCCTGATCGCGGACTGGTTGTTCCTCCACGGCGTGAACTACCGCTACGAAGAACCGTATCCCCACGACACCCGCACGGCCACCAAGCGGCAATACCGCCCCGACTTCTACTACCCCGACATCGACGTCTTCCACGAACACTTCGCGCTCAACGCCAAGGGCGAGGCGCCTCCAGCCTTCAAGGATTACCTGGAGGGCGTGCATTGGAAGCGGCAACTCCACCGCGACCAGGGCACCCGGCTGTTCGAAACCACCGCCCATGGTCTGCGCACCGGGGCCGCCCTGGCCGCGCTCAAGGACCTGTTCAAGTCCAGGGGCATCGACCTGGTGTTCGATCCTGACCGCGTCCCTCCGGACAATGACCCGGTGTCGCCACAAGCCATCGCGAAAGTCATGCGCGTGTTCCAGCAGCACATGAAGGGCTCGCGGCAGACGGTCGAGCAGGCCCGTGAACGCATCGGCACATTGCCGGGCGCCTTCGTGCCGCGCATGGAGTTGTTCCTCGACCTCTACGAGGCCGTTGCCCTGCGCTGGGAAGACCGTTTGGCCGCGGAGGGGCTGGTGGACTTCGACGACATGCTCAACCAGTCCGCCGACCACATCGTTGCTGGCCGTTTTCCCTGCGGCGTCAAAATGGTCTTGGCCGACGAGTTCCAGGACACTTCCCGCGCACGAATGAGGCTGCTCCAGGCGATCGTTGACGCCAGCGGTGCGCAGTTCACGGCAGTAGGCGATGACTGGCAGAGCATCTATCGGTTCGCCGGCGCCGACTTGGCGATCATGTCGGGGTTCCAGATGTCCCACCCCCATGCCGCCATCCGACACCTTTCCCAGACGTTTCGGTGCCCGCAGTCGTTGTGCGATCTCACGTCGGAGTTCGTGTCCAGGAACCCGATGCAGTTGGTCAAGAAGGTCTTCACCAGAAACCCATTGAAGGGCCCCCGGGTGAGCGTGGTTGCGCTGCCAACTGTGGAAGACATCCCCGGACGTTTGAAGTCCAACATCCAGTCTCTCTACGACAAACTGCCGGAGCCTACCGACGGGAAGCCGCTGCGCTCCATGCTCGTTCTGGGGCGCTACAGAAACGACAAACCCAAGGAGCTGGAAGCGTGGCGTCAGCGGTTCGGGGACAAGATCGACCTCCGGTTCCTAACCATCCACCGGGCCAAGGGGCTGGAAGCCGATTTCGTGGCATTGCTCAACGTGGTGCAAGACACCCTGGGCTTCCCCAGCCAGGTCCAGGACGATCCCATTCTCCAACTGGCCATGCCCGAGCCGGAGATGTTCGAGTTCGGCGAAGAGCGACGACTGTTCTACGTGGCCCTCACCCGTGCGAAGCGTTCGGTAGTGGTTTACACCACCCAGCACCAACCTTCCCAGTTCCTGGTGGAGCTCCAGGCAGATCACGGCGTGGAAATCGTAAGGACGGAAGGGGAGCCTGCGGAAGCCTGCCCGGTGTGTGGTCAGGGCGTGCTGGTGGAGCGCGTCAATCGTGCGACCAAGGAGGTGTTCCACTCCTGTAGCAGGTTCCCACGTTGCCCACCGACCAAGGAAGACTGAAGTGGGTCAGGGCGCTTGAACGGGTCGGAGCAACTGGCGGTCGAGAAGATCCAACAGAGCATCCGCAACATCTGCGGCGGCCACCGCCCAATCGTTGTCTTCTCCGAAATACGTCTCCTCCAGCGGGTCTTCCTTGCCGCCATGGAAAAGGTTGTTTCTAACGCGTCGCATCGCAACGACCAAGGCTTCGGCGTCGTTATGGGGCAGGTTGACGGGCTGGTAGGTCGCCCGTGGTCGGCCCGTCTGGTCAAACTCAATGCGCTCCCTTTTCGGCCGATTGCGTGGTGGAGCAAGCAGCTTTCTCTGAGTGGGAAGGGGAACGAGTGCGACGAATGCTTGCCCCAAGCGCGCCACCGCTCGATCCACCTTGTTCCAGTCCACGTCTACCACGGGAACGGGGGCAGGTGCTGGCAAGGCGCTGAGACGCACATCGATCTCGAATGAGCCGATCTTGAACACCTTCCAGATGGGCGGTTTTGGGGTCTTGGTCTGAAAGAATTCGCTAGTCTGCTTAAGCTGGAACTCAAGCATTCCGAAGGCTTTCAATAGCCGATAGGCTTTGTCGGGTGATACGGGCATGGACTCATCTTAGTCCAGCTTCCTGCTACCACGCAGCCTCCCGCGGCCGCGCTTGCACGTGACGATACGCGACCAAGGTCTTGGCGCCCATGTTCCGGGCCTGGGCCAACTTCGTGCTCACCAACCGATCAGCTCCGCTGTCCAGCAACGCCCGAACCGTTGGTGCGTCAGCGGTCAGCAGGGCGACGTGGAACGGCGAGTAGCCACGGGCGTCGTGCGCGTTGGGTTGGGCCCCGCGCCCGATCGCCAGGTCCACCTGGGCGGGGTTGCGCTGTCGAATTGCAGCGAGTAAGTCGGTGTTGGCCATGCGTCCTCCTGACCCACTGATTTTCCGCTGTAGCGGAAACGCGCAAGGGGAGGGTGACAGTTTGGCAAACTGTCGTGCAACCCCAGCATTTTTTCGCTTTAGTCAGTAAAGCCCTCTGGACAGAATGTCCCTTTCTGCTTGCATGGATCTGAAGGGATACAAATGTATTCCATGGGGGCTGACATGAATTTCGTGGCAAGTATCAAAAAGGGTGTGCGGGGATGGTTAAAGAATTTGCGTGACCCACCAAATCTATTTCAAGAGCCGATCTGGAAGGTTCGCGTGGAGTTCCTTGTATTGACGCTGCTGTCTCCAATCCTGATCCCCCGCTATGTCATTGAGAAACGCATGGGTAAATGGAGGAGACATCGCCGGATGCCACCCATCTTTCAGCTATTCGAGCGCGAAGGAGGGTTCCAGCTGAGGGAGCTTGAGCAGTTGATTGCAGATGGCGCTGATGTGAACGCTCGGGAGCGAAAAGATGGAAAAACGCCACTTATTTTTGCTGTTATGCAGGACAGTCCATGGGAAGAAAATGGGCGAAGGTGGCTCGAGGTTTGTCGCGTGCTGCTCGAAGCTGGCGCAGATCCGGACGCGGATTACGACTGTGGCGAGATAAGGCGGTCACCAATCTATTTCGCCTATCTGGCGGGCAACGTGGAGCTGCTCGACCTGTTGTTGCAGGCAGGGGCCAATCCGCGTTCGAAGGCTTGGTTGCAGTTTGTCAATGCAGAGCCACGTCCCGATGCGTGGCTCGAACAGCAACGTCCGCAAATACGCGATCGCCTATGGAGATGGGAAACGGAACAAGAGGCCCTGCGTTTGGATGCGACTCTCCCTGGCGCAACGAAAGCCGTTCCGAATAGTAGGGCACGGTTATGAGGGTGATCCCATGAACCTGCAACTCACCTGCCTCTGCCGGGAGGACGTGTTCGCCGATGGGTTCGCCTTCGCAGAACTGCTGGAGGCGCCCTTGGCCGCGTTGCGCTGGGGTGGTGCGTGGTTGACCCAGTTGAAGCCCGGTGGGCCAGTGACCGAGGAGGCCATGCGGCGCTTCGCTATGGGCCAGGATTTCGATGGGCAGCCGCGGTTGTGGGAAGGCGAGGGCCACCACGCCCGGGCGGCGGGCTACCGCGTTTCGTTGCGCCTGCCAAAAGGGTTCGCCGCGCTGCTGGATACCGACGGCGAGGAGAGGGCACGGCTACAGGCTGCCCACCGCCATGCGGTTGACCAGGCGCTGTCGTCCCTGCCGTTCCAGCGTGATCACCGGGTGCTCTTCGTTGCATCCGATCGGTTGGAGGATGACTGGACGCACCACTGGTTGTTCGCCATCGCATGCGCACCGAACGGAAAGTGGGAACGGCTTGCGCTGAGCTTGCGGTTGGCGGCCAGCGAGGACGCTTATACCCACGCCATGGGGGCCTTCATGGAAGCGTTGCTGGAGACCAAACGATTGGAGCGCTTCTTCCGCCCAGCCCCCGTGGGCCGACTGAGGCAGAGGCTGTGACGCTGACGTCCAAGCCTCCCTTGACGGCCGTGCTGCCGAAAGTGTCCCTTTCTTCAACCTTGCGCCAGGCATTGGCCGCACGCGCTAGAGCAGCCGGGGTGAGCGAGAGCGAAGCCGTGCGCCAATGGCTCACCGCCTACCTTGCGCGCCCCCCGCTGCTGCGCTCTCCCGTTGCCGGCCGCAGGGACGACCGCTTGCCGCCTATCCGGGCTTCCCGAGACCTGGCCGACCGCGCCCGCCACGAGGCGCAGCGGCAGCATGTGAGCGTGGCGGAACTCATCCGTCGGGTGGTTGCGTTCCACACGTTCTGAGGCGCAACTTGGCCACGCTCGGCGGGTGCCACTTCCCCTTCGCCAGGCGATTCTGCACGAAGGCGCGGTAAGCCTCGGGGGAGGGCGGCGATTTGCGTTTGTGCCGGCGTGTGTTGCAGAGCCAGCAGGCGGCAGCAATGTTGCCGGCCACGTCCTTTCCGCCCTCTTGCTGGGCCACCAGGTGCTCGGCGGTGCAGCGAAGCGGCGTGGCCGTTTTGGCGCGCAGGCCGAACGGCTTTAGTTCATCGGGAGAGGCGTTCCACATCGGCACGCTGCAATAGCAGCACCGGCCCTTCTGGGCGAGGAAAGCCTCGGTTCTCAACCGTTGGAGGTTGGGCATGCTTAGATCTCAAAAGACAGGAAAAACCATCCCGTCGTCGCTTGTGCGATCGAATCGGGACCTGTTGCCTTGAGCTAAGCAGGCAATACGCCGGGGGCATTTCCCCTCGCGGCAAGGGAGTTATCGCGCCCCAGGCTGGTGGGTGTCAAGATGGGGCCCATTCGGGTGGCCATGCCCGGAGCGATGGGCTATAACCGTTGGATTCCCGACCGGAGTGCTCCTTTGGCCCTGACTACCCTGAAATCCCTTAACGCCGAAATCAAACAGCTCGAAGCCCAGAAGAAGCTGGTGGAGAAGCGCGACGGCGAGGTGCCCAAAGCCCTGGCGGTCCTGCAGAAGTATGCGAAGGTCCTCAGTCCGGCCCAGCGGCGGCAGGTGGCCAAGCTCATCGGGGAAACGATCGACGCCAAGCCGGCGCGTGCCGCCAAGGCTGCCCCGGGACCCCGAAAGGGCCGCAAGCTTGGCAAGGTGGCGCCGAAGTATCGCCTCCCAACCGGTGAGACGTGGGCCGGTCGGGGTTTGGCCCCCAAGGTCTTCACCGCGTGGGCCAAGTCCACCGAGGGCAAGGCGTGGGCTCAGGCCAACCCCGGAGCGAAGTTCCCGTCGGCTGATGGGACGGTGAAGAAAGCTCCCGCCAGGGTGGCCAAGAAGACGGGCAAGCCGGTGAAGAAGGCCGCCCAGAAGGCCGTCAAGAAACTTGCGAAGAATGCCGTCGCCAAGAAGGCCAGCAAGAAGGCCTGATCATGCGCGGCCTGTTCCCCAAGAAGAAGAGCCGGCTCTCGCCCCAAGGCAAAGCCATTGCGGCCGCCCACGTGCTGCTGGACAGTGCCGAGGGCCGATTGGACGAGAAGGCCGCCGGCAGGCGCTTGCGCGAGGAAGTGGGCCTTCAATGGTCCTACCTGACCTGCATCCAATGCCTGTCAGGGCAAGAAGCCTTGGCGGCCATTGAATCGCTGCCCAAAGGGTGGCAGGACAACGGGCGCACCCAGGTGCACCTGTTGGGGGCTGCCGTCATGGCGGCGCACACGGGAGCCAACCTGCGTTCGGACGGCAGCTCGCTATGCGCCAGCTACTTGCGATCGCCACACGACTTTCACGCCACTGTCACGCGGTTGTGGTGATCTCACCCCAAGCGAACAGGAGATTGCTGAGCGCCAATGGCCCGGGCGCCTTGACTTGCTGCCAACCCGCGGGCCTGTAGGATCCCATCATGGAGCTACTTTTGCCTCTTGCTATGGTTATCTTGGCCTGCGCAACTGGTCTGGCGCTGCTCCAACTTGTAATCGCGCTCTTCAAGGCGCTGTCCTGCCGGGAATGGTTGCGCCGCAGGAGAGCGAAATGATACGTTCGTTTCGCCACGCCTGCCAGAGGACTCGCGCTTGGCACAGCCCCACAGCGACA
This sequence comes from Stenotrophomonas maltophilia, assembly GCF_023518235.1. Taxonomy (NCBI): domain Bacteria; kingdom Pseudomonadati; phylum Pseudomonadota; class Gammaproteobacteria; order Lysobacterales; family Lysobacteraceae; genus Stenotrophomonas; species Stenotrophomonas maltophilia. Next base: position 389,882 of record NZ_CP090423.1, read on the forward strand.
TCGATTTGGGCCGGAGTCCGCTATTCGTTGACGGGCGACACCGGCTATTTCAGGTCGCACGTGGATGGCGTTTGTCTCGCGTGCACCGGGGGGGGATGAATCGGCGGAGCAATGAGCGCTTCGGCTGAGCCTGGCGGGCCGCCAAAGGATTTAAGCCCTACACAGCCCGCTCGGTTTGTTTCGCTTACAGATCGGCCGTTTGTGGTGCGGTGAGCCCATCTACCCGGACGGCCGAAATGAAGGGCGGCGCGCAGGCGTTGCCCTCACCTCTGCCGCTGTCGGATACTGATCCTGTCCATCGTTCGTAGCTCGCAATTCGCGCCGCCCACGGAGCCACAAGAGGGGCGAATCGATCAATCAGGCCAACAACGAGCAGCCCGATGATACGTAGCAAGCTTGCTCACAGACGCGTTCTCGCCGAGGGCGGACCGATTCTGGTGTGGTTGACCTCGTTTAAAGATCATTACGTATTTACCGCCAGTGGCATCGGATTGTCTGGAAAATACGGTGTGGCGCTACGGCAGGACACGAAAGCAAGTCGGAGAGCCCTCGAAGCGCGCTTTGCGGGGTCGAAGTTTCACGAAGTGTTCGTGAGCGATGTGCCAGCTTCGGTGATCAGTGTCAACCGGTCTCTGACGTCGGCTGGGCCGCGAGACGGGATATTCTTCCTCTGCAACACAGAGGTCGTCCAAGCCGCGGTTCTCGCGCACCTCGGGGCCGTGATCCCTAGCGAGGTCATCGCTCTTGCAGCCAACTTGAGTCGGGGACGGGGCTAGCCATGGTGCACTCTTAAAGGTTCAGGAATAGCGCAACTGAAAACTGAAATTCAAGCTGGCCTGCGTTTTGTACACAGCTGATCCACGTTGGCCGGCTTGCACTGGTGCCGAGTGAAAGGTAGCCCGTAATGTCTAAGTGTGCGGTGGTGTTCGTAAGCGCGGCTGTGGAAGAGATCGGTGAGGAGCGCTTGCCCGAAGTCATGCGTGCAGGCCGAGAGTTCAATGCCAAGTGCGGCTCGCGTGCAGTTGTATGCTTCGACGGCAGCAGGTTTTTAACATATTTGGAAGGCACAGCGAGTGCGGTGGCTGCGAGCTCCGTTTACACCCAGTCCTTCACCCTGCATACCGAAATCGTTGAGCTGGCGCGGGGATCCATCCAGCAGTTGCGGTTCCCTGCGCATGCATTGCTCTTCCTGCGGATTTCAGAAGCCGAGCTCAAAGCACTGATGAGGTCGAACTGGGTGAATTTCTCCCAACGCTTCGGAGGGAAATTCATCCCAGAAACGGGGATGGAGCGGCTTGCCGCATTGGTCGGCAATCGTCTCGATGACGTTCCGCAGTGATGGGTAACGGATTTCCTCTGTAGGCCGCCCGATTCACGTTGCACAGTGGAAGCAGGGGAGTCATGAATTTGAGGCATTCGACAGGGGCATGCCATGCGGTTGGAATTTACTCACAGCCACATCTACCCAGGGGCCACCGCGTCCCTGACAGGCGAGCAGGCTGAACTGGGCGAGAGAGCCACCTGCTTGGTCGAGCTCAGTGACGGCGTGGTCCTCTCGACCAGCTGTCTGATTCAAGGGGGGGAGATCATGCTATTCATGCCGGACTACCTGACCGCCCGTGGGGCAAAGATTCCGGCGAAGGACTGGGTGCTGCGGAAGGATCTGGAAACAGGCGCCTGGAAGGCAAAATCAAAGGTTGCCGTGTAGCACTTGTTGCTCTTCCCGACCCGTCAGGTTGTTGGGTCTGAAGCAATCTTAGGAGCGTGTCATGCCAAACCGTGCGGTGGTTTTTGTGAGTGAGGCCAGCCCCTACCTTAGCCTTGGGCGGCTGGTTGAGTTGATAGCCGACGCGGAGCGGTTCAACAGACAGGCCGGCGTGACCGGGGTGACCTTGTACGACGGGGCCCGGTTCCTGTCCTACCTGGAGGGTCCACCGGATGGCCTTCGCGTTGCCTACGCCAGGGCATCCGAAGCGCGCAGCCACCTGAACTTCATCGAGTTGGCACGCGGGCGTGTCTCGCAACGTCGGCTGCCGCGGTGGCCTATGCGGCTGTTTTTGGCCAAGGAGGGCCAGCTGCAGAGCATCGCGATGGCAGACTGGGCCAGCTTCTCTCAGCGGGGCGATGCGGACGCAATGAATGCAACGGCGATGGATCTCCTTGTGCGCTTCACGGGAGGGCCGTCTGCCTCAGTCTACGTGGGGCCCCTCTCGAAACCACTCAGCGAAGGGGAGGCGAAATGAACATCGTGGCGACTGGTCTGTCACCCGGCGGAAGGATGCTGGGAGCTCCTCTCGCGCTCCCGATGAAGCGTTGGCAAAGCTGAGCAGATTCCGTCTGCCGAAAGCAGAAGTCGTCCCAACTAGCTTGAACCAGCTGCTGACCGTGTGGAAAATTTGACCCGACCTTGTGGAACGGCAATCCACATGAACGTTCTCTTCGTGGACATTGAAACCTCCATCTGTGAGGTGGTTGGAGTCGAACTAAGAGAGCTCGGCTATGACGTCGAATGCTTGGAATTCAGCTCAGGAGCCTTGCGCGCAGCGCAAGCGGGGCACGTCGACGTCGTCATTCTGGATGTGCCCGCCAGCCCTGACGCCCGGCGCAGTGCATACAAGTTGGCAGACGAACTTCGGCGCGATGGCATCGCTGTCTTCTTTACCTCCACGCTTCATCCGAACGATGTGATCAGCCGGCACCGGGATCGGGGTGTTTTGTCCAAGCCCTACGGCGTCAAACAGATCGCTTCCTGGATCGAGGCGCTTGGCAAAGATTGCAGAGGCGAACCGGCAGGCGCGCACGTGCGCTAGCTGACTGGCAACATGCATCCGCCCTTTGGAGTGCATTGGACCGCAAGCCTTCCTCTTTACAGTGGATACGCTGGAAGCGAACGTCGCTGCTGCCCATCAATGCGCGCTACTTGCATCATCAGAAGCACTGTCGTTCAGCACCGTCACTTTCAAGACGGCGACCAGATCGTTGTCCTGCAGACAGCGTTCAAGAACTGGCTCCTGAATACGTCGTTCGCCATTGGATTTCCCGACTCCAGCAATCGGCCGCTTTCTGATCGAGCGGAGCAGGCCAAGCGCGCTGTTGGCCACGGCGAGCGAGATCAAAGGCCACAGTTACCAGGAGGCCTTCGTCAGGTCTCCTTTCGCCGCGCTTATCTCCATTCATAGCGCGTTGAGTGCTTCAAGCCACGGCGACGCCGTGTTCTTCCTGTGCGCCGAAGAAGCCACGTCGGAAGCATCTCCAAAAAACTGATGCTGGCATTCGCCATAACGACCAGCATGACCTTGGCGTTGGGCATCTTCACTATTGTCCGCGCGTCACATTCGAAGCAGGAGTTGTCCAGGATTGAGTCCGTCTGGGCGCCTGGCAGCTATGCCATCGGAGAGATGCGTGCGCAGTTCGGCGATCTCCGCATCTACGAAACCTCCCAGGTCAGCGAAGCCACTTCCGCTGAGGCCGTCAAGCAATACGAACAGCGGATCGTGGCGGGCAAGGCCAAGATCAACGAGCTGGTGAAGCAATACCTGCGGTCCTTCGCCGATGGCGAAGATGCCGCGTTGTTCAAGCCGGTCAGCGCTGCGTTGAGCGATTACTTTGTCATCCACGATCAGCTTCACGCTGCGCTCCTCGCTGGCGATGCCGAGGCCGCGCAGACGATCTCGGTGACAGAATCCAGGGCAAAGCGCGTGGCGCTGTTCGACGCCATGGAGAAAGTCAGCGAATACAACCTTCGCGGCATGAAGGCTGAACTCGCAACCAACGCAGCAAGCCTCAACAACCTGATGTCGATCACAGGCTTGGTCTTGGCGGTGCTGTACTTGGTCGCAAGCGTGCTGGGGTGGGCGATCAGCCGTTCGGTCACCCGGCCCATTGGTGAGGCGTTGCCCGCTATCCGCAGCGTGGCCAATGGCGACCTCAACGTGCGAACCGACTACCAGAGCCGCGATGAGGCGCGCCAGATGCTGCTCTCCCTCCGTCAAATGGTTGCCACCTTGGAGCGTTTTTCGAACGACACCAAGGTCATGGTCAAGCTTCACGAGGCCGAAGACATCTCGCACCGGATTCCGGAGGACCTGCCCGGTGTCTACGGCGAGCTGGCCAAGGGCATGAACACAATGGTGTTCGAGCACCTTGAGGCCATCCTGGATGCCATCCAAGTGCTCAACGAGTATGCGGCCGGTGACCTGCGGCGTGACGCGCGACGCCTGCCCGGCTCCCGGGCGTGCTCCACGAATCGATGGACGCTGCCAAAGCAAGTCTGCTGGCGATCAACACGGAGATCAAGCGGTTGGCAGTGTCGGCTGCCGACGGCGACTTCTCCGCCCGCGGTAACACGTCTGCGTTCCAGCACGACTTTGAATTGATGGTTTCGGACCTCAACCGTCTGATGGAGACAGCTGACCACAGCCTCAGCGCCGTCTCCACCTTGCTTCAGGCCATTGCCTCTGGCGACTTGACCCACCGCATGGAAGGCGACTTCCGCGGCGTCTTTGCGACGATGAGCGAAGACGCTAACGCGACCGTGGCTCAGCTGACCGATATCGTCTCCCGCATCCAGCAGGCATCCACGGCAATCAATACCGCGTCGACGGAAATTGCCGCGGGCAATGGCGACTTGTCGCGACGCACCGAACAACAAGCGGCCAACTTGGAAGAGACGGCGGCGTCCATGGAGGAGCTTACCTCCACCGTGCGCCAAAACGCCGAGCATGCACGCCAGGCCAGCGAGTTGGCCAGAGTGGGGCCTCGCGCGTGGCCGGGCAGGGCGGTGGAGTGGTCGGGAAAGTAGTGGAGACGATGGGGGGTATCGAAGCCTCGTCGCGCCGCATCGGGGACATCATCTCCGTGATCGATGGCATTGCTTTCCAGACCAACATCCTCGCACTCAATGCGGCCGTGGAGGCGGCTCGAGCCGGGGACCAGGGTCGAGGGTTCGCCGTGGTGGCCTCCGAGGTGCGCACGTTGGCACAGTGCTCTGCCTCTGCAGCCAAGGAGATCAAGGGGCTAATCGAGGACTCTGTGGCCAAGGTCGCTCAAGGATCGGCGCTGGTTGACCAGGCTGGCCAGACGATGTCTGAGATTGTCAGCTCGGTTGAGCGCGTGTCCAACGTCATTGGTGAGATATCTGCCGCCTCTCAGGAGCAGGCGTCGGGCATCGAGCAAGTGAACCAGGCTGTTTCTCAGATGGACGAAACGACCCAGCAGAACGCCGCGTTGGTGGAAGAAGCGACCGCCGCTGCCCGATCCATGGAAGACCAGTCGGTACAGCTGGCAACCGCCGTCGCGGTCTTCAAGGTGAATGAACGCGCGCAGGGAAAGACGCCAGCCACGGCCAGTGCAAGCTTGACCAAGCCAGGTGCTGTGGACGGCTCCCGCCTTTCTCAAACCGCCTACGCGGGCAAGCCAACCCCGCCGAAGGCATTGCCAGCTCGTCCCGCACGGCAGGTATCTGCGGACGCAGCGCACTGGCAGGAGTTCTAACCGCCCTTCCAAGGCCAGTGCGAACGCATGGTCGCTCGCAGGGCATGGTTGACCGAAGTTGCCGCTGAAGTCACCGTGGGTGAGGCCGCCTGGATGGCGGCCTCAGACCCGCAAGCGCGCCGAAAGCTCGGCGCCTTGCGCCGTGAGGCGGCGAGGCGGCAATGGCATTGGCCGAGGTTACGGCCGCCCGATGGCCGCTCCGCTTTGGCAGTTCAGCGGCTCGGAGACGGGGGAATGCCAGCCAATGGTTCCCTCAGGATGCCCAGCCATGGCTCGACGATCTCCTCGAACGCGAAGACATGGTCCCGGTGCTGGTCCATCCCTTGGAGGTAGTGCCGAATGCTGCGCTCAAACTCGTCTGCGACGTTGGCGTTGCCGGCGTTCGTGCGAAGCAGGAGCACTGTGGCCGCTTCCAGCGCCGCAACACGTATATGCATGCGATTCATTGCTTCTTGAAGACGCAAAAATGCGTCCCTGACCTCGTCGTTCACCAAGCCCTCCGCGAGCAGGCACATCAACACAGAAGAGGATCAGTGGCTGCTGCTTGAGCCCGGGATCGTCAGGCGAGCACGGTTGGCGGCGATCAAAAGGGCATTGCCAGTTCGCTCCGCTTGCGTCGGAGTCATCGTCGAGCCGCACATGGTCGAGTCACCGGCCGCGTTGCGAACTTGGTAAAGCCCGAGTGCAACCACTGCTGTTTCGGCGTCAATGCCGACTTCAAACCTGTCCAGTGGGAACCACGTTGCTCCGTCGAATTTCTCCATCGAGCGCCTCATGCACGGAATCGCGGTGTCAGCCAGAGATTACCGCAAAGCGTGGAACTTGGAACGCGCGCGAATCGGTTGCAACTGAAAGCGGCAGCACCGTGCAGCATTGGGCAATCAACCTGAATCGATCTCCAGCCGTTGCTGAATGGATAGGGCACGACCAGGGTCAATGACGGCGACGCGTTTGCCGTTTCCCAGCTGCACGCCCTGCGGGCAGAGCTCAGCGAATCGGTCGCTGTGAGCGGCAGGCTCGGCACGCCAGGCAGACAGGCTCTCGATGACCAAGACTTCGTCCACTGCAAGGGCGAACAGCTGAACCGCGGATTGAACCAACAGCATTGCTGGACAACCCGTCCCGACTGCATCGCCTCCGGTGATCAAGCCCAGATCAACCACAGGGACGTCTTGCCCTCTGATCGAGACTACAAACTGGCGGTCCCGGGTTCGGGTCAGCGTCTCTGGTCCGCGTATTTCCACGGCCGACTCGACATCCACACCGAACAAATCGCAGCCCACACGCACAATCACCAGCTCCAGCAATGGCTCTGATGAGGCCTGCAGAAATGGATCATAAGGCAGGGGAACGGTCATGGTTTCTGTGGGCAAAGACCAAAGGGCGATCGCATCATGCCCTTAATGTGTCCACCGTGGCAATTCATGCCCTAAGAAATCCGAGGCGTTCAGATTGGCAGGCCAAGGGCCTCACTCTGACAAGACCTGCCCGTCGTCCGAAGACGATGGGTTAGCGGTGGCTGTAGCGTTCGTGCCGGCCATTCGCTTCATGAACTCTTCCAACCTCATCCGGCTCACCGCTTGGTGGTTCTGGCAGTGTGGGCACACCATCACACCGGCGCCTTCCAAGTCCGTCAGGCCCTCGCCCGGTGCTAGCAGCGAGGTGAGACCACAGCTGCTACAAGTGGCCTCAACAGCATGCAGACGCGCCAGAGCGCCGTCGGAGGTCAGTTCTCCATTGACAAAGCGAAGCAAAATAAAAGCCGGTATTAGCCACGGGTAGGGTCCTGAAATAGGCCAGAGGCAGTCAGCGGCCTCAGCGATCTCGCAGACTTCCTGAAAGCGATACGCACGCTGCAGGATCCTTCCGCGTGCTTCCATCCGGGACGGTTCGTCGGCTGGAAGACCGAGTATCAAACTCCCTCGGGTCAGGGCGCAAGGAGCTCGGCCAACTCAATGGCGCTGATGGGTCTGGAAAGCGCGAAACCTTGAATTTCGTCACACCCAAGGCCTTGGAGCTTGGCGACCTGACCGTTCGTCTCGGCTCCTTCAGCGACGGTCGAGTAGCCCAGATCATGGGCCAGACCGACGATCGCTTGGACCTTGAGCAATGCGCGTTGGTCTTCGGAAATATCGTCTATCAGCGACTTGTCGAGCTTGAGCGTGTGAATGGGCAACTCGGTCAGGTACCCGAAATTGCTGTAGCCGCTGCCGAAGTCATCCACCCCGAGCCGAATGCCTGACGAGGCCATCCGCTTGAGTTGCTCGCCCGGCAGCGAGTTGACCCGCAGCCATTCTCCCTCGGTGATCTCGACCTCCACGTCCTGGCAATCCAACCCCTGCGCGTGGATTTTGGCCACGAGTTCATCGGCCATTCCTTGCCGCGCGACATTCCGAGCGGAGAGGTTGATGGAAAGGCTCAACGCAAGGCCAGCACGCTTCCATTGCGCCAATTGTGCCAATCCTAGGCGCAAGCGAGCGGCCCCTGGGGGCATTTGTGGCCGCGGCCACCCAGTCGCGTTACTCAATCTCCCCCGATTGGCAGCAGGAGCAGATTTATCGCCAAGGGGACATGGCCGAGCTCAAGGCCACTGGGGGCAACTGGCGTCAACAGCTGATCCACCCCGAGGACAGGCCCGCGGTGGAATTGGCCATTGCTCATGCCGCGGAGTTGGCGTCGCCGTTGGAGGTAGAACACCGCGCCTTGTTGCCAGACGGCTCCGTCCGCTGGATACAGTTGCGGGCAGTCCCGTTGATGGACAGCGAAGGCAACGTGAGCGAGTGGTTCGGTGCAGCCTCCGGCATCACCGATCGCCGCGTGGCTCAAGAGCGTTTGCAGCAGTTGACCGCAACGCTTGAAGAGCGGGTGCAGGCCGGCACTGACGAACTGATGGCGATGGAGGAACGGCTGAGACAGGGCCAGAAGATGGAGTCCCCCGGCCAACTGGCCAGCGGCATTGCCCACGACTTCAACAACATGCTCACCGGGGTCTCCATGGGCTTGGAGCTGTTGGAGATGCGCGTTGGCCAAGGCCGTTTGGAGGACCTGGGTCGCTACGTGGAGATGGCTCGAACGGGGGCCGACCGAGCTGCAGCGTTAACCCAACGACTGTTGGCGTTCTTTCGCCGGCAGACGTTGGCACCGTCGGCCATCCACGTGTCGGCCATGGTGAACAGGACGCTCCACATCCTGGCCCGCTCCATCGGGCCCTCCATTGAGATCGAGACGCGGTCGGATCAAGTGGAGGACGTCGTGCGGGTGGATGCTCCGCAGCTGGAAAACGCCCTTCTCAACCTTTGCATCAACGAGCGCGATGCGACGCCGGATGGAGGGCGCATCTCGATTGAGGCCGAGCTCTCACACGTCGATGGCGGACTGGCGGAGCGTTTGGTGCTGACGCCTGGACCCTATGTTCGCTTGTCGGTCCGAGACACGGGAACCGGCATGGACGCGAGCGTTGTTGAAAAGGTGTTCGAGCCCTTCTTCACGACCAAGCCGATCGGGTAGGGCACGGGGTGGGGCTTGCCGATCTACGTATTCACGCGCCAATCCGGCGGTCAGGTGGCGGTTGACTCCATCCCTGGGGTGGGAACCACGATGCACCTTTATTTGCCGCAAAGCACGGCTGATACCGATGACCGAATCCAGGAAACGCCCGCGCTTCCCCCAGCCACGTCGCCTGGTCGCTCGGTCCTTCTGGTAGAAGACGAGACCGCCATGCGCACGCTGGTGAAAGAGGTGCTGAGCAGTTTGGGCCACCGCGTGAAGGCGGCTGCAAACGGCAGCGACGCCCTCACTGTGCATGCCAGCGAAAAGCACTTTGATTTGCTGATTACGGACGTGGGCCTGACGGGCTCGCTCAATGGGCGGCAGGTGGCGGACGCGGGCCGGCAGCGCCGTCCGACACGCCGGTGTTATTCATCACCGGCTATGCAGCAAGCGTCGCGGTAGGAGCCGGCCAGCTTGAGTCTGGCATGGAGATACTCACCAAGCCGTTCGCCGCGGGGGAGTTGGAAAGAAGAGTGACCGAGTTGTTGCTGGAAGCCGTCAAAGCGTCGAACGAACCGTTCCCAGCAACTCCAGCAGCGTGAAAGCTCCTTGAGCAGCATAACGTCGTTTTCGAGGAAGTGTGGGTCTGCGCCGGGAACGCCCCCGTGACCGGTGACCAGCAGGACCGTCACGGAAGGGTGGCGTGCCATGGCGTGCTTGGCGAGATCGTGCCCGTTCATCCCCGGCAGGCCCACGTCGGAGATGAGGAGATCGAAGGCGGGTTGCTGCGCCAAGCGCTCCACAGCCGCTTCAGCGTCTCCGACCGCAGTGATGTCATAGCCGCTGTCTTTGAGAACGTCCTGCATCGATTCGCGGATGGCGACGTCGTGCTCTACAAGAAGGATGCGAGGGTACGAGAGGCAGTCATAGCAAACCTGGTTGATCAAAAATTCGAGGAATCATGCAGGACTGGGAGTAAAGCGCTGGTGCATCCCTGTGATGACGGCAATCACGGGAAGGCGAGGGCGCCGTCGCGCCTTGACGCGGTTTTGCCGCGAGGGCTGGATACTCAATCCCCACCCCTCCCGCCTGGACACTCCCACTATGGCCCGATCCGCCCCCGATTTGCCGGCAGCGTCGCCCCACGCCCTTCGCGTCGAAATCATGCCGCTGGAGTGCGGTGATACCGCGGTGATCGTCGAATTTGAATCCGAACCGCCCGCGTCGTGGCGAGCTCTTCTGACGAAGAAGTTGGCAGACGTGGAGGGGCTTGAGCTGGTATCCGCCCAGTTTGAGGGGCGGGTTCTCTACGTGCTGGGTGCGGAGGGGGGTAGGGGAGGAAGCGTCCACAGGGTGAGTCAATTGTTGCGGTCTCTTCCCGGACGTCCTGGGGGCTCAAACCTGCTGGATGAGCCTGTGAGCCGGGGCGTCCCGGGGCCGGAGCAGGCTCTAGCGACGCACGCCTGAGCGCGTTGTTCAAAAGACGAGTTAAACGCCCGGCCGGAAGATAGGCCGAGCTCGGTTCGATCGCGCTAGCATCGCAGATTGATCACGCAAGGCAGCTATGTACGTTGAGGTATACCACCGGGTGGGATTTTGGGCCGGGATCACCGGGGCGGAAGGTTGGCGCTGGCGGCTGGTGGCGCCACGCGGGCATGTTTTGATGGCTCCCCGGGAGACGTTCGCCAGTCGGCAGGCGTGCTTGGCGGCCTTGGCTCTGCTGCAGATCGGGCCCATTTCAGCGGTGGAGTCGGCCGGAGATGCCCCGAACGCGGTGGGCGCGGCCCCCTCACTATGTCCCGCCCTTTCAACGCCATGACGGCCACCCCAGGTTGGGCAGGTCACGGTCACATCGCCGGCATCCAATGAGGACTGGGTCTGATCCATCGGGGGGCATTTCGCTTGAGTGTGACTCCCCGCGTCGCAGGAAGGCGATCAGTTGAGGCCAGCGGCGTTCGCGTGCACACTGCTTTTGAACAGTCAGGGTTCGAGGGCCATGGGTACTTCCAAGCCGGGCAAAGATTTAGAACGGGTCACCTTGTCGGTGGGAGAGCACGTTTACACCTCCGAGATCTGGCGGCTCAGTGAAAGCCGTTGGGTTCTTCTCGCTGTCGAGGTCCACGGCGTGGGAGGGCGCTCGGATTTGAGCATCAAAGCGTCGTCGTGCCTCCATGCGTTGGACGCGGGAGAGCGGATTGCGTCTGAGATTCTCAACAACCCCTATGGCTGAATTGGCGTTGGAAGGTTCAATCGACGGAATGGATCCCAAGGACGGCAGATGAGCATTTTGAACGTGTTGCTGAGTGCCGATCACTTGGCTGTGACCGTCGATACCCTTGCGCAAGATGCTCAAACCGGGGCGCACTCAGAGGGCGCCAAGTTGCTTCTGCTGCCTCAGCACAACGCCGTCTTGGCCACGCGTGGGTCGGCCCAGTTCTTCCTAAGAATCTACGAGCTCTGTCTCCAAGCCAGTTTTCGAGCAGACTTCACGATAGAGCGGCTGTCCGGCGAGCTTGGCGGCGTGATTGATCGCCTCTGGCCAAACTACGTGAGCGCGGCGGCAGCCGCTGGCATACCCATCAGCGCTATGCACACCGAGTTGGTTTTGGGCGGCTGGTCGGCGCACGCCCAGCGCATGGTTGCCACCGCTTATGCAAAGTCCGAAGATGGCCGTCCCGCCGTGGTCCAAGCGCTGGTGGGAGGCTTGGCGTCGCCAGGAGAGCCCTTGCGGAATCAGCCAGCAGGCATGGGACGGGCGGAGTTGATGGCAGCAGGACGCTTGCAAGCCGCTTACCTCAACGGCGACAGCGAGCGGCCATTAGCGGGCGGTCGTCTGTTGGCAGCAATTCTCTCAAAGGGCCAAGCAACCGTTCTCGATCTGGGAGGTCTCTAGGGGGCAGGGCAAAGCGTCGATTTGCTCGGCCACGGACCTCAGTCCATGACGCAAGCCAAGCAGAAAGTCCGCATTGGAGCGTTGGCTGGGGAGGCACATGGATGTCGACGATCATGGGCATCAGGTGGGCCCATGCAAGGCGCACCGCGGTGGGATTGGCAGAACTGGCCACCAAAGCCCTGACCGCATACTCCAAGGCATTGGTTTCGCCCTCAGCGTTGGGCAGGCGCCTCTCGCACTCGCTCAGGCGGAGCTCCAACTTGACCAACGCCTCCGTCTCAGCCTTGTGCATACCCCTCCTCCATTGGCTGGCCACCGAATCGCGGTCTGGCAGCAGGGTGGCCCCAAGCTCAAGCGTTGGAAACCGGTGAGCGTTCCGCTTGACTGCACCGTCAATCGGCCCTTTCGGGCCAGCACACAGCGGTCCACTCTTCAATCAAGACTCGCCATGCGCGGGTGGTTAGGTTGGGGGCAAAGCTTTTCCAACCTCGCGCGTGCCACCGCCTAGCGGTTGTCACAGAGCGGGCAAGTGAGCACGGCGGCGCCGTCCAAGTCCAGCAGGCCATGCCCTGGAACCAATCGCAGTTGGCGGCCGCATTCCAGACAAGCGCAACTGATCCGCGTGACCTGCAAGAGCGAGCCGTCGGCCCGCCGCACACCCTCAACCTGATCGATGAAGAAACGTCCAATGTTGGGCATGAAGATGAACAAAAAGCTGAACAGAGCGGAATGCATATGATGCACCGCGACAACCCCACCGGAACCAGATGAGACAATTGGATTCTGAAGAATTCATCTACGGGGTCGTCCGCGCAGTCCGCACGCCAGATACCGCTGTCCGATCCCTCTATTGCCGTCGCAGGAGCATGATAAAGAGGCGGGCTGCACGGCGACAGCCTTAGGCACAGGGAAGTAACCGAGCGGCGCTGTTGGAAAGCGCTGAGCCAGTTCGTTAACCAGCAAAAGGCCAGACCGGCGGCCAGTCGGTTGCGGACCACTGCTGAGGGTGTGTGTCGCGCGTTGCCCTAAAGAGGCCGCCTGCTAGGGGGGCCGATCACGACGATGCCCTGAACTGCCGGGGCGTCACCTAGGGGAGGGGGAGTCACCCCGTTGGGTTCGGCGGCGCCAACTGGGGTCAGCGCCATAGCGGAGATTTTCACGATTGTCGCGTCCATCGGACGCACGGACATCTTGCTAGGGCGAACGTCAAGCGCCAGTGAACGCGCTCGGGTCGACCCGTGCGCGAGGGCTACCCAACTTGGATGGCGGCAAGCGCGTCTTTGGTTGAGAGAGGGCAGCCATAGTGCCACCCTTGGCCAATAGCCTCTGGAGCAATCCGGTAGAGCAGCAAATCTTGCGCCTCTGATTCGACGCCTTCTGCGATGACATCCAGCCCAAGCTCACGTGCGATGCGATACATCCCTGGCAAAACGGGCCGCAGGGGGGAGTCCTCGTTGATAGCGGCCACGAACATGCGATCGATCTTGATTCCTCGAAACGGCGATTGGGCGAGGCGGGAGAAGTTGGCGCTGCCGGTCCCGAAGTCGTCGATCAAGAACCGGTATCCCAGAACTGAGAGGGCCTGCATGTTGCTCTTTGCGGCAGCGGACACGAGTTCTTCCCGCTCGGTGATCTCGATGCGAATTTGCTCTGGCAACACGCCAAAATCGTTGGTGACGCTGCCGATGTAGCGAACGACGCACTCTTGGGCCATGTCCACGGGCTCGGCATTGATGCTTACGTAGAGGTTCCTATGCTCCCTCAGCGCGGGGGCGAGATCATTCATGGCACGGGCCAGCACGTATCGAAAAAGATCAGGACTCAGGCCGAATCGGTGGGCGATGGGCACGAAGATGGCCGGCGGGATTTCATCGTCTCCCGGCGGGCGCCAGCGGCTGAGCGCTTCAAATCCCACGAGCTCCCGCGTGCCAATTCGACGCAGTGGCTGGTAGGCCAGTTCGATCTCGCTGCGCTTCAGTGCAAGCACCAACCGTTGCTGGATGGTTTGCCGAGCCGTGATTTGGTGTTTGATCAGCAAGAACGCGAGCAAAAGCCCTACCGAGGCACCCGCTGACAGGATGGTGGTGAGCAACGCCGAGGGCAGTTCGGACACCACGTGCCTAGGGCTGGTAACGAACGCGCAAACGTCGGCCACCCGGCTGCAATGTTGAGCTTGGACGAGAGACGGGGTGCCGACGCGGCTGGTCGGGGACAAGGTGCGGAATGTAAACGATCGGTCCTTCGTTTCGATGCTGATGGAGCTGCTGCGCGCAGGGTCCAAGCTCTCGAAGGCAGACGGGGAGGACACGGTGAATGTGTCGCCTTGGGCGATCAGATTGGACCCGGTGTAGGGGGAGCCAACGAGATCCGATGCGTGCCAAAGCCGGACAGCGCCGCTGGAGAAGCGTGGGGCGGGGAGGGTGTAGGGGCGCGAGCGCCCCCAGAGAGCGCTGCAGACAAGGCGTCCGTCTCGGATGCGACCGATGTCGTTCATGTAGCTGGAGCGGAACGCGATCTCTTTCAGTGAGTCAATGTCGGTGGCGGAGCAAGGCGGCTGTCCAATGCGAGAGGCTTGTTCGGCCGCGACGCGCCTTGCAAGGGATAAAGCCTCCGAGCGCGTCACCGCGGCTTCCGCCACTGCCTCCGCCCCTTCCTTGTCACGCACGTAGAGGATGGCTTGGGCGACCGCGAGCATCGCCAAGACGCACGCCGCCGTGGCTCCTATTACGGTCAAGACGTAGCGAAGCCGATTTTCTCGAACGCTCAAAGCAACCCCCGATCTGAAACGCGCCATCGCTTCGCTTGGCTTCTCGCCTCATTTACCTTGTTACAGGTTTATCGGCAAGCTTTCCATGAACTTCAGCCCCAGCTCCACTGGCTTGCAAGCCTTGATCGAACAACCATGCATCTGCGTCTGAACTGTACAGCAGCAGGCCGTGAGCCCGGCGATCGCCAGCATGGCCACCCAGGACCTGCTGGTGGCAGCGCAGCTCCAGGCTCGATACCTCAACGCCAGCATGGGGCGGACCGTCGCCGGCGGACGGTTGCTATTGGGCTTTTTGAAGCCTGGCCAGGCGGTGGTCAAAGACTTGGGCCCGATTTAGCCCTGCCAATTTGGTCACTCGGACCGTTCAACGCAATGCCCCAGTCGAGCGCCGGCTGACGGGCAAGTGCAGCCGCGCCTGCAGCGTGATTGGGCTTTTCTCCCAATTTTTAGCTTTAGTCAAAATAACCCCCTTGTGGGTTTCGCGTGCCGGTGTATCCCAAACGTATGGCGTTCGCGATGCGTGCGTCTGACACCGACCAACGAAACGAAAGGGGGGAAGATGTTCATTGGATTCAGACTGACGACGCGGCTTGTCGTCAACGCCGTGGTTGTCCTGGTGCTGGCGCGATTGCTGTTTATGGGCATGGACGGCTTGGACCGGTTTTCCGACACGTGGAACCGCACCTTTGGGGCGAGCATGCCCAACGCCAGCGGGTTGCGCGGCGCCGTCAACGGCGCACGCCAGGTTGTCCCGTCTGGGTTGGACGAGTATGCGCGCCAGGCCGAACGGGACGCGGCCCAAAGCACCTCGCTGATGGACGTGTTTGCCAGCGTGTTCGGACGCGTGAAAAACGAGGAGGTCATGTTGCCCTCCACCATCAATTCCGCTGGAGGGGAGGGCTCGATCTATGACCGCTATGACCATTGATTTTGAGTGGCTGTCCATCCTCTCCGGGTGGTCCTTGCTCAACGACAGCGCGGCGCTGCTGCGCACCCCCGGCCAACGCTGGGCGGGCTTGGAGGGATTGCTCATCGGCTACGGCCTCATCGCTGGACAGTGGTTCGTCCTGGCCACCATGGCAGGGGCGCTGGCATGACCACCGTGGGCGCGGTGTTGGCCGCCGTCCTGGCTGCAGCGTTCCTGGCCACCGTGTTGGGCCTGGCTGGCATCTTCTGGGTCAATGCACGGCACGCCAGCGGGGCGCTTCGTGTGCGTTACCGCTTGCGTGCCCAAATCCTGGCTGGGCTAGTGCTGGCGTGGGTGCTCACCCTGGCGAGGCTGTCCACGTGAGCCGGCCACCTTACGTGCAGATGGCCGTTCGCGTGCCACAGGAGCTGAAAGACCTGTTGGAGCAGGTGGCTGACCGGGAGGGAATGCACGTCAGCGAACTCGTTCGCGTGCTGCTGTCACAATCGTTGACGGACAACAGGTGGAGAGCGCAGGCCATACGCCTTAAAGAGCCGAAACCCCCTCATTCCGGATTTCCTTGAGCTTCGACGTGACGGTCTGGGCAATAGCCTTCAGTTCGATCACAAGAGCAGTTCCGTTTGCCTGTGCCAAGTGATCGGCTAGGTATCGTCGTTCCTCACCCACGAAGACCATGTATTCCTGAAAAGGTGGCCAGCACATGACCACGGCGTCTGTGGTGGCACTGCCTTCGCTGAAAAGCGCACGCATTTCTTCGTTCGAAACGATGGAGTTGGCCTGATCAAAGCTCAGTCCCATGTCCACCAGCTGTTTTGCCAAACGCATGAGGCAGAGGTCTGTGAATCCAAAGCGCTTCCAAGAGGCGCGAACCGCACTCTGGTCTGGGGCAGGCGAATCCTTCGAAACCAATGGGGGCATCAGTCCACTTTTACCCAGCAGTCCTCGCTTTAGGTAGCTCCGAAGTCCCTCATATCCAATGCCTATGATTGCCGCTGCGCGCGACGTGGTGACTGTTGTCTGCATGGCCTCATCTCGGAAAATGGTCTTAACGGGACCGATTTTGAGGTTTGTAAAAATCGGTGTCAATAGGACCGATTATTGCGCTGTTGGCCGTTGACACCCAAGGACGTCGCAGAATTCGCCGCTTCAGCGCCGCCATGAGAGCTAGCTGCGGCGTGGAGACGTGGCTTCCGCTTTAAGCAGCGGCCCTAACGCGATGGGATGCTCAAGCTACCCGTGCCTCCGGCCGATTGGTATAACGATCCACCACCCAAGGAAAGGACGGTCATGAGCGAAGAAGCAAGCACAACACCGCTTGAGGAAATGAGCTGGGAGGAAAAGCTTGAGGAACTTTTTCGAAACGGGGTGCAGTTGTCGCGGCTTGGGCTGAACCTTAGGTCGGACGACGTTCAGCGCTATGGGCACGTGTGGGTGGAGGCAACCGAGATTGCACTTCTTTCCGATAACTTCATTCGCGCCATGGTGACTGCACTGGAGGGCAGACGAGATGCTCCAGAGCTCGCTAGGGCGCTTTATGCAGAGGTAGACGCTGTTATCGCGTTGCAGCGCCATGCTCTCAGAGCTGTTGGCTCCTCTCCGCCTAGCGAGACTAACCGCAGGAAAGAATGGATTCGCCGGTGGATTGGGCCAGGGAAGCGAGCGGGCGACGCCACGCACTCAATTTCTGGAAGCTTCCGTGAGGCTTTGGGTGACCTGTTGCCAGATTGGGCAAAGGGCACTCTGAAGGTCGGCGAGGAACTCTGGGAAATCTACGGTAAGAAGTAAAGGGCAGTCGTCCAACAGCCCTGATCGACCCCTGGCGGGGACAGGACTACGACTTGGTTTCCCGTTCCGAAAGCTCTAAAGATTCCGCGTAGGTTCTCACCCGCGCCAGCAATTCACGCTGGCGTTCGGGTGGGAGCCGGGAGACCACCAAGATCACTTCCGCCAGCACGTCGGACGCGGCGTGGAAATAGGCCACTGGCAGTCCCAGTTCTTCGGCCAAGCGTTCCATGGTTGCTTCGTCGGGCATGCGCTCCCCTCTCTCATAGCGAGAAATGCGCGGTGCCGCAGAGTTCTGGTCTTCCAATCCCAAAACCGCCCCGAGATCCGCCTGGCTCAGCCCTCGGGCCAGGCGAGCCTCACGGAGGCGGCGGCCGTAGGTAGTGGACACAGGAAGCGGGGCTGGCATCGGTCGAAGCTGAACGCATGGATCGGCCCGCCAGTGTGATGCTTCCAAGCATCGCTTGCATTTGCCAAAATGGCAAATAGGAACGTGCATCCGACAGGGGTAGGAGCATGAAGAAGATGCTGTGCGTAGCGGGGGCTGTTGCAATCTTTTGGTGCACCGCTGAGCAGGCCCGGGCCGAATCGGATCTGCTTCGCCAGATCGGCCGAGCCATCCAAGGCACGCCCAAGGTGGTCAGTGATAGGGCAAGGAGCCCTTACGTCGAGCCGACCGGGACCTACTGGGACCTGGATCAGGACGTCTTGGAAGGGGCTCAGCACCTGCGGGCCGGGGTGACGGCTGTGGGTGGTGGCGGCGTGGACACTTGCGACATGCAGCTGCTCGCCATGGCCCATTCGTCCTATCGCATCGACGCCGACAAGCGCCAATGGTGCCTGAGGCAATGGTGGCTGATGGACACGAAGGCCCAGGGCGCCAACGGCATCTCAGGCGATGATCCGGCTGCCATCGAGCGCCGTTATGGCCCGGCTTTCGACGCGCGCCTGCAGCGCTTCAAGGCCATCCGACGGTTTGCCGTTCGTCCCACGTTCCAAGCCCTGGGCGATGTCGCCTATCGGGCCGACCGTGGCGTGCTGGAAGGATTCATCCCGATGTCTCAGGTGTCCGCGGCGGGACAAAGCGTCACCGGCAAGGGCTTTGTGCCGTGGGTTCACCGCACCTCCACGGGGGTGTCCAGCCCACCCAACGCCGGCCGCTTCCACCTGCTCATCCGAGTGGGCGCCCAAGAGGCCGCCAACTTGGCGCGACAAGGTCGCAGCTACCGAGACGATCTGGTGGTGTTCTCCGTCAACCGGGTCTGGGTGGAGGGCACGGTGCCGAAGATGGACGTGACGATAGAGAGGGTTCGGCTCGGATACCGCGACGAAACCATCGACGTTGATTTAACCCATACGCAAGGAGCACCGGCATGAAAGCAACCCACGTTTCCCTCGCCCTGATCACCGCAGGCTTGGCCGCCTGCAGCAGCAAGGCGGATTTGCCCACCATCGAACAAGTCGCCCACGCTTACGAGGCGCATGCCAACGCCAACCTTTCCAGCGAAATGGGCCAACGAATCGAGGTTTGGGGTTGGAAAGACCTCACCGCGGATTGCACCTCCAGTGGTCCCCAGCGGGCCACGTGCGTGACCGGTGGAACGCTGGACGTGGTCGGGTTCCAGGGCGGGCAGCAGTTGAAGCCCGATCCCGTTCCCGTGCCGTCGGCTTACGACTTCATCTTTGAGAAGCAACCCACAGGCTGGGTGCCGGTCGGAGCCCAGAAGAAGGGCTGACCTTGCCAAGGCGCGGAATCGCGCTATGCATTGAGGGAACACCACTTCAAGGAGGTCCCATGTCTTACAACGCTCACCACACCCCCGGCGGTCACATGCAGTGGGGCTTGCTGGCACCGGGCACCGTCATCCTCGGTGGTGCAGGCCTGCTGTTTCTTGCCGGAGCCCAAGAGATCGGCGAGAACATGGGCTACGGCTGGGAGGCCGGCCTGGCGGCCGCTGGTGGGGCAGCCGTGCTGCTCTTGCTGCTCCTGCTCTACGTGTTGAACTGGCGCGCGGCCCGCGTGCGCGCGGCAAGGGCCTGCGGGCTCCCGGTTTCGCCGCGCAAAGGTGGCTTTGGAAAGGGCGCCCTGGTGGGCTTGCTCTTCGTCGTTGCCCTGCAGCTGGTCAGCGTTGCCGTGGGCCTGCTCTACCCGGGCCTGGAAGAGGGCGAGCGAAACTTCTTCACCTCCGTGCCCCCGATGGCTCTGACGGCGCTCATGCCCGTGGCGCTGATCGTGGGTGGCATCGCAGGCAAGCTCTGGCGCTCCACCAGCCTGTAAGATCAGTCCATGTCCTTTGGGGCCCCCGCGAGGGGGCCTTTTTTTTTTCAAAGAACAAAGCCCAGAGCCACCGCCGGTCGCTTCGCGCCGGCTTCTGTAAAAGCGGTGGTGGGAAAAGAGCAGATGACGCCTTCGGCGCGAGAAGTGATGTTAGGAATAACTGCGGCCTTAGCTCCGCAGTTTTTGCTTTTAGTCAAGATTTTGTCCACCGAAACCGTGGACAAATTTTTATGGTGATCTACCTTGGATACATGGGAAGGCAATCGTGCCAACCGACAAACAAGGATCTCGCCATGAACCACGCGATGCTCATCACAAACGACACCATCACCATCAAGGAAGCTCACGAAGCTGCGCATGCCGCTGCCAGCACTTTGTTTGACCAGTTGTCTGGGTATACCTTTTCGACCGGCGCGGCGGGCTATCTCTATCCCGCGTTCCAGCCTTCCGTTGAAGACGCGCTGCTGGCTTTCCTGCTGAACCGCAATTCGGCAGAGCTGGGATGCGAAGACGACGAGCTGTTGGCTGACCAAACCGTCTCCGTCAACGTGGAGCGCCAAGAGGACGGGCAGCTCCTTTATGAGGTGGTGTTCGACATGGAAGGGTCGGATTACGGCACCAATTGCAAGGTCAAGGACCTGGCGACGCTGGACGAATGGTTCGATGAAGAATGGATCGGCGTGGAGTGCGCGGAGTAAGGCGTGCTGACAAAAACTGATCGCGTAAGAACAATTCATGTCCTTTGAGGCCCCGCGAGGGGCCTTTTTTGTGCAAAAAACCAACCGCCGGTCGCTTCGCGCAGGTTTCTGGAAAGCGGCGATGGAAGAAGCGCGGATGACGCCTTCGGCGCGAGAAGTGATGTTAGGAATAACTGCGGCCTTAGTTCCGCAGTTTTTGCTTTTAGTCAAAGTTTTGTCCACTCAAGCAGTGGACAAAATCATGGGGCGATCTACCTTGAGTTTGTGGATAGGCAATCGCGCCTTCCGGGAACCATCAAGGAAATCGACATGAAAATTCATCACCTCGTCAGCGACGGCAACCAAGCGGTCGCCATCACGCAATCGGCTTCGAGTGGCGGTGGCTACGCGCACCCGGTGAAGCTCTCCGCCATTCGCTTCAACGTGAAAGACGCCGAAGCGGTGCTCCAAGAACTCAACAAGTCTGGCCATCGTCATGAGAAGACGTTCGAAGTGATCGAGCGTTGGGACGCCGATGCTCGCAACCAAGGACCAAAGTCGAAGTTCGGTCGAACCCTTGCCGCCCTTGTGGATGAAGCGGGGGATCACCTGGAGGGGCAGGTGATCTACGAAGCCAAAGGCATGGAAGAGGGCACCGTGCGTGCGATCAACGCCGCAGCGAAGCAAGCCAGGCTTTCGCAGGTCCTTCCTGCTGCAGGCGGCCCGAGCATGGTCATCGGTGGGCAGGTCTGGAACCCACGGCAAGAGGCGCACAGCGAAGCTCCGGCGGCTGTCCTGGAAGCTCCTCGTCAGCGCGTGCGTCTGTAACCGCCGATCACCCACCAGCAAAAATCAGGAGATTCGACATGAACGTTCAAATTGCGGAAGCCATGAACAAAGCCAAAGACGACGCGGACCGCTACGGAATCCTTGCAGGGTTCGCCTCCTGCAACCGGGCCCTGCTTGAGAAGGGGGCCGCGCAAGAACTGGTGGACGCCCTGTATTTCGCCGGCGCTGCGATCAACCGTTGGCGTGCCATCGCGGTGGTCCGAGAGGCGGCCGCCAAGCCGTTGGACGCGGCGTCCTAAGCCGGAGCGCGACGTGCTTCAACCTGTCCCTTCCCCAAAACTTGTCACCCTTCCGTCCTCCCGGGGCTACTCCCGTGATTTGGAGCGCTTGCAGGCGGCCGCCGCGCGCGCGCAGGTCACCCGAAACGAAGCCGTGCGCCAAGTGCTCGCCATGTATGCCGCCCACCCTTACGCACTGAGCAAGCGTCGGCTGGGTGGGGAGAGGGACGTGCGCCTGGCCTACCTTCCGCTGCAGCGCAGCGTCTTGGAGGCGGTGGAGCAGGGCGCGGTGAACGCGGGGATTTCCACCGCAGAAGCGGTGCGCCAGATCATCCGAGACTACGTCCAAGGAGATCTCCTCGGGAACCAGGTTCGGGGCAGCCGCCATGGCTGACCACCGCCCACCACTGCCAGGAACTCCGAGCGCCGAGCTGATTCACGCGTGCGTCGAAGGAAGCCTTTTCGGCGTTCTACAGGCGCTGCGGCAGGGCGCCAACCCCAACGCGTGGCGCCTCAACGAAGGTCCTGCGCTCCATTCCGCACTTCCCTGGCCCCGCATCGTCGAAGCCCTCCTGCAAGCTGGTGCGCACCCTCAAGAGAGGAACCACTGGTGCGAGCGCCCGCTCGAAAAGCTGGCGGCGGACTACCAGTTGAGCGACGACGCCGACGAGCGCAATCGTCTTGAGCAGACGGCTTTGCTGCTGCTGCGGCTGGGTGGCAACCCTCACCGGGGCAGCCCATTTTGGAACACGCCATCGCTGAAGACGGCGATGCCGCACGTGGTGGCCACGGTGGAAGCCGAACAACGCGCGGTCCACCTGGAGCAGGCATGGGCAGCCCGGGGAAGTGTCAGTGCAAAGCGGGCAAGGCTGTAGAGCCAACGGCGCAACGCCGCCACCGGCCGCTGCGCGCCGGACTCTGTAGAAGCGTCGGTGGAAAAGAGCAGGTGACGCCTTCGGCGAGAGAAGTGATGTTAGGAATAACTGCGGCCTTAGCTCCGCAGTTTTCACTTTTAGTCAAGATTTTGTCCACTGCAACCGTGGACAAATTTCCAGGGCGATCTACCTTGGGATCAGGAAGAACGCACCGCTCTTTCAACCGACTGGAACCGCCGACATGACCCTTTCCCTTCTCGCCATTGCCGCCCCCATCGCCCTTCCATTCAGCGTTTGGTTGGCCCAGCGCCTTGAACGCTGTATCGACCGCGCCCTCTGGGCGCACTGAGAGAAATGCCATGACCACGCGTGCCTCCCGCCATCGCTATGTGGTGGTCCAGTATTTTTGGACACTCCCAAAGGGAGTTCAGGCCACCTGCTCTTCACAAAGCGCAGGTGGCACAAGGCCGTTGGCACTGTGTAGCCGACGGTGGTTGTACCAGTCCACGAACTGCTCGATGTCTGCTGCCGCCTCCTGTCGAGTGGGGTATTTGGAGTAAAGCCATTCCCCTTTGAGGGTGGCGAAAACCCGTTCCACCACCGCGTTGTCCCAGCAGTTGCCCTTCCGGCTCATGCTCTGGGTGATGCCGTTGTCACGCAGGATTTCGGCCATGGCATGGCTGGTGTACTGCCGACCTTGATCCGAGTGGAAAAGTAGTCGCCCGTTGGGACGACGCTGTTTCAGCGCCCCGCGCAGGGCTCTGACGGCCAGCCAGGCATCCCCTTCGTGAGAGTGAGCCCAGCCCACGATCCGGCGGGCAAACAGATCCACCACGATGGCCAGATAGAGCCAGCCTTGCTGGGTCGGGATGTAGGTGATATCCCCTGCCCAGACCTGGTTGGGGGCCGCCGGGTTGAATTGGCGTTCCAACACGTTGGGCGCCGTCAGTGCCTGCGGCCCAAGGCTGTGGTACTTGTGCCGCCGGTGCTGTCGCGCCCTGACACCGGCTCGGCGCATCAGCGTCCGGGCGCGGTAGCGCCCCATGGGTAGGCCGCAGTTGGTCAGCTCCCTGGCCATCTTGCGAGAGCCACAGCTCCCCCGATGGGACTGATGAATGCGACGAACCAGATCAACCTGGGCCAGCAGCGCCCGGTCAATCCGGGGCTCCCGGTGCAGCCAGGCGTAGTAGCTGCTACGGGGATAGTCCATCAACTGACACACCAACCGGATCGGAGCGACCTTCCCCAATTCCTGGATCACCTGTTCCGGTGATCGCTGTCCCGAATGAAGAAGGCGATGGATTTTTTTAGCAGGTCGCGCTCCTCCTTGAGCCTGCGATTCTGGGCCTCCAGCTCGGCGA
Source organism: Stenotrophomonas maltophilia (assembly GCF_023518235.1). Lineage (NCBI taxonomy): Bacteria > Pseudomonadati > Pseudomonadota > Gammaproteobacteria > Lysobacterales > Lysobacteraceae > Stenotrophomonas > Stenotrophomonas maltophilia. Next base: position 413,492 of record NZ_CP090423.1, read on the forward strand.
TTCTGACCTGGGCATCCACCGGCGGTGCCTCGGCCTGAGGGTCATGCTTTCGCCGCCATTGCTCGATCCAGCGCCTCAGCGCCGTCGGGCCGACATCCATCAGCTGGCAGACGTCCCTGACTGTCTGCCCCTCCACAACGACAAGGCGAACCGCCTCATCCCTCATGCCCTGAGTGATCTGTTTTGCCATGGGTCTACCTCGATGCTCGAAATTGATCCTATCGAGTGTCCAAGTTGATTAGACCACCACACTACTACGCTTACGAGCGACAGGATGGTTCTGTGTGTTTCCTGCCAAAACTGTTGCACGAGGGGATTCAGCGCTACCCACGAACGATTGCGCACTACCATCTGGTGCAGTGGTTGGGGGTGTCCAAGTTGCTCAGTAGAGACGAATACAAGCAGATGGCGTGGCTGGGTTCGCAGCGTGGCACGCTCCGCAACACCCATGATTCAACGCAAGCTCGTCTCACCGGTTGATACACGGGCCGGGCAAAATGGCTCCATGACCCATGAAGCCCCTGCATCCATCCTCCACGCCCCGGCCTACGGCCTGCTGCTCGCTCAGACCGAGTGCCATTTCTGCCATGCCCCCACTCCCACCGCCGCGGTCTGGGTGCCCTCGTTCGAGGAGCACGACGACGAAGGGTTGGTGGATCAGGGGGAGGGTGCTTTGTTGCGCTACATCGAGCGCTTGAACGAGGAGGCCGCTGCGTTCGTTGCCGGCCACGCCCCTTGGCTTCGCTTCGACGCCACCCGGACGTCCGGGCAAACCTACTTGGCCCACCATTGCACCACCTGCGGGGCCCTTCAAGGGGACCACTTCGTGTTTTCGCCGGATGGCCCGTATTGGCCCCAGGACGACGTCCAACTGGCGTCTCTTCGCTTCATCCGCGGTTTGGGCCCGCTCACCGCTGAAGCGTCCGCGGCGCAGAGTGGTTGGATGAACAACGTTCCCCAGGTTTGCTCATACGTATGACCATTTCCATTCGTTCCGCTGTTGCAGAAGATGCCGCATGGATAGCTGCTCTGCTTCGCGACGGAGCACGGCAAGGGCATTTCCGGGAAACCCTCAGCGCCCAAGCGGTTCCCTTGGTGGAAGGGCTGCTTCATGTCGGCTTCTTGACGATGATGAAGCTGCGACACAATCGACCGGAGGTTTGCAGGGTGGACGGCGACGTGAGGGTTGCGACCTGGGAGGGTCAGCCGGCGGCGTTTCTGATCTGCATGCATGATCGCGAAGGCTACGAGCTCCATCTCGCCGGCACGCGACCAGAATTCACCCGGCGTGGTTGCTTCAAGGCATTGGTGCGCCACGCGTTGGCCAGTTCATCGGGGGAAGGCAGGGTCTTCGCACGGTGCTACGCGACGTCCAGCGTCGCCATTGAGGCATTGAAGGCCCATGGCTTCGTGCGCACCAGTGGCGGCGATCCGATCGAGTTGGACTGGGACAGGGCGTTTCCATTGCCAGAGAACGCGGAAGCGGTTCCCCGGTCCTGGTGGCAGCGCCTCCTTGGAGGATTCAGGCGGGCCGATTGAGGGCCAGTCGGTGTGCCGATCGCGGCACGCCATTCAAGCCCCTTGCGCTCCGCGCGGCCCCATCTCCCGGCTCCTCCGGTCAAGGGCCATTCCAGGGCCCGTGTCCTCGCTGCGCTGCGGGCCGCGCCAGCCCTTCCATTTCCTCCCTTGACCGCGCCGAGCGGTGGGGCGGTGGGTTTCCCATTCCAGGACATCCCGACCGGATGCCCTGGGCGGGCCATCACTTACCAAGCGAGGAACAACATGTTCGAGCCTTCCGACCTCATCCATTCTTACACCCGCGCCCAGGCAATCGAGGACGGCGTCCTGGTGGACGTGTCCGATGTGGCCAAAGAAGCCGGCTTCAAGCTTCCCGTGACCATCACCCGCGCTGCGTGGTCTCGCTACGTGGAAGTGCCCATAGGGTTGGAACTGCGCGGCCAGTCGGTGGACGGCCGGCTCTGGGACGTGCTTTTCATGCTCCACGTGGCCATCAAGCGGCAGCAGGGCAACGGTTCGGAGATCCACTACCAGCTCCACGTGGCTCTGCCCGACGCCGGCGACTGGTTGTCGAACGAAGCCCACCCGGCGACCGGGTCGGGCCTGACGCGGTCGACCCATCGCCAGATCACCTTGAAAGCGCTGTGCGGGCCCGGGGACGCCTTGGAACCGGTGGTCAGCATCATGCTGCCCAACGAGGATTGAGAAGGGAGGGGGCAGGACACCGGCCCTCATCGTTTTCCCGTGCTGGTCCCGCAGCTACCATGGCGGGACGACAAGGGAGGAGTAGGGGATGGAAAAGTTCGATTGGTCGAAGGTGGAGTTTGCACGCACACCCTGGCGGAGCCGGGTTATCCCGGACGCGCTGCCCATCCTCATCCGGTGGGCGCAGGAGGGCGAAGCTCATTCCTACAGCGACCTGGCCCAAGAGCTGCACGACACCTTCGGACACGAGATCAAACCCCGCAAAGACCTCTACGGCACCGTCGCCGGGGGAGTGGCCCAGGCCCTGCAGTGGCTCAGCGAGCAGTGGAAGGAACCCATCCCGCCCCTCCACGCAATCGTCGTCAACAAGAACACGAAACACCCTGGCGAGGGGGCGATCACCATCTCGCCAGCTTACTTCGCGGGGAAGAAGCTGGACACCGAGGAAGAGCGCCGTGCGCACTTGCGAGAGGCGATGGAAGACGTTTTCACCTATCCCAATTGGGACCGGGTCGCCCGCGCTCTGGGAGCCACCATGCTGACCCCGTCCGCCGGGGCGGTTGAAGAGGTGGCAGCGGATGCGCCTCTTCCCCTTCCTAAAGTCCAGGAGGGGGGGCGGCCAGAGAGCGACGAGCACAAAGCGTTGAAGGCGTGGATGGCCAGCCATCCCGAAGAGTTCGAGGACTTTGGGTGCTTCCCCATGGGGAGCAACGAGAAGTTGTTGAGCTCGGGTGACCGACTGGACGCGCATTTCGATAACGGAAGACATCGCCTGGCGGTGGAAGTTAAAACCAGCAAGTGCTCGGAGGACGAACTCCAGCGAGGCGTCTATCAAGCGGTGAAATACCGCGCCGTTCTCCGGGCCGAGCAGAAGGCCATCCGCCACGTGCCCAACGGGGAGGCGGTGCTGGTGTCCACGCGCGCTCCGAACGCGGAAACCCGTGCGCTCATCAAGCGGCTGCAGGTGCGGTTCCAGCAGGTGCCGCTGGAGGCGGAGCAAGAATGAAGCCTGAGGAACTGGAACAACGTATTCGCCAAATCGATGGATTCGTTCGGGTGCTCACGCAGGAGTGCCACATCCTCGACGAGCGCCGGCACATTCTGTCCCCACTCATTCAAGACCCCGAGATTCAGGCAGGGCTGAAAGCCAAGCTGGACAAGACGCCGGGGGCCAATGCCTGGAACCACTTGGCGCCGCTTCTTGGACAAGACCTGGTGCGCGATCAGTCACGGCTTTTTCTGGATAACGATTCGCGGTCCGGTAGCCTGACCAACCTCTGGCGAAAGCTTCAAGCAGATCCCGCGATCAGGGAGCACTACCGGGAGCGCTACGGTCGCATCTTCGATCACTTCCACGACGAACCGATCAGTGACCTGCCGCCCGAAAGCTCGGCTGTTTTCCAGGAGAAGTTCAGACAGAACGATCGGGACGAGAACTACTCGCGCTTCGATAGTGGCTGGGAAAGGGTCTCCAATGAAATGGTGATCCTTTCGGCTGATCCCGTGGCAGCGAAAATCAAGACCCTCCGGGACAAGCACCATGCCCACCTGGAAATGCGCAAGCTGGACGAGGAGCCTGGCGCGTTTGACATCAACACGCTTGGGTTGACCTTCAATGAGGTCTTGGCTTTTGGCGATCGCTGTCAGGCCATCGTGGCAGAGCTGGGGCTGCTCTTGACCGGAACCCGTTGGGATCCGCAGCAATACGCGTCGGTTCACGAAGCCCAGGGCAAGGCGATGTGGAAAACCTTGGCTGGGCTTTGACTTCGAAGCACAACAGCGAAGAGCCCAGAAGCCGCCGCAGGTGGCCAAGCCACCTGCCTTCTGGAAAGCACGCTTGGTGCGAGGGCATCGCCTCCGGTCGGTTTTGGAAATCCGAAGCTTTGCCACTTCCAACGTGAGGGATGCCCCCGCCTTCTTTGCCGTCAAGGGCACTTGAATTCAAAGCCCACCCAGTCGCTCGCTCCCAGGTCTTGCCAGTAGAACCGCGCGCCTGGACCCACGACGCTGCACGAGCAAGCCGCCGGCCAAACCGCGGTGCCTGGGTGGTTGACGAAGCCGTAACCTGGCATCGGAGTCAAGTTGGCGCGCAGCGCGTAGACACAGGCTTCCAAAGCCGGTGTTGGGCGGGTCACGCCAGGTGGCTCTGGCGTAAACGTGGGGGTGTCGTTCGTTTCGTATTGCCAAGTGCATGCCAACGAGGTGGCTTGAAGCTCGGCCAGGGTCCGGGGAGCGTTGCAGAAGATCGCCCAGCCGTAGTGCCCTCCGTCTCCCCACGAATGCCAAGATCGCCCGGTGTATTCGGGAAACGTCGGAGGTGGTGCGTTGGGGGTGCATGTATTGGCCTCGTTGCGACGAAACCCAGTCTCCGCCCAATTTGTCCAAGTGGTGAACGTCGGGCTGGGCAGCGACCACGTGGTGGCTGGGCAGTTGTATGACCCGGTCCTCGTCCGCCGCTGCTCGGCCTGCCACGTGTGCGATCCACTCTGGCCTGCCGGGCAAGCGGCACTCGCGGCGACCCACTGGGTTTCGGCTTGTGGGAAAGGCGCTGGGCAAGCCGCGCAGGTGGTGTTGGTCTGGGTCCACGCGTTCCACGAACCGGTGCCCGTGCACGCGAAGGTCCGCTGCTGCCCAATCGCGCCAAACTGACCTGCAGGGCATCCCACGTTGCGCGTCTCGGGAGCAGGGCACGGCGCGCAGGCGCTGCTGGTCGTGGTCCAACTGCCGGCCGTCGTGGACCCAGCCCACGCCTCGTAAACGCTCGGGTCGGGTCCGCAGTGGTGACGGCGGTTCTGGAACACCTGGCCGACCTGGCCCGATGGGCAATTGATCGTTCGGTTCTCGCTCCACTCCTGGCAAGACGGCACCGTGCTTGTCGGTGGCGGTGTGGCCGGGGGTGAACTCGGTGGGGCCGGAGGCGTCACGCTCACCGGGGGGGCGGGCGGCGTGACCGGTGGGGGTGTCGTGGGAGGAACGCTTGGTGGCGGGGCGGTTGGGGGCGACACCCCCGTGGAAGGTGGCACCGGACCTACGGGCCCCACCGGGGATCCCACGGGCGGAGAAGCGGGTGGGGTGACCGGGGGCGTTGCAGCTGGCAACACCAGCGGTGATCCGGTCCATTCGCCCCCCAACAACCCGCTGTGGTAGACGAAGACCACGCGCGATTTGTCCGCACACGTGCGGCTCAGCAATCCGACGTCGAGCTGGCCGCCGGTGTTTCGAATCACCGACACGTCCGACACCTGCGCGTCCCACACCCCGCCCGCGTTGGCCGCGACCAGGGCCACGCACGCTTGACGATCAAGGCCGGCGTAGCTGACGGAGAACGAATCCCCGAAGCGTTCGACGGTGTAGGGCTGGACGTTCACCGCGCCGCCCCACGCGTTGGTCAAGACGCTTTCCCCGGCGCCGAGTTGGGATTCAGGGGCCAAGCCATCGACCACCACGGCCGTGGTGCTCACCCCGCGAAACGTCCCCACCATCCCAAAACTGCTCTCGATGCGTCGGGACAGCTCGCGCAGGTTGCGCGTTTCGCTGGCCAGCTTGGCCTTTGCATCGACCTGCCCGAAGAACAGGAACATCGCGCCTGTGGCGGCGGTCACAACGCCCAGCGCCAGCAAGGTCTCGGTGAGGGTGAAGCCCAGCGCGCTGCGCACGCCCTTGGAAAGGCGGGTGAGGGTGGGCGAACAGCGGGGGCGGATCGTGTGCGTCATGCATTCAGCATGCGATGCACCTTGGATTCCGCAAGCCCCTGTTTCTAGTCAAAAAAAGTTGGATTTTCCATCTTGACATTGCTCGGTGGTCTGGTTGCATGGAGTTAGGGGAGTGGGGCGACCTACTCACGAAGACCGATTTAAATAACCCAAGAGACCGCCGCCATGATTGAAAGCCCCACCCGCTCGGCCCGCCCCATTGCTGGCCTTCCCTTCGCGCACATCCCACCCACGGCTCCCGCGTTCCTGCCCGAAGGCAAGCTTCGCCGGCAAGCCCGGCTGGCCCGCCAACAACGCCACTTCGAGCGCCAACTGCGGAAGGAGCTGAAATGGAAATGACCGTCCACCGGCTTGCAGAACGACTGTTACAGGCCATTGAGCACTGCAACCCTTGGGCGCTGAGAGAAGCCATCGCTGCTGTCCGCGAGGCGCGCCTGGAGGCTTGGAGGGGCCTAACGGCTTTCCCGTCCTTGGACCACCCGGTGGGGCCCAACGGAATAACCGCTTTCCACGTCGCTTGCATGGCGTGGCACGTAAACCAGGACCACCCACACAAACGGCAGTGCTACGACAAGATGGCCGGAATCCTGGCCGAAGCCGGGGCGGACGTGTTCGCGGAGTTTGGTCCGGCAAAGCAACGCTGGACGATCATTGAAGCACTGCATGGCGCAGCACCACCGTCTGTCAAAGCATGGATGGCCTCCCAGCCGTTCGATTTGCATTGCTCGCCTTCAAGCGTCGCCCACACGCTGCGGTGGGACTGCCGTCGTCCAGTCGCCTCGCGGGAAGAATAGAAAAGAATCCAAGGCCTGAACGGCCCGAAAGGGTTGCAAAAACATGCACTTGCGCAACGGTGGCGTCGGGGTAGATTCGGTAGGAACCCCTATCTACTCACGAAAGGATGCCGTATGCGCCTGTGCAACTTCTCACTCAAGGGTGGCGTCGGCCGCACGACGCTGGCCCTGAATCTTGCCGGGTGCTATGCCCGTGACCCCAACCTGCGTGTGTTGGTCAACGACCGGGACAGGCAGAGTTCATGCCTGGCATTCTCCGGGCTGTCGGACGAAACACCTTTTACCGTATCCCGCTCACGCTCCCCCGGCTTCGATATCGAGATCATGGACATGCGTAACGACATGCCTGATAACGAAGCACTCCCGGATGCCGATCTTTACCTGGTGCCCACGTTGCTCGATGTGGCGAGTTTTGTCATTTTCCTGCGAACCGTGGATGTGCTGGAGAAAAAGGGGAAGCGTTATCTGCCGATCGCCAATAGGGCCAACGAGAAGCGGGCAGCCCATCGCCGCCGCCTGGAGCACCCCAAGATGTCGGGAGCGATCCTGGTGCGCGATCGAGCGTTGTTTGCGGACTGCTACGAGGAGGGAAAGACCGTGTTCGACGCCAACGGTCGCTGGGCCCGGGTGGCCCAGGAGGAGATCCACGCCCTGGCTGTCCGGGTGCACGACATCCTTGTCGCTGGTGCAGGCCGGAGGGCTGCGGCATGATGGAGCTTCCCTTGGTTTCCCTCCCAGACCTACCCATGGCCACTCGCAAAGCTCCTGCCAAGAAGGCTGCCACGAAGAAGGCCGTCAAGCGCACCTTGGATGACGTCAAGGACGTGACCCATGCCAAACCCCGCCGGGCCAGCAAAGCGGACACTTCGACTGTCGCCCGCATCCCGGAGCACCTGTTGCTGGGGCCGGGCGACTACCCGCAGCGCAAGTCCTACTTTGACTACGACGACAGCCAGAAGGCAGGAAGCGTGGGAGGCAAGCGGGTTCACATGGTCATGCCCCGATCGGTCACGCTGCACGACTACCGCCGTCGGGAGGATGGGCTGCGCCACCACCGGGCCATGGTGACTATCCCGCCAAAGCTCCGCGAGAACATCGCCAAGCTGTTCGGCTTTGACGATTCGGAGGACGCCGGTAGTGAAGTCGCGTTGACCACCGCCATGGTGGCGCTGGCAGACTACGCGGCCGCGTCGCTCATCCAGGACAACACGCTGCTAATCGTGAGCTCGCCGGTGGACGAGCACGCGGAGGTCCGCAAGGCCGCCAGGGTGGCGGTGCGGAATCTGGGGATGAGCAAGAACGGTAAGATCTACTGAGCGTGGCACTTGCCCCTCTGAACGCTGATCAAGAGGACGCGATCTGGGCCAAAACCTGGCGTATCCCAGGCATGACGGCACAGCCGCTGACGGGTTGGCTGCTTCACTCGATGGGAATCTGGGCAGACAAGCGCACGCTTTCTGATCGGGTGCTCAAGATTTTTAAGGTCTCCGCCAAGACGTGGGAGATCGGGATTCCACGCAGGCCTAAGAAGCGGCAGCAGGTCTGCGATGGTCTGGTTGCTTACGTCCAGCAAAGCCACACTGAACTGATGCCGGAGTGTGCGGAGCGCCAAGCCCGTGCAATGGAGCGAGCCGCACGCGCGCTGGCCGAATATCCAACGCTTCCTCCATGCAGTTTTTTCCACCAGACAGTTGGCATCGCGGGTGGAGACCGCTTGGAAGCACTAGCAGTTGCCTTAGATGAGGTTTCCGCAGATGTTGTGCACGGGCGGCTATCCAGGGATGGCCTTTCCGTGGCGGTGGTCAAAGCGGCAGCAGAGGTAATTGGGCTACCCGCGGGAGCTATGCAGCCGGACAGCCGGCTCGATCCAGGCTTGGACGGGTTGCTCCTGCTATTGGCTCAGATGGATCACGACCTCACCACTCCCCTGATGGCTAACGCGGGTGAGATCAACAGCTTGGTGGCACTTTTGATTGATTCGCCCGGAAGTGGGGCGAGGAAGCGGGTTCAGCACCGACTTTTGGACATCTACTTCGCCTTGGCGCTTGCCGCACGCGGGCGTGACCTGCCAGAGAGTTTGCCGAAGGTCAGGGAGATCGAGGACGCGCTCATGGGCGGCCCGCCTGAATCCGGAGGCCAGTCCTGGGTGGTGCGTTGGCGCAATGGAACCAAAGCGCTTCGAGAAGAGGATGTGCTATCGGTGATCGCGCACGTCGGACACGTTTCGGGGAAAGACGTGTCATGGACGATGCGCCGTCTCTATGCTGCAGCCCAAGCGTGGGGGAGGGTGGAAGAGCAGGGTGTGGAGGCGGTAATGCTGGCCGGTGAGCGCTACAACCAATGGTGGAATGCTCTGTGCAACCAGGGGCGGGTCAAAACCCCATGGGTCCAACCCTACTGGTCCCAGTTCTCGCAGAGCAAATGATGAAGCGGCTCCCCTCACTTCGAGGCGAAGCCGCCATGGCTCACTTGCCGTTCCGCTTCGCAACCACTGAGGCTGCTTTGGCCTTGAACGCCCGTTGCTGAGGAGAGGGGCTGGGTTGCCGATCCACCGCGCTTTGGATGCGTCGCTGGGCCGTCTGCGTCATTGGCTTCTTCTTGCTGTTGCTCATTGTGTTCTCCTTTCAGGAGGTTGGGTGAGCGGTCAGCGTAGGAGGGAGAGCGGGGGGAGTGGGTTAGGAATCTTGGAAGTTTGACGAATCCGTGGGGAATACGGGGGCCAAGCACCGGCTATCCCGGTAGGGCGGTGCTGTTTAACTCGGACGACCCGTGCCCCACCAGCCTCTTTCTTAAAGCTTCCTTGGACATCTTCGGTGGGGCGGTTAACGTAAGATCCTTCCCGTCCAACGAACGGTAGTAGGGATCATCCACCCCAGCAGTGACGTAAACGACCAGGTCCGGCCCGATGGTCAACAGGCCCGCATCGAACAACGCGTGGATGTCCTTCCGTAGCAGTAGCCCGTTGCTCAAGGCGTTGGTAGATGCCCCGTTGTAGGGGACGATGTGGGCCGCGTCGATGACGCTTGCCAGGGCGGTGCCGGTGACCATGCACACCGCTCCGTAGTGATCGACCAGGCGTTTGCGAAACTCGGCTTGGCCCTCTCGGATCACACGGAGGACCTGCTCCATTCGCTTTCCCTCTGCTGCGACAGCGTCAGGAGCGGGGGGCAATGGCTTTTCCACCCTTAATCGCCCGCTTTCCTCAAGCACGCCTTGGAGGGCTTGGATCACGTCGTGACTGAAAAGCTCGGATGCCGGGCGCAGCTGAAGGTCAATCCCGGACCGGTGCCGGATGTGCGCCAACAGAAGTGCGGCGTCCTCCACATACTTGAGCTTCTTTTCGCGCATGTTCCAGAGTTGGTTCAGCTCGGTAAGGCTGTATACCTTCAGCGCGGACCTAATATCCCGGCTGCTCATCCGAAGGTGGCTCAGCCCCTTTTGCAGGTGTTGACGAACCAGGTATTCCTCCAGCTCCGGCGGGTTTCCATCTTCGTCAGCGCGGATGGTGAACAGGCTGCTGAAGGGCTTGTTGAATTGCTCCTTCCACTTCTTCTTTCGCCGCTGAGGCTTCGACGGGGTCCGGTTAGCCTTACTGTCGCTTCCCTTGTCCTGATCCTTTTCATCCATGTCGGTCAATTGATTGTCTGAGCTTGCCTCAATGGTAAGGGATCCCTGGTGTCCGGGCGCCCTTTCGACTGGCGCTTGCGGGCTTTCAACCACGCCGCCGCCAGATCGTCCACGTCTGCCTGCAGCGCGGCCCGCTCTCCAGGCAGCCATGCCCTCAACGTCCCTTTGGCCACGCCCGCGTCTCGCTTCGCCAAACGCCGCCTTGCTTCCAACCACTGGGCTTTCGTTTCCCCCTCACGTGTGGCTTGACGCTGGGTCCGCATGCGAACCGCATTGGGCTTGTCGCTGTAAGCCGGGACGTGGTCTTTGCCCATGCTGGGCCACAGTGTTTCGTGCGCGCCCTGTCGCCGCAGGCGGATCTGGCGCAGGCTTGGATACCGGGCCATCCACCGGTTCTCAAAGGTGCGGTCGGGAGGGGGAGCAGTCCCCAAAGGCAGGGGAATGACCAACGCGTGGAGGGCAATCAGTTGCCACACCGCCAATTGAAAAACATCCGCGGTCAACCGGAAGGCCACCACCTCGGGGTGTTCCAGCCATTCGCCCTGGTGCACGTTGCGCAAGAGCGCGGCCAAGTCGTTTCGCGTCAGATGGGCACGCTGGGCCAGTGGCCACCCCAACATCCAGCTGTCCGAATGCCGCTCCACGTGGACGAGGAACCGGGGGTGCATCCAGCGCTCTTGGAGCTGGGCAAGGACGGTGGCTGGCTTGGCAAAGCGCCCCACCTCGACCAGGTGGTTGTTGGAGCGCTGCAGGACAAACAGCCGGTCGGCCAGCAAGGCGTCCAAGGTGTCTGGTGGCAGCCGCTGGCTCAACTCGGGCCAGGCCAACAGGTCACGGCTGCCCCGCTCGGTGATGCAGCGCTTGCAAGCCATGCGCAGGTTCTCGGTGTCCGTTGGGCCGCCCTGGCTCAACGGAACGAGCGGTGAAAGCCCCCAGGCGTGGCGACGATCCAAGTCCAGGGGGGCGGTGCAGAAAGCGCACACAGGGCGTTCGGAACGGCGGGCCACGTCCAGCGCCCAACGGGGAGTGGCAGGCGCACGGACGGCATGGAAGGCCAGCACGCGACGGGCAAACGCGTCCAGGTCAGCGGTGGTCATGGGAGCACTCCTGAAACGAAAGCAGGTGGATCATTGATGGGCCAATGGCGGTGAATGAAGGCCATGGCGCGCACCCTTGTTTGACTAAAACGAAATGGGGCGAGGGCTCCGCGCTTTCCTTCCAGGGGTTCTTTGGCTGCCCACTTGCGATTCGGAAAACACGGTGTCGGTGTATCCAAGGGCATTGCACACGTTTGACTAAAACCAACGTGGCTTGGGTGTCGTGGGGTGGTGCGGCGGGTGGGCGAGGGCAACCTGTCCTGGGGATTCGAGGCAATGCGAAATAGTGGGCTGAGAAACTCCGCACGGATTCCCGGGGTGGGGCATCGGTGGGCGTGAGGGGTGGAAGAGCGGGAGCGTTGCGTGGGCATGGTGTGGGCGATGGTCCTGTGGGGCGAGGGGCGTAGACCACCAATAGCGCACCTGGGGCAACACGCAAGGGGCCGCCGAAAAGCAACTGCAAGAGCCCAACGTGTGTGGAAGCAATGTCGGCAGTGGCAGAGAAGCAGGAGCCCGGACGGTTCCCCAGAGTCGTCATACACATGACGCACTGAAGTGGGAGTGCGTTTTTCGCCCAAGAATCGCTGTAACGCCTGCCGAAACCTCAATGCAATCAAGGCCTGGCCATGTCACCACCGAATGGAGACAGTGTCAGTGCTTGTTAGCTCGTTTGGCCCATGTTTTTCAGGCTCCTGACGTGGGGCCTTGCCAACTCCGAGATTCGCGGTATCGGTGGAGTAATCCCGAAACGGAGTTACTCGACCAATGGCGTTCGTTCGTCAAAACGTAAACCTCGACCGTGGGCAGCTGAAACTTGCTCAGCGGCTTGCCCGTGAATCGGGCAGTGGGTTCAGCGCTTACGTGCGAGAGGCGCTGGAGCGACACAACACCGCCACGTCCGTGGTGAGCGTGCTGGAGAACGCCAACGCTCAGCTGGAGCGCCTCATTGACGATCTGCGGGAAGAGAACGCGCTGTTCCGGAGTGCGCTCCAAGAAGACCTGCGGCGGTTGCGAGACGAAACGAAGGCGGAGCAGGACAGCGCCATTCAGCGCTACGAAAAAGCGCTTCGCAAGGTCGTGACGGCGGCCCTCTCGCAACCCTCTCCAAAAGGTTCTGGTGCGGCCAAGGTGCCCGCAACCGGACCCATGACTGCTCCACGCACCTAATTTTCCCCCACAGCAGGAGATCCATCCCATGAAACGTTTTTCCGTTCCTCTCACTCTCTGCCTGGCGGCGTTCTTGCCGCTTCAGGTTTCCGCCCAAGCCGCCCCTGATGCGGTCCATGCCGCGGAGGACGATGGCAAGCCCAATGCCGACAAGAAGCGTCTGTTCAAAGCCGGTGGCATCGGCTGCGTGGCCGGCGGAGCCATCGCCTTGCTCACGGGCAAGAAAGACAAGGCCCTGGGCGCTTGCGCCGCCGGTGCTGCAGTGGGGGCTTCGGCGTCCTACGTGAAGCAGCAGCGGGAGCACGCCGAGCAGGCCGCCGACGCCGCCCGTGCGGCTGGCATGAAGGCCGAAGTGGTCACCAAGACCGAAACCGTGGATGGCAAGCAGGAAGCCGTCCTGGATTCGTTGCGCTTGAACTACAACCCCACCGACATGAAGCGGTTGGACAGCGAAACTCGGGCCTTCCTCGACAAGTTCGCGGGTCTGTTGAACAAGTCCAGCAACGGGTTGACGGTGGTGTTCAAAGGCGCCGACAAGGCCGCCTGCCAGGTGCCCATCGTTGAGCTGGCCAAGCGTGGCGCGCTGTCCAAGGTCACGGTGGACGACCGCTGCGGCAGCGGTGAGCCCGTGATCGTCGTTACCCCGGTGCCTGACGTCCGGTGATCTCAGTGCCCGGGTGTCGATCGATGCTCGGGCTTCCTTCCCCCTTCCGAGGAGCCCACATGACCCCAGAAGAAAAGAACCAAAGAATCCTTCAGCGCAAGCGCAAGGAACTGCTTGAGCGTGCCAAGGCAACCCCAACCGCTTCGCCCACGCAGGAAGAGCGGCTGGTTTCCGATGGCGTGAAAGAAAACCTGAAAGCTGCCGGTCACTGGGCCGGGGTGATCAGCAAGCGCACTGCCGAGTTGACCCAGAAGGGCTTTGTTGCCGCTGCAGAGAAGGCGAAGCAAGCCAAGGCGCAACTGGACGCAAAGCGCACCCGAGAAGCCCAGGAACATCGTGGTGTCGAAGAGAAGCCTCAAGACGCTCCGCTCACCGTGGAGCAGGAAATGTTGGTCAGGCAACTGACGTCCGATGCAGCTGCACCGGTTCTCGTAGGAGCGGGTGATAAGGGAATGTGCACCGTTTGGGAACTGGTTGATGAATTTGGAGAGCCTGGCGCACAGGTTGCAGATGGATTGGGTGGCCCATCGGTGGACGCCAAGGCGTTGAGCAATGAAGATACGGCAGCCTTGGTCAATCTGTCTCAGCAGGACGCAGTGGAAGTCCTGTCCGTTCCCGCGGTGCTTGAAGGGTCCAACCGGCCCCCGGAGGCCGCGTCACCAGAGCAGCCAGTAACTCCAATCCAACCCAGCCCCCGCTCTCGTTTGCCTTGGGTCTTGGCCGGTGTGGTGGCGGTGGTATTGGCCGCGGGGGCGATCTACTTCTTGCTTGGGAAGAACAACCAGGTGCCTCCGAGCACACCGCCTCCCTTGATGCCGGTTGCCACTCCAGCCGTTCCCGAGCAGCTGCCCAAGGTGGTGGAGGACCCCGTGGTCCCGCCCGTTCCAGCAGTGCTTCCAGAGCAGGCCGAGCCAGAACCTGCGATCGAGAAGCCAGAGCCGGTCGACGCTCCCCCGGTAACGACGACAGCGCTGATTGCGTCCCAGCCCAAGCCTTCGCCGAAACGTGCGACCGCCCCATTGCCGAGGACGGCCCCCGCACCCGCCGCCGAGCCAAGGAATGACTGGCAGCAAAAAGCCAACGCAGACCTGGACGCTTGGGCGAAGAAGTCGGGGATCGACTGATCCCCCTTGCGCATCCGCGGATTCGATCTAGAAAGAAGTGACCTACTCACGAATAAGGGGGCGACATGTTCAAGTGGCTGTTCACGCAATACCGGGAACCCGGAAAACTTCACTTCGGCTCAAAGTGGCTGAACCTGCACGGGCGCTTGTTCCTCGGCAGCCCTGAATCGTTTGGCATGGGCCACCTGAGCGAAGGCGTCCGCCGCACTTTCTACTACTTGCGCGCCGATCGCAGGCCTCCGGTCAGAGACGACGCCGCGTATGAGGCGTGGACCAAGGATCGGCTCTACGCGAGCAAGGTTGAGCAGGTCGCAGAGCGCTGGGTGGCCAAGGCGGGCTTCCTGGCGTGCGCGCCGCTTTGCTTGGTGCTTGCCGTCTTGGCGCATTGGCTTCGTTGATTTGACAGGGGAGGGAAACAGAGATGGAAGCAATCAGTTTGTTCAACGTGCTTGACTGGACGAGTGGCTTGGGCCGCAAGTTCCGACGGAAGAGCGGCGAGCCTTCGGGCGTGAAAGAAGAAATCATCGTCCAGTCCCACGAGGAGTATGAAAACCTCGTGGGTCGCTTTGACGTGACCGATCGCGTTCGCAGCCGAGAGCTCGATGTGCCGGAGGCTGATCGGGATTTCGCGAAGGAATGCGGCGCGGTCTGGGACGAGAACGCCCAGGTGTTCAAGGTGCCCGAAGGACGCAGCGAGGACGAGTTCCAGGAGTGGTGGCCGAAGGTTCCGGAGGATTTGCGTGACACCCAATCGCGGATCATCACGACGAAGCGTGGGCGGCGTGCCGAGGGCTTCTTGCAGGGCAACGACATGGGGCAGGGCGGCGACAGCCTGGCCACTCCCTTGATGTATCTGGCCTTCCCCGTGATCGGCGTTCTGGCAACCTTCCTGGTGAGCCTCATCGGTTGGGCCGGCTGGGCCGCTCTGCTGCTGACCATTCCATACTTCATCGCCCTCAAGCAAGGCGAGGGCATGAAGGAGGCCCTGAAAGCCCTGGTGCTGCTGCAATGGGTTCCGATGGCGCTTCAGTTCATGGTCGGCGACAGCAAGGGCGGCACCGAGGTGGCAATGCAAGCCGGCGGCATGGCTGTGTATGCCCAGATGGCCAAGACCTACCTGTGGTGGGCCTTTGGCTTGGTCGGCGTCCTGTTTGTGGTTTGCTTTGTGGCGGCGGCCTCGCACCCGCACCGGGGCGTCATTGGCGGGACAGCCGCGCGCTTCATTCAAGCGATGCAGTGGGTGGGCCTCATCTTTGCCGCCTTGGTTGTCGCCAAGGTCCTGCCGTTTGGCTTGGGCGAGGCGGCACCTTACGTGTTGGCCTGCATGTATGCGATGCAATACGCCGAAGGCAACTTTGTCCAAAACGCCGCCCGGCTCTACCTGCAGAACAACGACAACAACCTGGCCACCCAAGGGGCGTTGATCAACTCACACGTCAAGGCACGTGAACAGCAAGCCGAGGCGGCCCTGCGGGACAAGACCCCGCTGATCACCATCGGGCGCGCCACGGGGCATCTGTCCGACAAAGGTTATGGCTACTCGCCCGACTTGGGCACCGTGATGATGTTCTCATGGCGCGATTGCCAGCAGGGCCTGCTCGTGTTCGGGGCCATCGGTTCGGGCAAATCCTATGCCGCGTTGCGACCCATCGCTCGTCGGTTCCGTAAAGCCGCCTTGGCAATGGCGTGTGTGGCGTCGGAACAAGGCGATGTAAGGGAGCGTTTGACGCGGCAGAAGCTGGCCGGCGGTGCTCTCATTGCCGACGGTAAAGACGGAGCAATCATCGCGGATCTGGAAGGATTGTTCGACATCGTCGTCAAGCCAGGAATGCGCGTGGGGCCCTATGAAGGGTTGGCGCCGGATCAGATCGTGCGGGCATTGCGCGGCGCATCCGGTGGGCGCGTGGACGAGAAATCCAAGCTTTGGACGGATGGTGGCGATGCGTTTCTCTACCACACGGGCATCATCCTTCGTGCGCTCGTGGATCACGAGATGGCTTACAGGTCCTGGTGCTCGGCCAAGCTGGAAGGGTTGGAGCGTGCACAGATGAACGCGGAGCTTGAGCTGGTCAAACAGCGAAAGCTGGGCGAGGACGTGGCCGAGACTGAGGCGTTGATCGAGCGGATCGCCGAGCAGATCGCCATCCATCGAATCCCGGTGAGCGACGACAGGCAATGGCATTACACGCCATTCCACCACATCAAGTTGTTGTCCATTGTGGAACGCGTGATTCCCGCCAGCCCCGCGCCTCGTGCCAATGCAAAGCTGATGGAGGTGGTGAAATACTTGGGCCTGGAAGAGGCGGACACGAGCCATGAAGAAGAGGGGCGGCTGGCCTATGCGGCTTACCTGCAGCAGCACCGCCTTCGTCAGGACAACGCTCCCGAAACCATCCATCCAGACCTCTTCCGTCCCATGTCTCAGCTGCAGAGCTCGCTGGAATGGGCGTTCCAGGAGATTCCCGCGATGCATCCGGAACAGAGACAATCGTTCACGCTCAACTCACGAGGGCTGCTGGAGAAGCTCTTGCGGGGCGAAAAGCTGCGGGACAGCAAGACGGACATGCCTTGGCATTCGATTGAGACGGGCGAGGTGGACGTGTCCGACGCACTCTATGGAGCCATGGTAGGCCTCTTCTTGCCCCCCACCCAATTCGGTGAAGCGGGTGAAATGATGATGCGCCTGCTCAAACAGCGGGTCATGAACGGAATCAAGGCGCGTGGTGCATTCGGCGACAAGTGGCGCGAAGCGTTGCCTGGGCAAACCGAGGTGATGTTGATGATGGACGAGGCCCACCTGTTGTTGACGGCCGATGACATCAACCTGTTCTCCGTTTCGCGCTCGCTGGGGTTGATGCCCGTGCTTGCAACGCAAGGGTTTGAAAGCTTGGTCAACGCCTTTGGATCAGTCAACGAGGCGGAGCTGATGGCCAACACGATGCAATCGGTGATCGCGCTGAAGTGCTCGCACAACACCCACGAATACCTGGAAAAGCGGTTCGGACAGGCAACGTTGACCACGTTCAAACAGCGCACCCGGGGCATCGACTACCAAGGCGGCATGAACAATTGGCGCCACTCCGTGCTCAACGACCCGGATCATGCCTACGCGTCCGCCTACGACAAGATGCGAATGGAAGGGGCCGGGCGGTTGACGGCTTCGCGCATCGACGCCGTGACGGGTCGCCGCTGGCGGATTGGATCGGAGGACACGCTGGGCCAAGACGAGATCGCGCGCGACATCGACATGCCCACCGGGGGCAAGCGCGAGGTGCAGCCGCTCTTCCTGCAGGAAGAATACTCCGCTCTTCTTGAGCCCCGCGGTCACGCCATCGTGGCGCTGAGCCGTGCCGGCATCAAGCGCTTCGACCTGGCGGAGCTGCTGCCCGACGCGGATTGATGCGGATAGGCGAGGGGGTTTGCCCCCTTGCCAAACCTGCGGATTGATCAACGATGAGCCTATTCACCCCAGCGGAGGAAACAAACATGAGCAACACCCTCTCCCAACCCATCGAAGAAATGACCGAGCTGCGAGCACTCCAGGCGCAGCGCAACGAGCGGCTTCTGGTCGATCGCCCACCGCCCCAGAAGGACAGCGCGGCCCGGGCCGACTTCGAGCAGAACGTGGCCCAAGACCAAGACGCCATCGAGCAACGCCGACAGCGCGTTCTGGATTGGGCAGAGAAGGCCTCGCCCGATCAGATCGCCGCGCTCCAGGCAAAGATCCAGGAGGCCGACAAAGCCGTTCGTGATGCAAAGCCGGACGACAAGCACGAGCAGGTGGTTCATGCGACCGTTGCGCAGTGGCGGCAGCAACGCGGGGCCCAGCGGGAGGAGACCCCTCCCATGTTGACCCGTGAGCAGCGGATGGAGAACGGACCTGGGCGCCTGGGATACGCCGATTACGCCCGCAGTTCGTTGAAGGAGGTGGCTTTCATGAAGGACTACGCTGCCAATTACGATTGGGAGAAGCACCAGAAGCAGGCCCAACCGAACGTCTTCCGACAGTAATTTTTCATCGATGTTCAAATCTGCCCGGTTCTGCGCAGAATCGGGCATTTTTGCGTCTTGACGTCCAGTTTGATGGTGCTTTACTGGTTTTGTAAAGAGTAGGTAGACCTACTCATAAAGCCAAAAGGAGAGCCACCATGTCCACGTTGTTCAATGCCCTCAAAGACTTCGCTTTCGAAAACGCGGTTCCACTGCTGACCAGCTTGTTCCTGCTGACCGCGGCCTTCGCAGCGGCTGTTCTCGTCTACCCCCCGGCCGTTCCGGTTCTGCTCAAAGTGGTGGCCATGGCGGTGGCGGGCTTTGTGACCATCGGGGTAGTGGTCCAGACTTCCTTCCGGTGAGCAGCCGGCGCTGGCTCAAGCTGCGTGCAAGGTGCAGGAAGCGTTGGCGCCGGTTTGACTGGGATGGGTTTGATTTCTGGTTCTACCCCGCGCTGATTTTCTACATGTTGGGTTGGATCGTCTTTGGCCCACCCGACAGCGTTTAGCGTTCGGGTCAGTAGTCCGGTAACGAAGCCGGGGCAGTCTGTAAAACTGCTGGTTCACTCCCCTGCAGGTTCAAGTCCTGCCTGACCCACCATTTCTGCGTGTTGGCTTGACGGCCAGCGATTCAACGCTACAACCATGGGGATGGACACCCAAGAATCCCTGTTGCGCCTCTTGCGTCCCCTGGGCCTCCAGCGAGCGGAGGCCTTGACGGGCGCGCTCGCGCGCGAAGCCGATGCGTCCAAAGGCCTTCACGATTCGCAAGTGTTGGCGCGTGCCCACGCCCTGAGCGTTGCCCCTGTCGAGGGTCGGTTGGGCGATCTGGTCTGGCAGGTCCGCCAGCGGAAGCACGATGATGTGCCCCAAGTGGACCTGCGCTGGGGCTTGCATAGGCTTGGGTTCGACGCGCCCACGCGGGCGTCCACCCAGAACCTGGTGCGTGCTTACGAGAGGCGCTTGGCAGACCGTGACGAGCCGATGGTTTACAGCACCTTGGCAGAGAGGGTGGCTGGGTTGTCCATGGCAGAGCACGTCTCGCTCTTCCAAGGCATGGCGATGGCGGTGGAGGAAGCGCGGGCACGGCAGTCCGATGCAAACCGGTTGCGGGAGAACGCACCATGGCAGGGCTGGCTCGTGGGGGCGTCCCGGGCGGGCCACGAAGCAGCACTGCTGGCCTGCATCGGCATGGGCGCGGACGCCCGGCTGCCCGATGCCAGCGGCAACACGCCACTGCATCATGCGGCCCGGTTTGGTCGCGCCTTGCTGGTCACCCCGCTGGTCCAAGCCGGCGCTGATGTGGCGGCCCTCAACGGCCACGGGTGGGCACCGCTCCACCTTGCCGCCCTTCACAAGCACGCCCGGGCCTGCCTCCACTTGATGGCCCACGGCGCCAATCCTGAGCAGCCAGGGTGGCGAGGGCGGACCCCAACGCGCATGCACCGACATGAGCAAACCCAAGCCCTTTGACGCGCTGGGTGACGTGCCCGGCAGCGTTGCGCCTTCCCAGCCGGTCCGATACTGGCACCGCGCCGTTCTTGCCGGTGCATTCGTTTTTGGCTTGGCCTACGTGGGGAGCATGGGCGTTGCCTGGCTCTTGCCGAATCCCGATGGCTCGCTCATCCGCTTCGCCGATGCTTTGAAAGGTGGTCTGGTGACCGCTTTTCACTTCCTGACCGCTGGCATCTCGGCACGTGCTCCGGCACGGGAGTTCATCGAACTGGTGTCCTACCACCACCCAGTGGCGACATGGTCCCGGATCGGGGTGTCGCTTCTGCTGGCGGCGGGCCTCGGTCTGCGGGTGTTCCTCAAGGCGACCGAGCCGGTGAGCAACACCTGGCACCTGTCCGGACCGCGGTTGCTGGAAGGAAAAGAGGCCGTGGACGAAGCCCGGCACCGCTTGATGACACCCAAGGAAGCCGAGGCGGATCCCTTCGCCCTGTCCCTCCACCCCGATCTGTTGCTGTCTAAAAAGCATTGGGCGCGCCACGTCCTGATCACCGGCTCGGTGGGTTCGGGCAAGAGCGTCATCCTCAAGCACATCCTGGAACAACTGACGCGAAAGAGGGACGCAAAGCTGTTCCTTTACGACATCAAGGGTGA
Source organism: Stenotrophomonas maltophilia (assembly GCF_023518235.1). Classification (NCBI taxonomy): domain Bacteria; kingdom Pseudomonadati; phylum Pseudomonadota; class Gammaproteobacteria; order Lysobacterales; family Lysobacteraceae; genus Stenotrophomonas; species Stenotrophomonas maltophilia. Next base: position 433,996 of record NZ_CP090423.1, read on the forward strand.
TTTCACGTCGATTTTCAAAAGGCCCATCATCGTGTCGCCCTTCGATGCGCGCTCCCACGTGTGGGACGTCGCCGCCGACGTGCGGACCCCGACCCAAGCGGCGGCGTTCGCTGCCTCGATCATCCCGGAGGGCGACGGCAACGCAAAGTTCTGGAGCATGGCCGCCCAGGACTTGTTAATTGGGTGCGTGCGCGAGCTCCAAAACACCCGGCCTGGCCAGTGGGGGTGGCGCGATCTGGCGGCCGTGGTGCGCCGTCCGGCCGCGGAGATGGCCGCAGGCATGCGCCCGCATTACCCCCGCGGCGCCGCACTGGTGCGTGACCCGGAAAGCCAGACCACGTCCAGCGTGCTGTCTTCCTTGGGGGGCTTCACCCGCCTTATCGACGATCTGGCCATCGCATGGCCCAAGGTTGGCAAGCGCCGTTTCTCGATGACCGAGTGGATACGGGACGACTACAACGGGCGCAAGCAGGTCATCGTTCAATCCGGACCGGACCCAACCCTGACGAAGGCCTACATCGCCGCCATGATCAACGTGGCCGTGCCGGATCTCATTGGGCCAGGCTTGCCGGACAACGAGGGCGGGCGTGGGCTCTACTTCGTGTTCGACGAGCTGACCAGCGCCGGGCGCTTGAACATCGATCCCTTGCTGGCGTTGGGACGCAGCAAAGGAGTGGTGGCCATCATGGCGGTCCAGGATCACTCCCAGATTGAGTTGGTCTATGGGGACAAGACCGCCCAGGCCTTCTCGTCGCTGGTGGGGACCCACGTGGTGTGCCAAGTGCAAATGGGGGCGACCCGGGACAAGCTGGCCAGCCAGCTCGGCAAGCGAAAAATCGCCTGGCGTGGGCACGAGGACAAAGCCCAAGTCCACGAAGAAAGCCGCGCGTTGGTTTCCAGCGGTGAGCTCACCGATCGGCTGGGTTTCCGAAAAGGCAAGCGCTACGGTCCCGAGACGTGGGGCATCGAGGCGATCGTGCAGATGGGTGGGGACGTGCTGTTGCTGACATGGCCCGGGAAGAGCCACCCAACGGTTCGCGAGGGGCAGGTGGCCGCTGCGTGGACCACCAAGCCAGCTGGCCCGGTGGTCGAGGGTGAAGGGCCATCACCGGCCGCGTCCCCTGCAAGCGCTGGCGCGTCCGCCTTCCCAACCACCGCCGAAGGCATCGATGCGGTGCAGCGGGTATTGACCATGACACCGGAGGAAATCGACGCGCTTTTCCAGCGGTGAGCGGCCTTGCCAACTCTCCGTTTTCTGGGACCTTGGAACAGTCAACGTTCTTTAGGGGAGCCCCATGATCAATCGCACGCCCATCAATGCCAAGGGCCAAAACTCGCACAGTGGCAACATGTTCGACTACATGCTGGCCACCGAGCGCCTGACCATCGACAGCGCCGTGGCCTATTACGCCGGCAGCGGTCCCGATCCGCGGCAGACGCTCAACTGGGGCGGCAAGCTCGCCGCCGAACTCGGCCTGGAAGGGCAGCCGGTCACCCGTGAGGTGATGGAAAAGCTTGGCAAGGGCTTTTCTCCCACCGGAAGGCCGTTGTGCAAAAACGCGGGCAAGGAGCCCCAATTGGTTATCAAAACGGATCGCTGGGGAAACGTGCGGTTGGACGACGACGGCAAGCCGATGGAGAAGTGGGAGGGGGGCCATCGGGTGGGGTTCGATCTGACCATTTCCGCCCCCGGGGACGTGAGCGTGGCGTTCGCGCTGGCGGATGATCGCGAGAAGCTGGCCATCCTGGAGGCCCACCGCCAGGCCTGCGCCGTCGCGATGCGCTACATCGAGAGCAAGGTAGAGACCCGGCGCGGAGAAGCGGGCGTAGACGTTATAGGCACGGCGGGATTGGTTTGGGCAGCCGCCGACCACGTCAGCAACCGGAACGTGGAATCCGACCTGCACACCCATCATCTTGTGTTCGGGGTTTCGAGGGGCGAGGACGGTCGGTGGGGCACCTACGACGCAATTGAGATCTATCGTCACACCCGCGCTGCGGATCACCTCTACAAGGCCGAGCTCTACAACGCAATGAAAGCGTTGGGCTATGGGATCCAGCGGGAACGGGAGGTGGACGTGATGGGGCACGAGACGGGCCAGATTCTCACCACGATTGCCGGAATCGACCGGGAGCTGGTGCTTAAGATGAAGACCCGCCGCCAGGAAATCCTGGACTACGTCAAAGAACACCCCAACGCCAGCCACGACGAGGCCTGCAAGGCCACCCGCAAGAAGAAGGAAGAACCGCCCTTCGAGCAGGTGGTCAAGGACTGGCAGCAAACCTTGTCCAACATCGCTAAAGAGCACCCGGAGCTGGTTCCCACCACCCAGTCGCTCAAGCAGACGAAAGGCCAGCACCTGGACCCGCATACGTTTGACGAGGTTTTGAAGCGCATGCACGAGAACGAGGCGATGTTCTGCGAGCATAACCTGGTCCGGGAGTTGGGGATGGAGTTCGCCGGGCAAAAGAACTCGGAAGAGGTTCTCCAAATGGTGAAAGAGTTCACCGAGCAGGACGATCTGGTGCGCGTGAAACCCGAATACCTCCACAAAGAGGACCGTGGCGCTAGGCTGGCACGAAGGCACAGTGAGGACCGTTTTTCCGCCACCTGGATGGTCGAATTGGAGGCCGAGATCATCCGCCGCTCGAAGGAGCGAGAGAGCGAGACGGACCTGAAGCTTTTCCGCTCCACCGTGGATCGGGAGATCGCCGCTTACGAAAAGCGAAAGGGGTTCACCCTCACAGAGGAGCAGAAAGCCGCCATCGGTCACCTCACTTACGGCACGGCCGGTGTGGGGGTCATGTCGGGGTTGGCCGGCACCGGCAAGACCACCGTGGCCGAGGTCTACAAGCAGTGCTTCGAAGCCGAAGGAAAGCAGTTGATGGGCTTGGCCGTGTCGGGTAAAGCCGCGGCCAAGCTGGAAGAAGAGTCCGGGATGCCCTGCATGTCTGTTGCAAAGTTCTTTTCCCAGATCCGGCAGGGCAAGGTTGCTCTGACGAAGAAGGACGTGGTGGTGCTCGATGAAGCCGGCATGGTGGCCACCGATGACACCTTGAAACTCATGACCTACTGCCAGGGGGTGGGCGCCAAGCTTGTCATGCAGGGAGACAGTGACCAGCTTCAGCCCATCGCTGCGGGCAACGGCTTTGAGCTCGCGAAGATGGCCTTGGGGGACAAGAAACTGACCGAAATCCGCCGGCAGAAGAACGCTGATGACCTGACCACCGCCAACAGCTTCTACGAGCGGGACGCCGAGGGAAAGGTCAAGAACATGCGACGCGGGCACCGCAGCCGCCAAGGCACATTCCATATGGGCGAAGAAATCCTGAACAACCTCAAGCAACGCGACTGCATCGACGACTTCGGCACGGACAAGCAGGCCATCAAAGCGTTGGTGGACGATTACTTGAAAGACAAGACGCCCATGGACGAGAAGCTGGTCTTGGCCCACACGCGCTCTGAAGTCAAGGCGCTCACCACAGGAATCCGAAAGGGGCTCCAGGAACAAGGCGTGCTGGACAAGGAGGAATTCACCTTCCGCTCGATCGTGAAAGGGCAGTGGGAGGACCTGACGCTCTCACGCCGCGACCGTGTGATGTTCACGGCGACCAACAACGACTTGGGCGTCATCAACGGCACCGAGGGCACGGTGGAGAGCATTCGGAAGGACAAATCCGGTGGCTACGACCTGGTGGTGCGCATCGACTCTTCGAACCCGAAAGAGGACGGGCGCATCCTGAAGTTCAACACCAGCGAGCACAACGCCTTGGCCCACCGGTATGCCATGACCGTTCACAAGGCGCAGGGGCAGGGGAAATCCGAGGTTTACCACCTGGCCACGAACATGGGCATGCTCGACCAGCAGTCTGCCTTGGTGGCGTTCACCCGCCTCACCAAAGGCAGCTACCGCATGTATACGACGGACAACGTGATGGATCGCTTGGCCGAACGGCTGGGAACCGAACGGCACAAAGAAATGGCGCTGAGCGTCGGACTGTCCAAGAGGCAGGCCGTCCCGGTGCATAACCTGGTCCAGGACGTGGAAGAGTTGTTGGCAGGATTGAAATCGCAAACCCAGGTGCCGGTAGAAAAGCATCGGGGCGCAGTGCACAACCATTGAATGGTTAGTCCATTGCCAGTCGGTCTTCGATTTCCCCGTCATCAGTCTCTGTGAAGAAAGCGAAATTGACCGCATAGAGTTCAATGATGGATTTCATGATGGTAGAAATCCTTGAGTCCGCCATGGATGTTGATTTCGCTTTGAAGATGAGGTGGTAGATGGCGGCCCATGTCGCTGCGCTGTCGTGAAACTTGATACGATTTCGCGGGCCAAGAAGCGAGCGGAATCTGCCCTCGGTAACCAATGCCTCAGCGGATTCTTCATGAACTACTTCGCATGAGGACATGAATAGGCGGCAGTTCTTTGGGATGCCAGACAGAAGTTCAGCCAGTCGCTGATAGGTGACTCCTTCTTGATTGGTCGTGTCGATGCCGTTCTTGTCCCCATGAGCAGAGATGTGCAGGTATCTGTATCCTGAGGCCCTGAAATCTCGAACTGCTGCCTTGAACTCCTTTCGAGTGCGGACATACGAATACTTGGTCTCCTTCCCGTGGAGACGAAGAATCTGAGCTAAGAAGACACCCTCAAACCGGCCATTGCCCTCATCATTCGGATAAAGGGATTCGATGATGTAAACGTTGGGGGTGGTCTTCATTTTTTTAGGTGCTTTGTTTGAAAGCCCATTCTGAGGCAAGAGTCGTTCAACTTGTCAACGGGGGAATGGCGTCTACGTTTACCCAGTGATGCAGCGGGCCAGCAATAAGACACTGGTCCCCGCCACTACCCACGGCCACCACCCCACGCATTCGGAAGGGGCTTTCACCGGTGTTCCCAGCTGCCACCGCCGCTGATGGGCCAGCCATCGCACGTGGGGCGTTGCCCGACGGTGGGGGTTGACCACAATCCCTGGCGGCTTAGCGTAGATGCGCCACCCCTCCCGGGAGGCCTTCACCCGCCACGCCTGCTCATACGCTTCGGCTTCCGCCCTGGTGGCGGTCACCACCTCCAGCGCATGGAACCGGAAGGGACGGTGCCAGCCGCCTTTGGGGGAGCGGTGCTGCTTCTCCCGCTGCTGCGGGTTCGAGCTTTGGCCGATGTAGCAGCCCCCGTCGTCGAACAGCAGGGCGTAAAGGGTGCGGGGCAGTGCGTGATACTTCTCGCTGCGTCCGAGGTTGTGGCGGTGGGGCATGGTCTCTCCGTGAGTAAAACGACCCACTCACGAATAGATCAGAATCTTGAGTTGGCAAGCCTGCTGCGAAGGGTTCGAGACGCCTATAGGCATTCATGTAAGCACTTGGCAACGAACAAGGGCCCCGAAGGGCCCTTGCCGAGACACGATCACCTCCTTTTCGCTGCTGACATTCGTTACCAGCCGATGGCCCAGGCTGCGCCCATGGCCGTGTCCTGCCCGCTGCGGGAAACCCCGATCGAGAAGGCCGATGGGGATCCGCGTGGGGTGGTCACGTCGCGGGTGTAGCCGATGGAAATGGCGGCTTGGCCGCTGCAGCCACCTACGCCTACGGCCAAGCGGTTGCGGTTCTCCCCATGGATGGCCGACGTCGAGGTGGCCATCTGGGCGTTGGCTTGGGCCATGGCGCAGATACCGCTCACCCGCTTGTCGAGCTGGCGGAAACGGCGGTCCGTCAGGTTCCAGCGGTCGTCTTGCTGCCGCTGGTAATCCCACAATTGGCCACCGTTGATCGCGTCCGTGGACCCTGCGGCGATCGCCCCCGCTGCCACCCCGGTTACCCGCTGGTTGCCGGCGTTGATCCCGGATCTGGTGACCGATGGACCGCCCTGGACAGTGAAGCCGTCGCTGTTGTGGATGGCCTTGGCCACCTGGACCGAGCCCTTTTCGGACAGTCCAACGTTGTCTTTCAAGCCAACGGTTTGGGTGCCGTCCCCGTTGTCAGTGACCTCGATGTTGGCCCCGGCCACCGTGGTGCTGCTTCCTCCGTCCTTACCGTCCTTGCCTGCTGGGCCTTGCGGACCGGTGGGGCCCTGTGGACCGGGGGTGCCACCACCGCCGCCAGGGTTTTGTTCCAGCTGGTGAACGCGCCCATCGAGATCGTAGATGGCACCGGCCACGGTGGTGTAGTTGTTACCGCTGCTCAGCTGGTAGTTCGGCGCCACGATCAAGCCGTTCACCATGGAGGCGCCAGCGCCCAAGGTTTCCACGGCGGTCCGCAGTTGGCTGACGGCCACGGCGTCGTCGTCCGCTTTGCCCAAGGCAACTTGGGTCAAGCGGCGGTTGCCAAAGGCTGCAGTGTCTTCTTCATCGCACGTGGTGTTGGCGCCCACGGCCACGCATCCCCATGCGTTGGCCACGGCACGGGGCCCCAATGCCACACTTTCTGTGGCGTTGGCCGTGGCAGACGCGCCGAAGGCGGCAGAGTAGGGCGCAAACGCCTGTGCCCATGGACCCACGGCGGTGCCGGCCTCGCCGGCAACGCCAGCGCTGTAACCGTAGGCGCCGGCAAAGTCGGCGGTTGCGTTGGCACCGGGCCCCACGGCGGATGCACCTTCGCCCTCGGTCTGGGATGCGGCGCCCAACGCGAGGTTGCGATCGCCTTGAGCATTCGCCCCGGCCCCGAAAGCCGCCGCGCCGTTTCCATCGGCTCTTGCGGTTGAGCCTACAGCGGTCCCGCCATCCCCGAGCGCGCGGGCACTAGAGCCGATGGCCACACCGGTGATCCCGCTGGCCAGGCTGTGCCCGCCAATGGCCACCGCGGAATCGCCGGTGGCTTGGGCTTGGGGTCCGACGGCGACGGCGTAAACCGCAAATGCCTGTGCGCGAGAGCCAATGGCGAGCGCATTTGAGCCCTGCGCTTCGCTCGAGAACCCCAGAGCGGTTGTATGGCATCCGCGAGCGGTGGCGCGATTGCCCACCGCAGTGGCCCCCAGGCACTCACCCGGAACGCCATTTTCATCCACCATTATCCCGCCGTCGGCGAGGGCGTCCGCCCCGATGGTCGTGGCCCCAACGGTCAACGATTGGGCGCGGTCGCCTACCGCAGTGGTCTCGGGTTTGGTGGCAACGGCACCGTTGCCCACTTGAACCTGGGCTTGCGCCGTGCCAGCAACAAGGCCTGCCAGCAAAGCGCAGTGGATGAGGGAGCGTTTCATGGGGTGGCCTCCTGGGTCTGAAATGAGTGAGCGTGTGCACTCACGAATAGATCAGATCCTGGAATGCGCAAGCCCCCCCCCAACGAAACTTCCCGGCGCAACGGCAGGAGGGGCCGGTGCGCCAGGAAGCGGTGGGGCCGACTTTTCCCCACCCCTGTTCTTCTACGACAGGGAAAAAATTCCGCAAGCCCCCTTGCGCGTTTTCGATTCTCCGCTTGCATGGGTGTATCGCTCATGTGAGTAAGGAGGCCTACTCATGTTTCAACGCTTGTTGCTCGCGCTCGCACTGGCCAGCGCACCCGTCTTGGTCCACGCGCACGCGCCAGCCACCGATTCCGTTGAGGTCCACGGGAAGAAGCCTGGGTTTTTCAAACGCCTGTTCCACCGCCACAAAGACGCCCCGCAGTGGGACGGTGTCCAGCCCGAGCTTCGCTCAGCGCTGGAACGCATCGCCTTGCAGATGAAGGACGAGGGCTACGACCTGCGGCTGATGGAGGGCTACCGTTCTAAACAGCGCCAGGCCGAGCTGCTCGCCAGCCAAAAGGGCGTGACCCAGGTGGGGCCAGGCAGCAGCTGCCACAACCACGGTTGGGCCGCGGACATGGTCATCTACAAGCGCGGGCGCCCTTCTTGGGACCTGAAGGACGAGCAGGTGCGGCAGGGCTACCAACGCTTCGGTGAGCTCGCCCAGCAGGCGGGATTGAGGTGGGGCGGGGCTTGGAAGAGCTTCAAGGACATGCCCCACGTCGAGATGCGCAGCGAGTGCCTGGTAGCCATTCGTGGCGGATCTGCCCCCCGCCGATCGCTGCAAACAGTGATTGCCAAGGCCGAGTCAGTGTCTGACGCACCGAAAGCACCCCGTTGGGCCTGGAGCGTCGATTCCGAGCTGGCGCCGGACTGGGCGTGCGAATCCGTGCTTTGCAGTGTGTCGTGGGCGACGGTGAGCCGGCCATGGAGCTATGGCGTAAGGCCGCCGTTGAAAGGACTCCGTCCAGAACCGTTTGCTGAGGCGTCCTGTCCCATGGCCCCAATTGCCCTGAGGCACACATGAGGAAGCGGTCCACCGGATTGCTTCCCTTTTCGGCGGAGAGTGGGGGCGAACGGGTCATCTGCCCTGATCGCGCCGGTTTGGAGAAGATCGAGATTGGCGATCCCAAGGGCGGCAAAAACGGCTGGATCCGTTGCACCGCAAGGGGTATGCTCATCGTGGGCACATTCAAGGGCACCTCCCAGATTCGTGAAACCCAAGCCGTCCAAGGGGTGAGGGCACTTCTCAAGGAAGTCCCACTCTCTCCGCCATTCCTTGTAAAAAGCCCCTGCATTCAGGGGCTTTTTCGTTTCTTCAGTCCAAGCCCTCGACCTGCACGCGAGCCGTAGCACGGCGGCTTTGCACGAGCAGGCCGGCACCGGCCGCCAGGCATGCCGCCAGGGTTGCGATCGAGAGAGGAAGCAGAAACTCGTCACGGCCGGCCGCGGCGAAACCCACATGGATCATGGCGGTGCCGGCGCCCACTGCCCCGCACAGACGGGCATAGGCCCGCGCCGAAGGCTTGGCCAGCACCACCTGGCGGTAGCCATGCAGCAGCGCGCCGACGGCGATAAGGTTGAAAACCAGAAATCCCTGGACGCCGCCGGGAACACCGAACAGGGCCCACTCCTGCCAGAACGCGGCATCGATCTGGTGCAGGATCAACGCCAGCAGTGTTGCCAGATACCACCGTTCCATAGGGTCGTCCGTTTGAACGTCGGCCAAGTCTAGCAGCCGGAATGGAGGGTCGATCTCCGGCGTGGGCGAAGCTCAGAATGATCGTGAGGCCAGTACACGCATCGCCACGAAGAGACAGAAAGAGGCACTCATGCGCGGCGGCCACCCTTGGGCTTGTTATGGCACAACGGATAGCTGGAGCACGATCTGAAAGCCCCATGCGGCCCATTCCGCTCCACGAACACCCCCACCTTGCATACCGGGCAGCGTTCCTCATTGATCGCCACACCCGAAAGGCTCGTCACTTCCACCACGCCGTCCTGCACCAGCTCATCGAGGAACGGCGAGTGCTTGCCCTGCAGGGTGAACATCGCCACCGAGCGCCGCGCACGCGTCAGCGCCACATAGAACAACCGTCGCTCTTCGCCCAGCGGGAAGGCATCGCCTTCGGGCATCGCCAGCGAAAGTACCGGATCATCCGAGCGCAGGCTCGGGAAGCCACGATTCACCATCCCCGGCAGAATCACGTAGTCGGCCTCGCGCCCCTTCGAACGATGCGCGGTCAGGAACTCGACCTCCATCGTGCTGCCAAACGCGGTCTTCCAGTCCGCAGGCAAGGCACTGCGCTCATTCCGGTAGCGGCCCAGAATGAACACCGTCACGCGACCGGTGCGGCCGCGAGGCAATGCGCCGGACAGCAGTTGCTGGTGCAGCGTGGCCAGGTACTGGCGAACCCCGTCCTGCACTTCCTCACGGCGGGCCAGCTGGAACGCCTGCAGCACCGGGCCCACCGCCGGCGTCGCCGAGCGGACCGCCTTGGCCATCTGCGCGGGGTTGCGGCTGATGAAGCGGCTGGAAACATCGCACAGCGCTTGCGGGCAGCGGAAGGTCTGTTCCAGCTTGAGTACCTGGCCTTGCGCCATCCACTCCGGGAAGCCGGTCATCACTGAAACATCGGCACCGGCAAAGCGGTTGATCGACTGCCAATCATCGCCCACCGCGAACAGATGGCGACCGGATTGACTGACCAACGCGCGGCAGAGGCGGGCACGGGCGCGTGAGGCATCCTGGAATTCGTCGGCCATCACCAGCTCGTAGGGGGACTCGTACCGGCCCTGTTCCAGCAGCCCTGCGGCCATGTTGAGCATGTCTTCGAAGTCGATGCCGCGCTCGTCGGCCAGCGCGTTGTCCCAGGCCTGGAAGACCGGCCCGGCGATCTCCAGGAAACGCCGGTGCCGTTCCTTGAACTGGTCTTCGGGCATCTGCCGCAGGCGCCCGGCCATGTCCTCCAGCGTCAGGCAGTTGCTCTTGGCGTGGGCGATGAACGTGCGCATCAGCCCGATCAGGTCAGCGTCCGGCATCGGCTTTGCGCCCTGTTCGGGAAGCGCGCGGTCCGGGTTCGGGTCCAGTTCGACATCAGACTCGCCAAGCGCCCGCGCCAGGTGCTGCAGCGCATGGCCGCTACGAAGGCCAAACGAGGTTGTTTCGACCAGTGAGGTGCCGCGCGCAGCATGTTGCTGGCGCTTCCAGTGCATGCCTTCACTGTAGTTGGCGAAATGCTTCGGCGGCTGACCGTCGGCATCCAGCGCAAAGTGCTCGTGATACAGCGCGGCGTCGGGGTAATAGAAGTCCGGGCGATACTGGCGGTGGGTGTCGGTCGCGGTATCGAACTCGTAGCGCCGCTCGTAGTCGTAGGCCACGCCGTTGTAGAACAGCCAGTCGGCAATGACGCATTCTTCCAGACTCTTCACCCGCTCACCCTGCAGGGTGCGGATGTAGGGCGTGCCATCGCGGTCGTAGCCGTCGGCCAGCATCTCGGCGCCGAACGGGGGAAGGTCGCGGCCGAACACCAGGCGGAACATGTCCCACTGGGTGCGGAAGTGGCTCGAGCGGTCCTTCAGGTCGTCCACCAGTTCGGCGAGCTTGTTGAAGCCCAGCGTGGCGTCAGTGGCCCAATCCGGGATATCGGGCTTGCGCCCCGTGGCCCTGGCGATGATGGCCAGGCCCAGCGCATGGAAGGTCCGAGCTTCCACCACGGCGTCGGTCATGCCAAGCCGCTGGAACGCGCGCTGCGCACGCGCTTCCAGTTCCTCGGCTGCGTCCTTGTTGAAGGCGAGCATCAGCACGCGCTCGGGCTCGACGAAGCCGCGATCAATCGCGTAGGCGGCCTTGGCAACCAGGGTGGAGGTCTTGCCGGAGCCGGCCGAGGCCACCACCTGTACCCGGTTGTCGAAGCAGATGACCGCGCGCGCCTGCTCTTCGGTCAGTGGCCTGCTCTCGACGTGGTCCAGCAGGTCCTTGGCCAGCACCAGCTCGCGCTGGGTCATGGCCTCGTTGGCCTCGGCCCAGGCAGCGGGCCAATCCCGATGCCAGTCATTGAGTGCTTCCATCGCGGCCAGATGGCGGCTGGAGCGCAGGTCGTCGTGCACGTTCGCATCGAGAAACAGCCTCTCCAGCTCATCTGGGGAGAGTGGCAGAGCAGGCCGTTCAGCCAGCAGCGCCTGCTGTTGCTCGTGGGTGATCCAGCGGCGGCTGGCGTGACCCCGATCGGTCATCGCGTCCGCCGCGCTCAGCCATGACTGGATCTGCTCAAGGATCTCCTCAAAGAGCGCCTTGCGCCCGCGCGTGGTGCGCGCAAAGAGCACGTTCTGGACAGCAGTCGAGAGGTGGGAAGCCTGGCGGTTCGGCAGGCCATCCACGGACAGCGTTTGGCCGTCCTCGGTCTGCAGCGCCACCTTGGCCCACAACACGCCCGGAAGCACCCGCACGCGCTGGTTGTGATCCACGCGCTGCGAGTACTGCCGGCCTCCAATCAGAAGCTCGACATGCTCGCCATCCAGCCGCAGTCGCCAGTCCGGCGAGCGGGTCACACGCTGGCCCCAGCCCGAGGGGCGCCATTCCATAGACATCCAGATACTGCCTTGCGTACGTCACTGGGCGTAAAGCACCCTTACAGCCCCATGATAAGGGGGCTTGGTGCCGTGCACAGGGCGTCTGGCCGGGCAGGCCAGCTGCCAGCGGTGGCGTTGCACCACCGCTGACGTAACAGGCGTCAGGCGTTCACATCCACGACGATCCGTCCGCGCACCTTGCCCGGAATGATCTGCTCATAGACGTCCAGCACTTCGGCGAGACCAATCTGCTGCACGGTGCTTTCCAGCTTCTGCGGATCCAGATCGGTGGCGAGGCGATCCCAGGCGCGCTGGCGAACCTCCTGCGGCGCATTCACCGAATCCACGCCCGCAAGGGTCACATTGCGGAGAATGAAGGGCAGCACCGAGCCATGCAGGGCATCGCTCTGTGCCATTCCACAGGCGGCCACTGCGCCTCGATACTTCGTCTCCGCAATGGCGTTGACGAGGGTAGGGCCGCCGGCCACATCCACCACGCCTGCCCAGCGCTCGGCACTCACTGGCCTGTCGCGGGGTTCTGAAAGCTGCGCGCGGTCGATGATCTGCGCTGCACCCAGTGCGTGCAGATACCCGGCGTGTTCCGGGCGCCCGGTTGCGGCTACCACGCGATAGCCCAGCTTGGACAGGATCGCCACCGCGATCGAGCCGACGCCTCCGTTGGCCCCCGTTACCAGCACGTCGCCCTTATCGGGTCTCACGCCCGCATCTTCCAATGCCAGTACGCACAGCATGGCGGTATAGCCGGCGGTACCGATAGCCATCGCATCGCGGGTGGTGAGGGTGTCCGGAATCTTGTTCAGCCATTCGCCACGAACGCGGGCGCGCTGGGCGAGGCCGCCGTGGTGGCCCATGCTGAGATCCCACCCGTTCAACACGACCCGGTCACCGGGCTGGAAACCGGCATTGCTCGATTCCAGTACCACGCCAGCCAGGTCGATGCCCGGAATCAACGGGTATGTCCGGATCACTGGACGCGTGCCGGTGAGGGCAAGCGCATCCTTGTAGTTGAGCGTGGAGTACTCGACCTGCACCAGCACGTCGCCGTCCATCAGGTCCGCTTCATCGAAGTCGACCAGTCCGGTGGAAACGCCGTCGTCGGTTTTACGGGTCAGTAGTGCCTTGAAACTCATGGAAGGGCCTCACGTTCAGTGGATGGGTCCATGCTAGGCTCGCACCGTTATCGCAACAAGAACGATGTTTTTTCATAGGTACTATGGTTTTCCGGAGTATGCATGCGTAGCAGGCGTTGGGATGGCAAGAGCGGTTGTGCCGTGGAAGTCACGTTGTCGGTGATGGGCGGCGTGTGGAAGCCGATCATTCTTTTTCACTTGATGGCCGGCAAGCGGCGTTTCATGGAGTTGACGCGGCGGGTACCCAACGCCACCCAGTCGATGCTGACCAGCCAGCTGCGGGAACTGGAGGCCGACGGGGTGGTGATCCGCCATGTCTATCCCGAGGTGCCGCCCAAGGTGGAATACGAGCTTTCCGAATTCGGGCGCACGCTGGTGCCGGTACTGCTGGCGATGCGGGAATGGGGTGAAACCTATCGCGGTTACCAGAGTGCGCGTGGGGACAGCTGAAGGCTCGGCACCGACGAGGCCGGAAGTGCGATGAAGCTTCTGCCGCAGCGATTCATTCGATCGTGCTCTGTGCCGCGCAGACCATTGGCCCTTCGCTCAAGACGGGGGCAGCGGAGATGGAGGCACCTTCCCACAGCTCACCACGACAGGCTTCAACTCGCGGCCATCGGCGCGTTGACGCAGGTGGAAGCAGGCGCTGAATACACGCTTCTGTCCCACCGCTCCATTCTCCGGGTTGTCTGGCGTATATCCGGAAAGGACCACCTGGTAGTCAACTGGATATCCTATTCTTCCCGTCCAAGCGCGGCGCTGGTGGTCCAGACGAGCGTGCGGTCGAGCAATCCGATACCGCCGTTCTTATTTCATTCTTGCCAATGACTTCCGCTACATGGAAGCAGCCGTGATACCAGTGCTGCATGCCGCACATGTCGCGCGTGAGAACGATGACCCGCGCAGCTGTCCATCCGCAGCGTTGATCGATGGTCTGTTCGACGCCTGCGAGGCGCTGTCGCTGCAGGTCGAGTGCTGTCTTGTTCCCTGACATTTCTGTAACAGGTGATGGCGGGCAGGGTCGGGAAAGCCTGTTTGCGATCCTGCGTCCTGCTCGCCGCTCGTTCAGATTCAGGCGGTTCCCGTGTCATCTTTTCAGTCAGTGAGCCCGCAGCACATGGCCGTGACGTGTCTGCACTTCATCGAATGGCCGAGGTGCCTTTCAGGTGCTTTAGAAACGCATCGGAAAGAGTACGGACGATTCGCCTGATCTCCGAAAGCTCCATCGGGCGCTCCACGGGAGGGTGCGAAACATCGGCGTGCCGTGCTGTCGGTCCTGATGACATGCTGTTACAGGTCTGAGTAAGCTGCGAAATCTTCCTTCTGCTGATTTCGTGTTTCATCTCATCCAGTAGCTGCGGGTAGGATGTTTTGATGAATTCGTAGATCTTGTAGAGTCCCTCATAGGTTTCCGAGTTCGACTGGCCCCAATAGAGCATCAACTTCTTTATGGTTCCGATGTTCTCGATTGATGCATTTTCAAGACCCGGCAACGCTTGGGGCGTAGCGCCGAATCCACCTAGATTCGTATTCTTGATGATGAGCCTGAGCGGCGTAGTTGGCGTCCGCTTTCCTGCTTCGCAGTACTCAACGTGCTTGTCTATTTCGATAAGTCCAGAGTGTCCGCAGGAGACTGCAACTCCATTCATCAGAACAACGATTTCCAACGCAAGGTCGGTGTGATGGTCGTAGTCTGTGAAGGCCTCCGAACCGGGAATAGACGCTTCCCGCTCCACGGTGCCGTCTACGTGGACGACTTTCAGCGACCACCACGGGCACGTTCTGGGTAGGCATTCAATCGAGCTTCGCGGGCCTTTGATGGAGAATGCCCAAGTGCGTGGATTCATGATTTTTTCCAGTTTCTCTAGAGAAGAATTCCAGGAATCAGGAGGCGCGTTCGCTCTGGCTTATGCGCATCTGCATGGGTCTGATCGGCCCCAATGGAGCTGGTCAGCTCACCCTGGGCGGCGGAATCTCAGACACCACCTGCGGCACCACCTCCGGCACCAGCGTGAACTGGTAGCGATTGTCGTACAGCTTCACCTCCAACTGCTTGCGGCCACGCCGCTCAAGCGTGTAGAGCTTGCCGGCCCACGGGCTGCCGAGCAGTGCCATCGGGCTGATGTCGCCCAGCCGCGACGCATCCAGATGCACCACCACGCGGTCGTCCAGGTAGGCAACCTTCACCGAGCTGAAGAACGTGGCGTATTGACCGCTGCGCATCGCGGCGTAGCCGGTCAGTTCCGGGTGCGCCACCAGAAACACGAAGTGGCTGCTGAAATCGACGTTGCCGAGATCGGGATCGCTGTCGCGCTGCGAGGACGGCCACTGCGGGCCCATGGTATCCAGCGCATCGGCATGGGTGATGGGGAAAAAGCGGATATCGAGATAGCCCGGCCCGCCCGAATCCACCCGGGCCTGGCCGTCGTTCACCGCTGCCGAGGACAGCAGGTTGCTGTGCACCAGCCCCGGCGGGGTACTCATGCGGAATTCGCTGCTGGCCTGAACGTCCTGCGGAGGATTGAAGAATGCACTGACCTGTTCGTTCTGGCACGCGGCAAGCAGGGGCAGCAGCGCAAAGGGCAATGCACGCTGGTGCAGGGTACGGATCCGTGTCATTGCATCAGGCCTCATCCATGGGGAGGCCATTAGATCACGCCGGGTGCAGCCGGGTCTGGGCCCGGCCCGACAAGGGCCGCCGCTCAGAAGGTGTAAGCGGCCTGCACATACACCCGTCGCGGTTCGCCCGGGAAGTGCCCGTTGCGTGCGATGAAGCCACTGGCGGCATACACCTTGTCGAACAGGTTCTTGACGTTGGCCTGGAACTGCCACTGCTTCCAGGTGGTCTTCCAGCTCATGTCGAACACGGTATAGGCCTTCACCGTCTGCCCGTCGAGGCTGACGCGCTCGCCGACATGGTCGGCGCCGAAGCCGATGGCGGAGTTGATCGCCGGCAGGTCGTAGCGCGTCCACAACCCCACCTTGTTGCGCGGCGCATTGGCGAAGCGGTCGCCGGAGGCGTTGGTGATGCCGCCCGGGCCGGCGTCCTTCACCCGCGCATCGTTGTAGGCGTAGGTCAGGTTCAGCACCCAGCGCTCGGTGACATCGGCCAGCAGGTCCAGCTCCATGCCGGTGCTGCGCACCAGGCCCAGTGCGGCCAGCTGGTTCACGCCGCCGGTCACCTCGCCGGTGGCCTGCACGATGTTGCTGCGGTCGATGCGGTAGGCCGCCATGTTCACGCTCACGCGCTCGGCCAGCAGCGACTTCAGGCCGATTTCCCACTGCTTGCTGCGCTCGGCGTCGAACGGGCCGCCGGCGGCCGGGTTCTGGTTCGCCGCGCTCTGCGGAACGAAGCCACTGGCCACGTTGGCATACAGGTTCAGCCCCTGGCGAACGGTGAACGTGCTGCCGAGCCGCCAGCTCAGATCGTTGCCATCGACACTGCTGGCGCCGAGACGATCCTCATCCTTGAAGCCATCCCAGCGCAGCCCGGCCAGCACGTGCCAGCGCTGTCCCAGTGCGAGTTCGTCCTGCAGGTAGGCGCCGTAGCGTGTGCTGCGGGTTGAAGTGCTGCGCCAGGGCAGGGCGGCCAGGTTGTAGTCGTGCCAGGTGCTGGCGCCGTACACCGGGTGGAACAGGTCGATGCCACGCACCGGGCCGGCGCCACGCGCGAGGTCAGCGCTGTTGGCCGTCTGTGCAGTGAAGTCGGCGTCGAGCTGGTACACATCGGCGCCGAACAGCACCTTGTGGCCGATTCGGCCGGTGTCAAGGCGCCACACGGCATTACCGCTCGCGGTGAACGCCTGGTTGTCGCGGACCTGGTTGCGCAGCTGGCGGGTCATCCACTCGGCCACGCCATCGCGGTCGCGGTCGATCAGACCCATCGGCTCGTGGTACATCTGGTGCTCGTTGTTGCTGAACCAGCGTGCGGCGAGGTCCACATCCAGATTGTCACGCGGCGCGAAACGGTACTGCGCCAACGCCACCTTCGCGCGCATGTCGAGGAAGTCGCTGGCCTCGTTGTGGTTCCAGCGGCGGTCGGTCAGGAAGGTGCCGGCATCGTTCACCGGCACGCCGCGCAGGCGGTTGCCGCCCAGGTTCTGGGTGATGTCGGTGAACTGCAGCACCAGCTCGCCGGTCTGGCCGACATCGAAGGCCAGCGAGGCATCACCGATCACGCTTTCGCTGTCGGCGTTCCAGCGCACGCCCTGCTCGGTATCGGCATACAGCCCGGCGCGGTAGCGTACGCTGCCACCGGCGTTCAACGGGCCGGTGCCTTCGATGGAGCCGGCGCGGAAATCCTTGTTGCCCATCTGCACTTCGATGCGGCGCTCGGCGCTGGCCTTCGGCTTGCGCGTGACGTAGTTGATGACGCCTCCGGCATCACCGCCACCATAGAGCGCCCCGGCCGGTCCCTTCAGGACCTCCACCCGTTCGATGTTGAACAGCTGCGGCACCGAGAAGCCGGCGTACGGGTCGCCGCGCAGGCCGTCGTACAGCACGTTCTCCTGGCGGAAGCCGCGCAGGGTGACGCCGGCATAGCTGAAGAAGCTGATGCCGCTGATGCTGCGGTACAGGTCGGTGACCTGGCGCGCCGCCTGATCGTCGATCAGCTCGCGTGGTACCACCTGGATCGATTGCGGAACGAGCTCCAGCGGCGTGTCGGTGCGGGTACCGACCGCGGCATCGTCCACCCGGTACAGGGTCTGCGCACGGCCACGCACTTCCACCTTGTCCAGCGCTGTAGCGGCTGGAGGGGAGGGTTCGGCTGCCTGGCAGAGCGTGGCCAGGGGTAGCGTCAGCGCCAGGTACAGGGCGTGCGGGCGGAGCAGGGGAGAGGGCATGGCGTGCGGGGAGGTGGCTGCAAATGAGAAAGAGTAGCATTTGCAATACTTCGTGACCTATCCCCCGAATGCGCTATGGACGTGCGCCGGGGTCGGTGTAGGGGGTACCGGCCAGCGCGACCAGCACGCCGGTGGCGCCGCGCACCATCAACTGCAGCATCGCCTCGCGCGGATCCTCGCCCAGCGCGTGGCTGGCCAGGCCCTTTTCGTAGGCGGCCACCACCGAGGCCAGCAGCATCGCCGCGCCCAGCCGGGCCTCGGCATCCTGGGGTGGGCGACCGGCCGCGGTGGCCATCAACTGCGCCAGATCGTCGGTGAGCTGCGCCTGCAGGCGCCGCGCGTGCGCGATCAGCACCGGGCTGTCGGCCACCGTGGCCCAGAACGCTGCGGCGCCAGCGTTGATCCGCAGCAGGGGGTGGCCACTGTGCAGCAGGCTGCATAGCAGCGACTGGAACGCGGCCAGGGGCGTCATGCTGCTGCGCTCGGCCATGCCTTCGCGCAGCAGTGCGCGCGCCTCTTCGTCGCGGTCGAAGACCAGGTCTTCCTTGCTGGCGAAGTAGTTGAACACCGTCTTGCGCGAGACGCCGGCGGCCTCGGCAATGTCCGACATCGACACCGCTTCGAAGCCACGCTCGATGATCAACCCGGTGGCGACGTCGGAAATCACCTGTCGGGTCTCGGCTTTGCGCTGCTCACGGCGGCCAGGGGGCGGGGTCATCGGCGGTTCACTTGTGAAAACGTACACCGAGTGTAACATTGTGACCGCCAGAGCGCCGGCCCGGTGCTCACGAGGAATCCTCATGTGGTACGACGTGGTTATTGCCGGAGCGGGTCCGGTCGGCCTGTTCCTGTCCTGCGAGCTGGCCCTGGCCGGCTGTTCGGTGCTGGTGCTGGAAGCGGCCGCATCGCCGCAGTCGCCGCTGAAGCGCTTGCCGTTCGGTCTGCGCGGCTTGAATGCGCCCACCCTGGAGGCGCTGGACCGGCGTGGCCTGCTCGAGGCGGTGGCCGCGACCCAGGTGCTCAAGCCCGACAAGGGCGCACCGCCACCCGGTACCGCGCATTGGTTGGCGCAGTCGCGGCCGCTGGGCGGTCACTTTGCCGGCATCCCGTTCGCTCTGGACAACGTTGACCGCGGGCGCTGGCCGTATCGCCTCGCTACACCGGTTGGCACCCAGATGGCGGTGGAACTGCACGCGCTGGAAACCGTGCTGAGCGAACGCGCGGTCGCGCTGGGGGTGCGCATCGAACGTGGCTGCGCGCTGCAGGCCGTGCAGGCGGGCGACGCGGAAGTGACCATCGAGACCGCCGCCGGACCGGTGCGCGCCGCCTGGCTGGTCGGCTGCGATGGCGGCCGCAGCACCGTGCGCAAGCAGTGCGGCTTCAGCTTCGCCGGCACCGACCCGGAGTTCACCGGGCATTCGTTGCTGGTGGAACTGGACGACCCTTCGGTGCTGACGCCGGGCCGCCAGTACACCGCGCACGGCATGTGCAATTTCAATCCGCCCGGCGTGCTGGCATTGGCTGATTTCGATGGTGGCGCAGGCCATCGCACGCTGCTCGATCGAGAGACGGCGCAGGCCCTGCTGCGGCGCATTTCCGGGCGAGAGGCCACCCTCACCGCGCTGAAGCTGCACAGCACATGGACCGATGGTGCGCGCCAGGCGACGAACTATCGCAACGGGCGCGTGCTGCTGGCCGGTGATGCCGCGCATGTGCATTCGCCGCTGGGCGGGCAGGGCCTGAACCTGGGCATCGGCGATGCGATGAATCTTGGCTGGAAGCTGGCGGCCGTGGTGCACGGTGAGGCCGACAGCACGCTGCTGGACAGCTATGGCGCCGAGCGGCATCCGATCGGCGCGCGGGTGCTGGACTGGTCGCGCGCGCAGGTGGCGCTGATGCGACCCGGTGCGGGCTCGCGTGCGCTGGCGGCGGTCATGGCCGACCTGGCCGACACCGGCGATGGCGCGACCTACCTGGCCGAACGGGTCTGGGGTGTTGCGCAGCAGCTGGACCTGGGTGAAGGGCATCCGCTGGTCGGCCGCAGCGTGCCGGACTTGCAGTTGGGCGATGGCCGTCGCATGGGCGAACTGCTGCGCGCCGGTAGCGGGGTGCTGCTGGTGTTGGACGCCGATTCCGCGCTCTGCGAGGGCATTGACGGCGCGTTGCATCGCCTCACCTGCATGGCTTCGCCGGTGCACGACACACTTGGTCTGGGCGCGGTGCTGGTCCGGCCCGACGGCATCGTGGCCTGGGCCTGCGATGCCGGTGGCGATGCGACGGGGCTGTCCGAGGCGCTGCAACGCTGGTTCGGTGTGCCCGGCAGAGGCGGCGCTACACCCGCACCGGCACAGGCGAACGCTGTCGCCCGGCCTCGGTCATCACCGCCGCCAGCTGCTTGAGCGAATAGGGTTTGCGCAGCAGGGTGAAGCCATGCCCCGGGTCACGCGCCAGCAGTTCGCTGTAGCCGCTGGTGAGGATGATCGGCAGATCCGGGAACCGGCTGCGGACGTTGCGGGCCAGGTCCAGTCCGTTGGTGCCGGGCATCACCACGTCACTGAACATCACATGGAAGCGCGCAGCATCCTGTTCCAGCGCAGCCAGCGCTTGGTCTGCATTGCGCGCCAGCACCACGGTGTAGTCGAGTTCGCGCAGCGCACCGACCGCGAACTCGGCCACGTCCACGTTGTCCTCCACCACCAGCACGCACAGCCCATGGCCATGCACCAGGCCTGGCTGTGACAGCGGGCGCGGGAGTGCGCCGCTGGACTGGGCCAGCGGCAGGTAGAGCGTAAAACGCGTCCCGGTGCCGGGTTCGCTGCTCACATCCACCTCGCCCTCGGACTGCTTGACGAAGCCGAACACCTGGCTGAGGCCGAGCCCGGTTCCTGCACCGACATCCTTGGTGGTGAAGAACGGCTCGAAGATGCGGTCGACCACGGTGGGATCGATGCCCTTACCGGTGTCGGTCACGCTGATGGCGGCGAACACGCCCTTCATTGGTGCGGCAAAGCGGATCGATGGCACTGCGGTGACCTGTTCGACCTGGATCGTCACGCTGCCCTGGCCATCGATGGCATCGCGTGCGTTGACTGCGATGTTGATCAGGGCGGTATCCAGCTGCGTGCGGTCCAGCAGCACCGGCAACGGCGTGTCAGGCAGGTTCACCCGCATCGTGATGCGCGCACCGAGCACGGTGGTGATGATGTCCGATAGTGCCTGCACGCTCTCGCACAGATCGAAAACCTCCGGGGACAGGCTCTGCCGGCGCGAGAATGCCAGCAGCTGCGCGGTAAGCCGCGTGGCCCTGTCCGAGGCGCTGCCGATGGCCTGGATGTAGCGCAGGCGCGGATCGTCGCCAGGCCAGGTGTGCAGCAGCATGTCCACCGAACCGGTGATGACCTGCAGCAGGTTGTTGAAGTCGTGGGCGACGCCGCCGGTGAGCTGGCCGATGGCCTCCAGCTTCTGCGACTGCCGCAGCTGTTCGCGCGCGCGTACCAGCTCCAGATGCGCCTCGCGTGCCTGTTCGGTGATGGCCGCGACCTGGCGGCTGTGCCGGTCGCGCTCGATCACCCGCTCGGTCTGTTCGCTGACCACGCAGATGATGCCGGCCACTGCGCCACTGCCAACGCGCAGCGGCGAATAGGAAAACGTCCAGAAGGTTTCCCGCAGCGTGCCGTCGCGGTCCATCATCAGGGGCAGATTGTTGAAGCTGCGGCTGGTGCCGGCAAACGCATCGTCAATCGCCGGTGCCACCACCTGCCAGACATCGGCCCACACCTGTTCCAGGCCATTGCCCATGGCCCCGTGCAGCTTGCCGCCCAGCATCGGCAGGTAGGCATCGTTGAAAAAGAACGTCTTGTCCTGGTGGCCCCAGGCAATCCACAGCGGCTCGGGAGAGTCGAGAATCATCGCCAGCAGCGTACGCAGTTCGGGCGGGGCGCTGGCTGCGGCGGCAGAGCGCGCCCAGTCGCTGTCCTGCAGCAGGCGGTAGGCCAGCTGGTCGGGCGTGGAGACGGAAAGGGGAAAAGGATGCATGGCCGACAGCGCGGGGAGGTCACGCAGCATAGCTGAGCGGATGTCAGCACGGCCTGCACACTCGTACGCGGCCTCAGTGCATCACACGCCCAGCAACGTGGGCAAAGGCCAATCGGCCACCCGTGCATGGCTTACCTGTTGATGGCAACCACACCGCTCGCAGCGGAACAGGGCGCCGCCGGGCAGATGCAGCAGGCTGTCTTCGCCGGCAGAAGTGGTTTCCGCGCAATGGCGGCAGGTGATGGTCAGCGCGGTAATGCGCTCGATTCCACCGGACAGGTTGAACACGGCCTCAAAGGCGCTGATGACAGGGTGGATCGCGTCAGGCATGGACAGCTCGGCAGGAAACAATGCCGCATCGTTGCCCATGGGCGGTGATGGCGCAGTCAGCTGCGTGCATGCAGCGGATCAAGCAAAGACGACTGTTGCGGCGCCCCGCATCAGGCGACGCAGATCAGCAGCAGGCTGCACAGCACCAGCATCAGCACGAATACGCGCCGGCTCAGCGCCAGGCAGGCCAGGCACGCCGCAAAGGCCCACGCCGCCAGCAGGGCGCAGGTCAGCAGCCAAATGCCGATCACCAGCAGCGACCCACTCGCAAGCGCCGACAATGCAATGGCCTTGAACAGCCCCAGACCCAGCACGCTACCGAGCACGCCCGCCTGCAGGGCGATGGCGTCGTGGCGGGTGGGGGCGGAGGGGTGATGCATGGCGGCTCCGTGCTGGCCGGTCGTGGGATGTCACCCACACTGTGCCCAACGCCATATCCACGGAATGTGTTCATCGACGGGATGCCCCGGCGACGACGATGATTCAGTCGAACTCACCCTCGGCCGACTCCAGCCGCTGCCGGTAGGCCGCCCGATGCTGGTACAGCCGCTGGCATTCGGCCGATCGGTGGATACGGCTGGACGTCTCGTTGGCCACCGAGTCGCACATCCGCGCAATATGGTTGCTGGCAGCCAGCTCGGTGACGAAGAACACGGCCGTGACGCCGGTACCAAGCAGCACTACATACAACAGGCGGCTGAGCCAGCGTGACCGCTTGCGCGCGAAGTGCTGCTGGATGGTCAGGTCGAAGCGGATGATGCTGAGCACGATCCAGATGATCGCGACCAGGAAGCACAGCGTGGGCAGCAGGCCACGCCAGAGACCGGCTTCATACACCGATTCACTGTAGTGGACGGCCGCTCCCGCACCGGCGATGGCGATCGCCAGCGCCCAGTTGCGGCCCAGCGAGAGCAGGTCATCGAGCAGCTTTTCACGGTTTCGGGTCGGTACGGCTGCCACGTCGGTTCCTTCTGCATGCTGCAATCGGCGGCGGGCTGCCGCCGATCATGCAGATGGTGGGCCAACACTGCGGCGAAGAGAAGCCTGCCCGCGCGGTAGCTGCCGATCCCTGCATCGCCGTCGCACCGGCAATGGCTGATGCCCCGACGCGAGGCTCAGCGGCTGCCGGCGACGCCGCCCTTGCGCCTGCTGTCCAGCATCACCGCCAGACCCCACAGCAGCAGGCCGCCGACGGCAGTGGCGGCACCCACATAGCCGGTGCTGGCCGGGCTGAAACCGGCGCTGATGGCCATGCCGCCCAGCCACGGGCCAAGCGCATTGGCGGTATTGAAGGCCGCATGGTTTGAGGCTGCCGCCAGCGTCTGTGCTTCACCGGCAACGTCCATCAGGCGCGTCTGCAGCACCGCCGCCAGTGCGCCCATGGTGCCCACGGTGATGATCATCGGGCCGATGGTCCACACCGACTGCGCGGCCAGCGGATACAGCAGCAGCATCACGATCGACCACAGCAGCACCACGGCGGCGGCCTTGAAGTGGAACTTGTCCACCAGCCAGCCGCCGGCGATGTTGCCGATGATCGCGCCGATGCCGAACACGCCCACCGCCAGCGGCATCCACGATTCGGCCACGCCGGTGACCTGCACCAGGGTCGGCGCCAGATAGGTGAACACGCAGAACATGCCGGCAAAACCGACTGCGCCGATCGCCAGTGCCAGCCATACCTGGGTGGTGTTGAAGGCACGCAGTTCGCGCATCGGCGAGGTACGCACCTCGTCCGGGTCGGGCAGCAGGAAGCGGGCGATCATCGCCACGGTGGCGATGGCCAGCACGCTGACCAGCGCGAAGGCGGTGCGCCAGCTCAGCTGCTGGCCCAGCCAGGTGGTCAACGGGTTGCCGATCAGGATGGCGATCGACAGGCCCAGCAGTACGCGCGACATCGCCTGGCCACGCTGCCCGGCCGGGCTGATCGCCGCGGCCACCAGCATCGCCACACCGAAGTAGGCACCGTGCGGCAGGCCAGCGACGAAGCGCGCGGCCAGCATGGTGGCGTAGTTCGGCGCCAGCGCGCTGGCCAGGTTGCCCACCGCATAGAAGCCCATCAGCGCCAGCAGCAGCTTGCGGCGTGGGAAGCTGGCACCGACGAAGGCCAGGACCGGTGCGCCGACCACCACGCCGATGGCATAGGCGCTGATCAGGTGGCCGACCTGGGTCTCAGAGATCGCCAGGCCACGGCTGATCTCCAGCATCAGACCCATGCTGGCAAATTCACTGGTGCCGATGGCAAAGCCACCCAGCGACAGGGCGAGGATGATCAGGGTGCGCTGGCGGGGCGTCAGCCGCGCAGCCAGGAAAGAGTTGGGGCTCATGCGGGGGCGCGATGGGGCGGGGAGCCGCCTATTGTACTGCTGCAGCGCAGCAACGATCAGCGCCCGCTGCCAAGAATCAGCGTTTGGCAGGTGGTGCCGACCGCGCCCAGGGCGGATCAGGCCAGCGTGTACATGTCGCTCCAGAGAAGGAACGCTTCCGGCGTCATCTGCGCTTCGAGTTCGGCCAGCACGATGTCACGCACCCTGATCAGCGCCTGCGCATGCGTGGAGGGATCCTCGCCACGGGCAGAGGCGTGTGCACCGGCCTCGTCGGCCAGCTGAACCAGGGTACGTGCCGCCTCCATCAGCGACCGCAGGCGGGTGGATGCCGGATCGGGCACGGTGGTGGATGCGCTGCGGGTGCCGAGGGCGGCCAATGCGGCGGCGTACTTGCCACGCAGGCGGTCGGCCACCTCCGGCGGCAGCTGCAGCAAGCGGCGTGGATGAGCGTTGTCGGCGATGTCGGCCAGCTTCACCTTCAATGCCCGTGGATGCTGACGGATCGCCGCGTAGTAATGCGGGGCATCGGCGGCGCTGTGCCGGTTGAGCAGGGTCACGATGTCGCGGATCGGCGCCGGAAAGGCCGCCAGCTGCGGCGCGTACTGCGGGCAATCCTCCACGACATCATGCAGCCACGCCGCCGCTTTGGCGGTGTCATCGTCATCGATCGCGGCCGCCACGCGCGCGACATGTTCGATGTAGGGCTGTCCGGCCTTGTCCTGTTGTCCGGCATGGGCCTGGTTTGCCAATGTGCGTGCCTGTACGACCCAGTCCATCGTTGCCTCCTGCTGCTGGAAGATAAATTATCGCCCAATCACAGCGCTGCCGAGGTTGACCCGCCGCAGGGGGCTGGGTAACGTGCGCGTGCCTGCAGCACGCAGGCGCCTGCCGAGTGTGGTTTTTCATGTTGGAGATTGTCGTCATCGGATAACCCTTCCCGTGTGTCTGCCGGGAGCGGTTATCAAATGCGTGGTTCCGTGACCGGGCGCCGCTGGCCGCCCGCGTCGTCCGCATTTCCGATTACGCAGGATCTCTTTTTCCATGAATATCTCCCGAGCGGAGCAGAGGACGCTGCACGTCCTCGCCCAGGGCGGCTGCATTGCGTTCAGCTGTGACGGCTCAGGCCGTGTCCGCAGTGTTGAATGCTTCAACCGTGAAGGCCTGTTGCTGAGCGATTGCACGCTGGCCGTCTTCAAGAAGCTGAAGAACAAGCGCCTGATCAGTTCGCAGGACGGTCGACCCTACCGGATCAACCGCGCCGGGCTGGTCGCGGTGCGCCCGCAGCTGGACAATCGCTGATGCACGTCGTATCGACTCTTTTCCCTTCCCGCAGGCCCCCTGGCCGGGTCCGCCGCACTGAACGAGGTGCCTTTTGAATTTCATCATCCGCGCTGAAACTCCGGCCGACATCGACGGCATCCACGCGCTGACGGCTGCGGCCTTCGCCACGGCCGAACACAGCAGCCACACCGAGCAGTTCATCGTCGACGCACTGCGCGCACGCGGTGAACTGTCGGTTTCGCTGCTGGCCGTGGACAACGGGCTGCTGCTCGGTCATGTGGCGGTGTCGCCGGTGACGGTTTCCGATGGCAGCACCGGCTGGTATGGCCTGGGACCGATCTCGGTGCTGCCGGCGCGGCAGGGGCAGGGCATCGGGGCCGCGTTGATGCGCGCCGCCATCGACGCCCTTCGCCAGCAGCATGCGCGCGGCTGCGTGTTGCTGGGCGAGCCGGCGTACTACGGCCGGTTCGGCTTCCGCGCCGAACCGGGGCTGGTACTGCCGGGCGTGCCTGCCGGGTACTTCCAGGCGCTGTGCCTGCAACCGCCGCTGGCGCAGGGAGAGGTGCGCTACTCACCGGCGTTCGATGCGACCGCCTGACCGCAGGCGCTCAGCCCGCGTGCCGAAGGTGGATCAGCGGATAGGCACGGCCCTGCGAATCCAGCGCTGAGCGGCCGGTTTCGACGAAGCCCATGCGCAGGTAGAACCCCACTGCCTGCGCATTCTGCACATTGACGTCGGTGCTCAGCTGCGGATGCAGCGCCAGTGCGTGCTGCAGCAGCCGACGGCCGATACCGGTGCCACGCACATCCGGGTCGATGAACAGCGCTTCCATGTGCGTGCCATCGATCAGCATGAAGCCCAACGGACGGTCCTGGGCATCGACGGCGACGGTCAAGGGAGCCTGTGGCAGGAAGCCGGCCACTTCGGCATCGATGGCCTGGCGGTCGTCGGCGCTGAGGAAGTCGTGGGTGGCGTCGACAGCGCGGCGCCAGAGATCGACGAGGGCCGCGCCGTCGTCGGCGCGCGAGGGGCGCAGGGTGGTCATGGGGTCACCAAGGTGCTTTGGAGTAAGGCGAAGTATGAGGCCTTGCACGCGTCTGTACAGGCCGGGCTTCACTCACCGCTTCGGTGGCGGATGAACGGGCTGTGCGCGGCCGCCTGCGCGCGCAGCACGATGCCGTCTTCAAAGTCCTGGCTGTCGTTGAAGGGCACGGTCGGCCAGTGCTGCCAGTGCGCCAGCCGTTCCCGGTAACCCTGGACGGCGGCGACGAGTGCGTCGTCGTGCGCCTGCACGCGTTGCGCCGCGAGCCCCGAGCGCACGCCATGCACCCGATGCGGCTGCATCACCTCGAAGCCGATGTAGCGCAGGCTGTACATCAACGGCCACAGCAGCAGCCCGGTATCGCCTTCGCGCCCATCGACCGCGCAGGCCCGAGCCGACGAGCCGGTGGTGACGCTGAGCAGTGCACGTTTGCCCCGCATCACCCCGTGTTCGTGGCGCTGCCGACTGTTGTACATCGGTCCATAGACCAGCACACGATCCAGCCAGCCCTTGAGAATGGCGGGCGCGGCGAACCACCACAGCGGAAACTGCAGGACCAGCAGATCGGCGGCGTGCAGCTGTTGCAGGTGACGCTGGATATCGGCAGGCAGGGTGCCGAGTTCGGCGCTGTGCCGCTGCTCGCGCTGGGCATCGAAGCGCTCCGGTTGCAGGCGCTGCCGATGGTGGTGGGCGGCCTCGCAGGGGTCGAAGCCCTCCGCGTACAGATCAACCACCTCCACGCTGATGCCGGCGCGACGCAGCTGTTCGGCGGCCTGCGTGGCCAGATGGGCGTTGAAGGACCGCGGTTCGGGATGGGCAAGCACGATCAGCGCGCGCATGGGGTGGGCTCGGCGGGGGATGTGCGACCATCCTCGCGACGCCGGATCGCCCCGGCAATTACGCACCTTGAGGTAACCATGGCTCATCCCGGCGATGTCTATGCGGCGGACTGCTCGGCGCGCGATGCGCTGGCGCTGATCTCCGGCAAGTGGGTGATGCTGGTGTTGCCTGCGCTGGCTGACGGCCCGCAGCGCAATGGCGCACTGCTGCGGAAGATCGAGGGCATCTCGCAGAAGGTGCTGACCCAGACCCTGCGGCAGCTGGAGCGTCACGGTCTGGTCGAGCGCTGCGAGCCGGGGCGCAAGCCGCTGCACGTGGAGTACCGGTTGACCGAGGTCGCGCGGGGTTTGGTGGCTACGCTGGCCAGCCTCGACCGCTGGGCGGAAATCAACTTTCCGGTGCTGGACGCGGCACGCGAGCGCTTCGACGCACGTTAGCAGCGCATGAACGGCCGCCGGCGTACACTACCGCCCCGGCGGCCAGCCTGGCCCTGTTGATACCGGAGAACCGCCATGACCGATGCCCTGGGTGTACCGGTGCACGACGCCGATGAACACTGGATGCGCCACGCGCTGGCGCTGGCCGAGCGCGCGCAGCGCGAGTTCGACGAGATCCCGGTCGGTGCGGTGCTGGTCGGTGCCGACGGCCAGCTGCTGGGCGAAGGCTGGAACCTCAACATCGCTTCGCACGATCCCAGCGCGCACGCCGAGATCGTGGCGATGCGTGCCGGCGGTGTGCGACTGGCCAATCACCGGCTGCTCGGCAGCACCTTGTACGTCACCCTGGAGCCGTGCGCGATGTGTGCGATGGCCATCGTGCATGCGCGTGTCTCGCGCCTGGTCTACGGCGCCAGCGACCCCAAGACCGGCGCCTGCGGCAGCGTGTTCGACCTGCTCGGTGACGCGCGCCATAACCACCGGGTGGAGATCCATGGCGGTGTGCTGGCCAAGGACGCCAGTACGCGCCTGACCAACTATTTCCGCGCCAAGCGTGGCAAGCCGCCGTTGCTGCTGGAAGACCACGCCGACGAGGGCTGAACGGCGAAGGGGTATGATGGGCGCCTCTTTCCTTTCCCGGTGGGCCGCGCGCCTGCCCAGCAACGAGGCGACACCATGGCGGAAAACGGCGCGGCCAACGAGCGACTGATCTGGATCGACCTGGAAATGACCGGGTTGGATACCGACAACGATTCGATCATCGAGATCGCCACGGTGGTCACCGACGCGCAGCTCAACGTGCTGGCCGAGGGGCCGGAGTTCGCCATCCACCACCCGCTGGAAACGCTGGAAGCGATGGACGAGTGGAACCGCAACCAGCACCGCCGGTCCGGCCTGTGGCAGCGCGTTGTGGACAGCACCGTCACCCTGGGCCAGGCCGAGGCGCAGACGGTGAACTTCCTGGCGCAATGGATTCCCTCAGGCCTGTCGCCGATGTGCGGCAACTCGATCTGCCAGGACCGCCGCTTCCTGCACCGGCAGATGCCGCGGCTGGAGAAGTACTTCCACTACCGCAACCTGGACGTGTCCACGGTGAAGGAACTGGCCAAGCGCTGGGCACCGGCTGTGGCTGCCGGTGTCGGCAAGAACAGCAACCACACCGCGCTGAGCGATGTGCATGACTCGATTGCCGAGCTGCGCCACTACCGCCAGTTCATGGGGGCGCTGTCGGGGTTGCCGGCTGCCTGAACGACGCCGCCGGGTGACACACGACCGGGTAGTGCTGGCCGCTGGCCGGCAATCCGGGCGCTTTCGTGAGGTGTATCGGGTTGCCGGCCAGCGGCCGGCACTACTTCCCGTTCAACTCCCCGGCGCTAAGATCGGCGCCATGAACGAGCCCATCCTGCTTCCCCGCGACATCGCCCATGACGCCCGCGACTGGTCCGACCTGCAACGGGCGGTGGCGCTGCTGGAAGCGCCGACCCTGACCGCGCGCATGGCCAACCTGGTCGGCACGCCGCTGGAGTTCGCGGTGAAAGCGCTGCCCAAGGCAGTCTCCGGCCGCATCCATGGCGCGGTGCAGGCGGCGCTGTCCAAATCGGCGCAGGCCGCGTTGTGGAGCATGGACAACACGCCCGGCAAGGGCGCCTCCACCCGCTGGCACAAACTGGCGGCCGCCACCTCCGGTGCGGTGGGTGGGGCGTTCGGCTTCGCCGCGCTGTTCATCGAACTGCCGGTGTCGACCACCATCATGATGCGCGCGGTGGCCGACGTGGCCCGCAGCGAAGGCTTCGATCTGTCCGAGTTCAGCACCCGCCAGGCCTGCCTGGAGGTGTTCGCGCTGGGCGGCAACTCGCCGCGCGATGACGCCAGCGAGACCGGCTACTACCTGGCCCGTGGCTTCACCACCGACGTGATGCGGCATCTGTCGGCCGAGCTGGCCGGGCGCGTGGTGACCGGCCGCGACCTGACCCTGGGCGTGGC
This sequence comes from Stenotrophomonas maltophilia, assembly GCF_023518235.1. Lineage (NCBI taxonomy): Bacteria > Pseudomonadati > Pseudomonadota > Gammaproteobacteria > Lysobacterales > Lysobacteraceae > Stenotrophomonas > Stenotrophomonas maltophilia. The sequence continues at coordinate 464,053 of NZ_CP090423.1, forward strand.
ACCGAAGGAAGCCGGCAAGCTGCTGGCGAAGCTGGTGGAGAAGGTGGCGGCGCGCTTCGGCGTGGTGGTCACCGAGAAGTTCGCCGCGCAGGCGGTGCCGATCGTCGGTGCCGCCGCCGGTGCAACGCTCAATACCATGTTCACCGACTACTACCAGGACATGGCGCGTGGCCACTTCATCGTGCGCCGGCTGGAGCTGAAGTACGGCGAAGACGTGGTGCGCACCTGCTATGACCGGGTGGCACATGGTGGCGTGTTGATCGAGCCGTCGCTGTAACCGGCGTTGGGGTCGCTTTGGGGTCAGAGCCCTTTGCGTTGCAAAGGGATCCGCCCCCCGGCCAAGCCATCCTTGCCTGCCGGGCACAACTGTTTTGCCGCAGCACGCCTGTTGCGTGTCCTGGGCGATCCCCATTCTTGCCGGCACTTCCCCCGCAAGAGAGTGCCGCCATGCTGTTCACCCCTCACCGCCTCGGCGGGTTGACCCTGCCCAACCGCATCGTGATGCCGCCGATGACCCGCTCGCGTGCGGCCGCCGGCAACGTCGCCACGACCGAAATGGCGACCTACTATGCGCAACGTGCCGGCGCCGGCCTGATCGTCAGCGAAGGTACCCAGATCAGCGCGCAGGGCCAGGGCTACGCCTGGACGCCTGGCATCCACAGCCCCGAACAGGTGCGGGGCTGGCGCCAGGTGACCGATGCGGTGCACGCCGCCGGTGGCCGCATCTACGCGCAGCTGTGGCATGTCGGCCGCGTCTCGCATGTGGCGCTGCAGCCGGGTGGTGCCGCGCCGGTGTCGTCCTCGGCATTGCTGGCCGAAGGCGTGAAGGTGTTCGTCGACCCGGCCGGTGCCGGCCCGGAAGCCGGCGTGGGCGAGATGATCCAGCACTCGATGCCGCGCGCGCTGGGCGAGGACGAGATTCCGGGCATCGTCGCCGATTACGCGCAGGCTGCGCGCAACGCGCTGGAGGCGGGCTTCGATGGCGTGGAGCTGCACGGCGCCAATGGCTACCTGATCAACCAGTTCATCGACTCGCAGGCCAACCAGCGTACCGATGGCTATGGCGGCTCGCTGCAGAATCGCCTGCGTTTCCTGCGTGAGGTCGTGCAGGCGGTGGTGGCGGTGATGGGGGGGGAACGTGTGGGTGTGCGGCTGGCGCCGCTGACCACGCTGCAGGGCGCGGTGGACGACACGCCGCAGGCGACCTATCTGGCCGCTGCGCATCTACTGGGCGGGCTGGGTGTGGGCTATCTGCATATTGCCGAAGCCGACTGGGAGGATGCGCCGCTGATGCCGGTGGCGTTCAAGCAGGCGCTGCGCATGGTCTACCCGGGCACGCTGATCTATGCCGGCAAGTACACCGCCGAGCGCGCCGAGCAGGCATTGGCCGAGGGCTGGGCCGATCTGATCGGGTTCGGCCGGCCGTTCATCGCCAACCCGGATCTGCCTGAGCGCCTGCGTACTGGTGCAGAACTGAATCCACCGGATCGTGCCACGTTCTTCGGTGGTGGCGCCGAGGGCTTCACCGATTACCCGGTGCTGGAAGAAGTTGCTGAGGCCTGACGGCGATGCCGGCCAGCGGCCGGCACTACCAGGGTCCACGAGGAGGGGGAGTGCCGGCCGCTGGCCGGTATCCCGGGGATGGATCAGGTTGGGTGGGTGCCGACCGTTGGTCGGCACTGCCGGGATGGCTCAGGGCTTGTCGCGCACCAGCGCGTTAGCCTCGACCACGCCACCATCCTTGCCGTGCAGGTACAGGTGCATGTCCTGCTGCGGATACGGAATGTTGATGCCGGCCTTGTCGAAGCCCAGCTTCAACTGCTCCAGCAGCGTGACCTTGGTGCCGAACCAGTCGGGCGACTTCACGTAGCAGCGGATGCCGAGGTTGATCGCGTGTGCACCCAGTTCGTACACCACCACGTCCGGCACCGGCGTCTGCAGCACACGCGGGTCGGCCTTCATCAGCGCCAGTGCGGTATCGCGTGCCAGCTGGATGTTGTCCTCGTAGCCGATGCCGATCACCAGTTCGACGCGGCGGGTCGGCTCGGCGGTCAGGTTGATGATCGGCGCGGCCGTGATCAGGGTGTTCGGAAGGGTGGTGTGCTGGTTGTCGGCGCCGGTAAGCACCGTCTGGAAGATGCGCACTTCGCGCACGGTGCCGGTCTGCCCGGCGATGGTGACCACGTCGCCGACACGGAACGGACGCAGCGTCACCAGCATCACGCCCGAGGCGATGTTGGAAAGCGAATCCTTCAGGGCCAGGCCAACGGCGAGGCCGGCGGTACCGAGTACGGCCAGCAGCGGCGAGATCGGCACGCCGAGTGTGGCGATCGCCAGCACCACCACGATCACCAGCGCCGCGGCGTAGACCACGTTGCGCAGGAAACTGCCCAGCATCGGATCCACGCCCATGCGTGAGGTGGCACGCGGCATTGCATTGGAGATGCGGCGAGCGATCCACAGGCCGATCAGCAGCACGACGACCGCGGCCAGCAACGGCACGCCATAGGTTTCCAGCAGGCGCTCCCAGTCGAGCGAGTGGAACCAGGGCATTGTGGCGGGGGCGGCGGGTGCTGCGGCGGCGATCATGCGGACGTCCTTTGCTGCGAAGGGCAGGGCGTCCATGGACGCCAGAAACACGAAGCCCCGCAGAGGCGGGGCTTGCGTGCAGCAGCAGTATGGGCTGACGCCGATGAAAACGACGTCAGCCTGCGGCCTTCAGCGCATCAGCCGTTGGCCTTCAGCTTGGCCAGGCGCAGCCAGGTATCGACTACGGTGTCCGGGTTCAGCGACACCGACTCGATGCCTTCCTGCATCAGCCATTCGGCCAGATCCGGGTGATCGGACGGGCCCTGGCCGCAGATGCCAACGTACTTGCCCTTGGCGCGCGCGGCCTTGATCGCCATCGACAGCAGCTTCTTCACTGCCGGGTTCCGTTCGTCGAACAGGTGCGCAACGATCGACGAGTCGCGATCCAGGCCCAGGCTGAGCTGGGTCAGGTCGTTGGAGCCGATCGAGAAGCCGTCGAAGATTTCCAGGAACTCATCGGCGAGCAGTGCGTTGGACGGCACTTCGCACATCATGATGATCTTCAGGCCGTTCTCGCCCTGCTTCAGGCCGTTCTGTTCCAGCACCTCGATGACCTTGCGGCCTTCTTCCAGGGTGCGCACGAACGGAATCATGACCCATAGGTTGTCCAGGCCCATTTCGTTGCGCACGCGCAGCACGGCCTTGCACTCCAGCGCGAAGGCGGCCGAGAAGCTCGGGTCGACGTAACGGCTGGCGCCGCGGAAGCCGATCATCGGGTTCTCTTCGTGCGGCTCGTAGTTGCTGCCGCCGATCAGGTTGGCGTACTCGTTGGACTTGAAGTCCGACAGGCGCACGATCACCGCATTCGGCGCGACCGAGGCGGTGAGGGTGGCGATGCCTTCGGCCAGGCGGTCCACGTAGAAGCTGACCGGATCACCGTAGCCGGCGATCTTCTCGTCGATCTTCTTCCTGGTCGCCGCGTCCTGGCGGTCGTATTCCAGCAGCGCGTTCGGGTGGATGCCGATGTGGCTGGCGATGATCATTTCCAGGCGGGCCAGGCCGATGCCGGCGTTGGGCAGCTGGCCGAAGTCGAAGGCACGTTCCGGGTTGGCCACGTTCATCATGATCTTCAGCGGTGCCGGCGGCATGTTGCCCAGATCGGTGGTGGTGCGCTCGAAGCCGAGCTTGCCTTCGTAGATGAAGCCGGTATCGCCTTCAGCGCAGCTGACGGTGACCAGCTGGCCATCTTCGATGACCTTGGTGGCGTTGCCCGAACCGACCACGGCCGGCACGCCCAGCTCGCGCGCGATGATCGCGGCGTGGCAGGTGCGGCCACCACGGTTGGTGACGATGGCCGAGGCGCGCTTCATCACCGGTTCCCAGTCCGGGTCGGTCATGTCGGCGATCAGCACGTCGCCCGGCTGCACGCGGTTCATGTCGTCCAGGGTCTTGACCACGCGGGCCACGCCCGAGCCGATCTTGGCGCCGACGGCGCGGCCTTCGGCCAGCACCTTGCCGCCCTTTTCGGTCAGCGCGAAGCGCTCGATCTGGGTGGCGTGGCTGCGCGACTTCACCGTTTCCGGGCGCGCCTGCACGATGAACAGCTTGCCGCTGACACCGTCCTTGGCCCACTCGATGTCCATCGGGCGGCCGTAGTGCTTTTCGATGACCAGCGCCTGCTTGGACAGTTCCTGCACGTCCTCGTCGCTGATGGAGAAGGTGCTGCGCAGTTCGGCCGGGGTGTCCTCGATCTTTACGCGCTCACCGGGGACATCCGAGTACACCATGCGGATTGCCTTGCTGCCGAGCGAGCGGCGCAGGATCGCCGGCTTGCCGGCCTGCAGGGTGGGCTTGTAGACGTAGTACTCGTCGGGGTTCACCGCACCCTGCACGACCATTTCGCCCAGGCCGAACGAGGAGGTGACGAACACCACGTCGCGGAAGCCGGATTCGGTGTCCAGGGTGAACAGCACGCCGGAGGAGCCGACGCCCGAACGCACCATCAGCTGCACGCCGGCGGACAGGAACACGTCTTCATGCTTGAAGCCGTGGTGCACGCGGTAGGCGATGGCGCGGTCGTTGTACAGCGAGGCGAACACTTCCTTGACCTTGTGCACGACGTCGTCGGCACCGGTGACATTGAGGAAGGTTTCCTGCTGGCCGGCGAAGGAAGCGTCCGGCAGATCCTCGGCGGTGGCCGACGAGCGCACGGCCACGGCCACGTCGCCGCCGCCGTTGTCGGCGCTCAGCTTGGCGTAGGCGGTGCGGATGTCCTGGTCCAGCTGCGGCTGCAGCGGCGCATCGATCACCCAGGTGCGGATTTCCTTGCCGGCGGCGGTCAGCGCGGTGACGTCCTCGACGTCCAGCGTGGCCAGCTTGTCGAAGATGCGCTTGGACAGGTCGTTGTGCGCGATGAAGTCCTTGAAGGCTTCAGCGGTGGTGGCATAACCGCCCGGCACCGAAACGCCCAGACCGGCCAGGTTGCCGATCATCTCGCCCAGCGACGAATTCTTGCCGCCTACGCGGGCCAGATCGGCCAGACGCAGTTCGTGCAACCACAGGATGTTCTCGTTCAAGCGCGATGCTCCGTTTGGCCATCGCCCGAGGCGGGCTGAGTGGCCGCGTCCGTAGGAAGAAGCCGATATGATGCCGGGCAGAGCACCGTCGGCACAAGCTTGTGCTGGCGGCCTTTTTAAGCTTCGTAGGGGGTAAAAGCGCGCATGTCGACCATCCGTCCGGTGTTCTACGTTTCCGATGGAACCGGTATCACCGCTGAAACCATTGGGCATAGCCTGCTGACCCAGTTCTCCGGGTTCAGCTTCATTACCGACCGGATGTCGTTTGTCGATGACCCTGAAAAGGCGCGTGAAGCCTGCGCCCGGATCCAGGCGGCGGGGGAGCGCTACCAGGTCCGGCCGATCGTGGTGAACTCCTGCGTGGACCAGAGCCTGAGCCTGATCCTGGCCGACAGCGGGGCGCTGATGCTGGATGTGTTCGCGCCGTTCATCGAGCCGCTGGAGCGTGAACTGGCCAGCCCGCGCCTGGCCCGGGTCGGCCAGGCTCACGGCATGGTCGATTTCGACACCTACCACCGCCGCATCAATGCGATGAACTTCGCTCTGACCCACGATGACGGCATCGCGGTGAACTACGACGACGCCGACGTGATCCTGGTGGCGGTGTCGCGCGCCGGCAAGACGCCGACCTGCATCTACCTGGCCCTGCATTACGGGGTGCGTGCGGCCAACTACCCGCTGACCGACGAGGACCTGGAAAGCGACCGCCTGCCGCCGCGCCTGCGCAACTACCGGCGCAAGCTGTTCGGCCTGACCATCGACCCGGACCGCCTGCAGCAGATCCGCCAGGAGCGCCGCCCGAACTCCCGCTACGCCAACCTGGACACCTGCAAGCGCGAGGTGGCCGCGGCCGAGGTGATGTTCCAGATGGAGCGGATCCCGACCCTGAGCACCACCCACACCTCGATCGAGGAGATCTCCAGCAAGGTGCTGGCCACGCTGGGGCTGCAGCGCGAGCTGTATTGAGGCGCGCGCCACGATCGCCGGGCATGGCCCGGCTCTACCCCCGGGGTTGGCTTGCGCATGCGCGCCCCCACGTTGAAGCACCAACGTGTAGGATCGACCCATGGCCCGAGCCTTGCCCCGTACCAATCGCATTCCCCGCCTGAGCCGGTTGAGCTGGCTCATGGGGCTGTATGCGGAAAACTACCGGCACCTGGTGCGCCTGTTCGAACCGGCCGGACTGGTGGCGGGCAGCTACATTTCCTCGATCGGTGACGGTCTGGACGTGCGCCTGGACGTCATCGAATGCCATCGCTACACGGTGGAACTGCGCCTGACCTACGACCTGGCCGACCCGGTCACCGGCGAGCCGGATCCTTCGGCCTATGTGCGGCTGTACCGTGACGCGCGCCAGGTCGAGACCACCCATTGCTATGTGGGCCGCCGCTGGCAGGACACCATGGGCCTGTACCCGCCGCCGGCCGAGCTGATCAGCCACCGCATGCGGATGAACACCTTCCTCGGCAAGTGGCTGGAATACCTGGCCGAGCGCGGCCACGGCGTGGCCACCCTGCGCCGTGACCCTGATGGCGCCGGCACACCTGCCGAACGCCGCCTGTCGCTGGTGCGCTGATCGGCCATAATCGACGGCTGACCTGCTGCTGGATGCTGCCCCATGCCGTATACCCCGATCGTCGCCACCCTGGGCTATGTGCTCTCGCCCGATCGTCGCCAGGTGCTGATGATCCACCGCAACACCCGCCCCGGTGACCATCACCTGGGCAAGTACAACGGTCTGGGCGGCAAGATCGAAGCGGACGAGGACGTGGCCGCCAGCATGCGCCGCGAGATCCAGGAAGAAGCCGGGATCGACTGCACCGGCATGCGCCTGCGCGGCACCCTCAGCTGGCCGGGCTTCGGCAAGCACGGCGAGGACTGGCTGGGCTTCGTGTTCGTCATCGACACCTTCGAGGGCAGCCCGCACGGTGGCAACCACGAAGGCACGCTGGAGTGGGTGGACCTGGACAAGCTGGACACGCTGCCGATGTGGGAGGGGGATCGCAACTTCCTGCCGCTGGTGTTCGACGCCGACCCGCGCCCGTTCCATGGGGTGATGCCGTACAAGGACGGCCGCATGGTCAGCTGGTCCTACAGCCGGCTGTGACCCGACGAATCGGTTGGGTGCCAACGACGAAACGGGTGGGTGCCAACCTTGGTTGGCGCGCTCTTCCGGCAGATTAATACCCGGACAATATTGACGCGAACAAATTACCCGGGCAATATTTGCGCATCGCCCCCGATGCCATCGCCATGCCCGCGTCCGCACTTCCCCCCTTCAGCTGTTTCGACGGCCATCGCCTGGTCGCCTCCGGTACCCCGGCAGTGGCCGCGCTGGCACTGAAGCAGCTGCGCGCCGACCACGCCGCCGGTCCGCTGCTGGTGTTCGACAACGCCACCGGCCGCACCCGTGATTTCGACACGCGCGGCAGCGATGCCGAACTGTTGGCGCGGCTGGCCGATACCTTTGCAACGGCCGCGGAGGCCGATGCCGGAATCGCTCCGGAAGACGCGCCTGTTGCCCCGCGTGGCCGTGGCCGCCCGAAGCTGGGCGTGGTGGCCCGTGAAGTGACCTTGCTGCCGCGCCATTGGGCGTGGCTGGCCGAGCAGCCCGGCGGGGCTTCGGTGGCATTGCGAAAACTGGTCGAGGCGGCCAGCCGGGCCGGTGCCGACAAGGACCGCCGGCGCCGCGATGCCGAGCGTGCCTATCACTTCCTGCAGACCATCGCCGGTGACCTGCCGGGCTTCGAGGAGGCCATCCGCCTGCTGTTCGCGCATGACCGCGCAGGCCTGGAAGCGGCGTTGCGCCGCTGGCCCGAGGACGTGCGCCGCCACGCGCTGCGTCTGGCCTTCGACGAACCTGTAGACAGCGCCGACGACTGAGCCAACACGCTGTCGTTGAGCGACCGCGCGCTCTGATCGCGGGCCAAGGCCCGCTTCCCTTGTGCTTGCTTTGCTGGCGTAAACGCCTGGCAGGGCAGCGCCTTGCCCCGAGAAAACCCATGAACACGCCTGCACCTGCCACCGCCTCGGCCGCGCCACCGCTGTGGCGCACCTATCTGACCCTGCTGCTGCCGATGCTGCTGACCAATGCATTGCAGCTGGCCGCCGGCACGCTGGACAACATCTACCTGGGCCATCTGCTGGGTACCCAGGCAGTGGCGGCGGCCGCTGCGTTCTTCCCGGTCTTCTTCCTGCTGCTGGCCCTGGTCATGGGGCTGGCGACCGGTGCGATGGTGATGATCGGCCAAGCCTGGGGTGCGGGCCGCCCGCACCAGGCGCGCGCCATTGCCGGTAGTGCGGTGGCTCTGGTGCTGGCGCTGTCGGTGCTGGTGATGGCCGTGGGTGGCGGCTTCGCGCCTCAGCTGCTGGCGGCCCTCGGCACGCCAGCGCCGATCCTTGGCGAATCGGTCGTCTATGCGCGCGTCCTGCTGTTGGCGGCACCGGTGTTCTTCCTGCTGTGGTTGGCCACGGCGGTCAGCCGTGCGGTGGGCGATGCGAAAACGCCGCTGCATGCGCTGCTGCTGGCGACGCTGGTCGGCCTGCTGTGCACGCCGCTGCTGATCCTGGGCGAGGCCGGTCTGCCGCGGCTGGGCCCGGCCAGTGCGGCCGTCTCGGCGGCGCTGGCCTCCCTGCTGGCCCTGGTCTGGCTGATGTGGCGCTGGCAGCGGACGGGGCACCCGTTGGCACCGGGGCGCGAACTGCTGCGTGCGATCCGCTTCGATGGAGTACTGATCCGTTCGATGCTGCGTATCGGCGTGCCGTCTTCGCTGCAGATGCTCAGTCTGGCCGTGGCCGAGATCGTGCTGCTGGGCTGGATCAATCGCTACGGATATACCGCCACGGCGGCCTACGGTGCGGTCAACCAGTTGATGAGCTGGGTGCAGCTGCCGGCGATGTCGCTGGGCATCACCGCCACCATCCTCGCTGCGCATGCGATGGGGGCGGGGGGTACGGCACGGCTGCCGGCCATCGCCCGCACCGGCGTGCTGCTCGGCAGCGCGATGCTGGCGGTGGTGCTGCTGCTGGTTATGGCGCTGGCGCCCTGGCTGAGCGGCCTGATCCTGGCGGCCACGGACGTGCGCGAACTGGCCACGCAGCAGTTGCGCACGGTGGTGTGGGGGGTGTTGGCGATGGGAGGCAGTGCGGTGCTGGTCGGCGTGATGCGGGGCAGTGGCACGGTGCTGTTGCCGGCATTGCTGGGCTTGGTTGCCGTGTTGCTTCTGGAGCTGCCGCTGGCGATGTGGCTGCAGGCGCGGTACGGGCTGACCGGCCTGTGGTGGGCGTGGCCGCTGGGGCTGATGGCAATGCTGGTGATGCAGGTGATCTGTTTCGCCCGGTGGCGGCGACGATCCCTGGCGAGGGTATGACCGGTAGTGCCGGCCGCTGGCCGGCAAAGCCGCCTTGCCGGGGCAGCCGGCCAGCGGCCGGCACTACCACCGCCAGGTTCAGCGCCGATGTGCCAGCAGCAGGTGGAAATGCTTCTCGCGCATCTGTCCGTCATTGCTCGACGCGGTTTCCCGGTGGCTGCGCCAGGCCGAGACGTTGAATCCCGACACGCGCAGTGCCAGCTCCACCGCATCCAGCTCATGCAACTGGAAATCGGCGGAAAATGACAGGCTGCGCATGAAGGCCGCATCGCCGAACGCCAGGCACAGCCGGCCTCCCCGGCGAAGTACGCGCGCCAGCTCGTCCAGCACCGGGGCCAGGTGGGGCCAGAAGTACAGGGTGTTGACCGCCAGTGCGGCATCCATGGATGCCTCGTCCACCGGCAGCGCATGGGCGTCGCCAAGCCGCATCGCCGCCCGGCCGCCCAGGCCGGCACTGGCCAGACGCTGGTTGCCGGCCTCGACCATGGCGGCGGACAGTTCAATGCCCAGGTACTGGCTTGCTGGCGCCTGCAGCAGTTGCGGCGCGAAGGCCGCATTGCCGGGGCCGATCTCCAGAATGCGTTCGCCGGCCGCCACCGCCAGCAGCCCGATCGCGGCCTGGTTCAGCGCGCCGTTGCTGCGGTTCATCGAGTCGGCCACTGCCAGTGCAGCGTCGCCATGGGGCCGTCGCAGCTGCGCGGCCAGGGTGGAAGCATCCAGCATCATCATCGTCCGTCACAAAGAATCGGACGTGGCGGCGGCGGGTCCGCCGACGACCATAGCGCCGTCCCGGCGGCTTGGGAAGTAGGTAAACCCCGCTGCCGGGTGATCAGGAAATGTCCAGAGTCGCAGTCGGTGAGATCTGGTTGTCCACAGGGGGTGTGGATTACGCGTGGGCAACTTTGTGGATAAGCCGCGACAGGCGCCACCCCCCTAGGCTGTCAAGATGGGTGGCGAAAAATTCACCGCTGGTGATGAGGAGTGAGGGCGCGGTGAAGGCGGCGCCTTGCCGGTGCTGTCGCCAGCGGCGGCGCTCGCGGTAACCTGTGGGCCTTGATGCTCCGTGAGACCCCATGAAACGTCACTTCTCGATGCTGCGCGAATTCCAGCTGGCGGACTGGTTCACCCTGGCCAATGCCTTCTGCGGCACCGGTGCGGTGTTTGCCGCGATGCGCTTCCTGCAGGACGGGGAGCGCGGCTACCTGCTGTTCGGCATGGCGTTGATCCCGCTGGCCTTCATCTTCGATGCACTGGACGGGCGCATCGCACGCTGGCGCAAGTCCAGTTCCACCCTCGGGCGGGAGCTGGATTCGCTGTCCGATGTCATCTCCTTCGGTGTGGCTCCGGCAGCGCTGGCCTATGCCTGCGGTATGCAGGGCGGCTGGGACTGGCTGGTGCTGAGCTACTTCGTCTGCTGCGGTGTCAGCCGCCTGGCGCGCTACAACGTCACGGCCGAGGCACTGGCCGGCGAGGAGGGCAAGGTCAAGTACTTCGAGGGCACGCCGATTCCGACCAGCCTGGTGCTGGTGATCATGCTGGCCATCGCCGCCGGTACCGATGCCATCGGCCAGGACATCTGGTTCGGCCAGTGGCAGATCGGGCCGTGGCAGCTGCATCCGATGGTGCTGCTGTTCGCGCTGTCCGGGTCGCTGATGATCAGCAAGACCCTGCGTATTCCCAAGCCATGAACCTGCTCTGCGGAGGCCTGCGATGACCAGCTCGGCCCACGACGCCGGCAGCAGCGATTTCGAGACCCTGGCCCGGCAGTATTTCGGTGCCTGGGGCGATGCGCTGCGGCATGCGACCACCCCCGGCGCGCCGGGCGGCGGCGACCCCGGCAGCTGGCAGCGGCTGTTTGACGGCTGGGCCCAGTTGTTGCCGGAACAGGGGCAGGGCGCACCGGAAGATGCGGTGCGCCGCTTCCGTGAGCAGGCCGGCAGCTGGTACGGCACGATGCAGGAGGTGGCCGCGCGCTTCGCCGGCCGCGATGCCAGCAGTGCCGAGGTGGCGCAGGCCTGGCGTGAGGCGGTGCAGGGGCAGGGCGAGGGCATGCTGCAGTGGATGCTGCAGGGCGCCCGGGGCAGTACCCAGGCCGCTGCCGCCGTGCCCGAATTCGCCGCGTGGCTGCAGCAGTTCCAGCTGCAGGCCGGCCCGTGGCTGCAGAGCCCCGCATTCGGCCCCGGCCGCGAGCATCAGGCACGCTGGCAGGCGCTGCTGCGTGCGCAGGAGGACTACCAGCAGCACTCGCGCGCCTACGTCGAACAGATCAAGCAGGTACTGGAGCAGGCCTTTGCCCTGTTCGAACAGCGCCTGGCCCAGCACGAGCAGCCCGGCAGCCAACTGACCAGCGCCCGTGCGATGTTCGATCTGTGGATCGAGGTGGCCGAAGAGGCCTACGCCAAGGTTGCCCTTTCCGAACCGTTCCAGCAGGTCTACGCCGCATTGGGCAACGCCCAGATGCGCCTGCGCGCCGGCCTGCAGCGCGAGATTGAACAGATGAGTGAACGCATCGGCCTGCCGACCCGCAGCGAGATGGACACGGCCCATCGCCGCATCGCCGAGCTGGAGCGCAGCCTGCGCCGGCTGCAGGCGCAGGTGGCGGTGCTGGCCGGAACCGCTGCGGTCGATCCGGTCGCGCAGCCGGCGCCGGCGAAGGTGAAGCCAGCCGCGCGCACGGCCGCGAAGAAGGCTGCGCCGGCAAAGAAGCCGCCTGCGAAGAAGACATCTGCGAAGACGGCCGCTCCTCGCGCTTCCGCTCGGGCGCGCAATTGATGAAAGGACCGTTGGGCTTCAACGCCGATGATCTGATGCAGGAAACCCTGGCCATGCAGCGCAAGCTGATGGAAGGGCTGAAGCTGCTGCCGCAGGTGGAGGACGTCGACTATGGCGTGACCGCCCGCGAGGAAGTCTGGCGCGATGGCAAGGTGGTGCTGTACCGCTTTGTCGGTGAGCAGGCGCCGACCCGGCGCACGCCGCTGCTGATCGTCTACGCGCTGGTCAACCGGCCGTACATGGTGGACCTGCAGGCCGATCGTTCGCTGGTGCAGAAGCTGCTGGTGCTGGGCCAGGATGTCTACGTGCTGGACTGGGGCTACCCGGACCGCTCCGAGCGTTTCCAGACCCTGGAGGACTACCTGCTGCGCTACATCGATGGCGCGGTGGACGCCTTGTGCGCACGCAGTGGCGGGCCGGCGGACCTGCTCGGCATCTGCCAGGGCGGTGTGTTCGCGCTGTGCTATGCCGCGCTGCGCCGGCACAAGCTGGGCAACCTGATCACCATGGTCACCCCGGTCGATTTCCAGACCGCCGACAACATGCTCTCGCACTGGGCACAGCAGGTGGATGTGGACCTGCTGGTGGATACGCTGGGCAACATCCCGGCCGACCTGATGAACGCCAGCTACCTGATGCTCAAGCCGTTCCGTTTGAACGTGCAGAAGTACGTCGGCCTGCTCGACATCCTCGATGACAAGGCGGCGCTGGAGGACTTTCTGCGCATGGAAAAGTGGATCTTCGATTCACCGGACCTGGCAGGCGAGGCGTTCCGTGACTTCATCAAGCAGTTCTATCAGGGCAACGGCTTGATGAAGGGTACGGTGCGGATCGGTGAGGAGACGGTGGATCTGTTGCAGGTGACCCTGCCGGTACTGAACATCTACGCCGAGCAGGATCACCTGGTGCCGCCCGATGCCTCGCGCGCGATGCGCGGTCGACTGGGCACGCAGGACTACACCGAGTCCAGTTTCCGCGGCGGCCACATCGGCATCTACGTGTCAGGCCGCGCGCAGCGCGAAGTCCCTGCCACCATCGATGGCTGGCTGAAGGCCCGGGACCGGTAGAGTCGAGCTTGCTCGACTTCATGCTTGCTCGACTTCATGGAACCCAGAATGTCCCGAAACCCTCTCCTGATGCTGGCCATCCTGCTCGCCGCGCCACTCGCCCAAGCCGCCCCCGGACCACAGGCGCAGCGCGAGATCGCCCAGCTGATCGGCAGCCTGGACGGCTCGCAATGCCGGTTCCAGCGCAATGGCAGCTGGTACGACGGCAGCGATGCGCGCGCGCACCTGCAGCGAAAGTACGACTACCTGCTGAAGAAGAACCAGGTGGACAGCGCCGAGCAGTTCATCGAGCGTGCCGCCAGCCAGAGCAGCATGAGTGGCAAGCCCTACCGCATCCAGTGCCCCGGGCAGCCTGAACAGACGGCAGCGGCCTGGTTTGGCGCACGTCTGCAGGCACTGCGCCAACGCACGCCGTAGACATCGGGGCGATGTAGAGTCGAGCTTGCTCGATGCTCTTTCCGATATCCAGGAGACGCCGCCATGAACACCACGCCCAGGACGCTGTCGCGATCGCTCAACGACCGCATGATTGCCGGCGTGATCGGCGGCATCGCGCACCGCTTCGGCTGGAGCCCCACGCTGCTGCGGGTGATCTACGTGCTGGTATCGGTGGCCTCGGCCGCGTTCCCGGGCATTCTGGTCTATCTGATCCTGTGGCTGTTGATTCCCAACGAGGCCGATTGAACGCCTCCCAACGACCGTGGCCGGTCTGGCTGCGCGCGCTGCAGGTGCTGGGCGCGGCCTGGACCCTGCCCAACACGCTGGCCGGGCTGCTGGGTGGGCTGGTGGGCATGCTCGGCGGGGCGAGACCGCGCTGGAGCGGTGCCGACTGTGCCGTCGTTTTTGACCGGTGGCCATGGGGTCCTGGCGGTGCGATCACCCTGGGCAACGTGATCCTGCACACCGGGCACGACCTCGGCATGTCGTGCCGGACTTACGCCCACCAGGCAGGGTGGGGGGTGGAGCCGCTGATCCGCCTGGATGACCATGAGCGGGCGCACGTCTACCAGTATCTGGTGCTGGGGCCGTTGTACCTGCCGGTGTATCTGCTGTGTGGCGGGGTGAGCGCGCGCAACCCGTTCGAGCGTGCGGCCGATCATTACGCCCGGTACGGACACGGCTGGTGGCCGTAGTTTCCAGCCAACGGCGCAGCCCCTCGTGGATGGGTCTCGGAATGCGTTTCATGTGATCGGGCCGGGCGGGATGGGTTCGCGGGACACGCCGTAAACCCGTCCATGGGGGCTCGATGGCGCCATCCATGGCGCCAACGGTCCCGCGAACCCATCCCGCCCGATCGCTGACAGTTTCCGGTCGCGTCCAGCCACGGAAAAGAAAAAGAACAGCAGAAGCGGGTCGCGCGCTGCGCTTGCCCGTGTAGAGCCGAGCCTGCGCTCGGCTTCGTGGACTGGCCTGAAAGCGGCCGAGCGTGGGCTATGCCGGTCGTCCTGACCGGCACCCTTCGGGCCGTCGCCATGCGCGACGTTGGCAGCGGCTCCTCCTGCTGCCTTCGGCTCTACAAAAAGCGGCCAGTCCGGCAGTTTTTGCTTTTGATTTTCTTTTTTCTTCTCCGTGGGTGGAGGCAGGCATCAGGAATCTGTCAGCGGCCGGGAGGGTGGGTAGGGCGGGGTGTCCGCGGCATGGAGGCCGCGGCCAAGCCCCCATGGATGGGTTCACGGCGTCCCCGGCCTGCCCACCCTCCCTGCCAGTCCACAGGAAACCGGCTTTCCGCGACCAACCCATCCACCCACGCGGGGCTGCGCCGTTGGCGGGAATCCCCTGCGGATTCGTTAGTCGGAAGTTAAGGATTCGTAAGCATTCTGCTGCGAATTCGCAGTCATCTGCATGCAACCGATCGTCATTAGGCTGCGTGACGTTCCAGTCAGGTTCGACGCGGTAAGCTCTCCCTCGATGAGCTCGCAGCATCGCTCATCGAGTGCAGTACGCAGTAGCATTTTGGAGGAATACATCACATGGCAATTGTTCTCTATGTCGGTGGTAGCAAGGATGGCGAGAAGGGCGTGGTGCCCTACGGCTTCAGCAAATCCCGCGCCGACACCGCGCTGGGGCCGGAGTTCTACACCGAGCGGTTCATGGAACTGCAGGGTGTCGGCAAGGTCCGCCTGATGGCCCTGGAAGGCATGCGTGACGAGATCGTCATGCAGCGCGCCGCCCGCCACTACCGCTGACCTTCGCAACACGCGGCAGGGCTCGCCCACCATCGCGCGCCCGCGCCGGCATCCCAGCCCCGGGCCCGTCCGAGCCCTCTCTCCGCCAGGATGCCGGCGTCCCCACCGGTTGCGCCGCTGAACCTCGCCCTCTGTCAATGCCTTGTTCGGCTGCGCCGCGGGTTGCCAGAATGGGGCCTTCCCGTAACGCGGCACAGACCTGAAGCAATGCACGACGCCAAGAACGCCCAGAGCGCGCTCGCCCAGCAGATCGCCCAGACCATCGCCGAGGAGATCGGTGCCCAGTCCGCCCAGGTACGTGCCGCCGTCGGCCTGCTCGACGAGGGCGCCAGCGTTCCGTTCATCGCGCGCTACCGCAAGGAAGTGACCGGTGGCCTGGATGACACCCAGCTGCGCAACCTGGAAGTGCGCCTGACCTACCTGCGCGAGCTGGAGGACCGCCGTGCGGCGGTGCTGGCCAGCATCGGCGAGCAGGGCAAGCTGAGCGACGAACTGCGCACCGACATCCTGGCCGCCGATACCAAGAGCCGGCTGGAAGACCTGTACCTGCCGTACAAGCCCAAGCGTCGCACCCGCGCGCAGATTGCCCGCGAGGCCGGACTGGAGCCGCTGGCCGATGGCCTGCTGGCCGACCCGACGCAGGACCCGCAGGTTTTCGGCGCCACCTTCATCGACAGCGACAAGGGCGTGGCCGATACCAAGGCGGCGCTGGAAGGCGCGCGCGCGATCCTGATGGAGCGCTGGGGCGAAGATGCCGCGCTGGTCGGTGAACTGCGCACCTGGCTGGGCGAGACCGGCCTGATCCGTGCGCGCGTGGCCGAGGGCAAGGAAACCGAAGGCGCCAAGTACCGCGACTATTTCGAACATGCCGAATCGCTGGCGAAGATTCCCTCGCACCGCTTGCTGGCGCTGTTCCGCGCGCGCCGCGAGGAGATCCTGTTCCTGGAGCTGGACCCGGGCAGCGATGCCGAGGCCGGCCACCAGTACGCCGAAGGGCGCGTGGCGCGCCGGGCCGGCATCGCCGACCAGGGCCGCGCGGGCGACCGTTGGCTGCTGGACGCGTGCCGCCTGACCTGGCGCGCCAAGCTGCACACGCACCTGCTGCTGGACCTGTTCAACCAGGCCCGCGAAAAGGCCGAAGCCGAGGCCATCGCGGTGTTCGGCGACAACCTGAAGGACCTGCTGCTGGCCGCGCCGGCGGGCCCGAAGACCGTGCTGGGGTTGGACCCAGGCATCCGCACCGGCTGCAAGATCGCGGTGGTCGATGCCACCGGCAAGCTGGTGGCTACCGATACCATCTACCCACACGAGCCGCGGCGCCAGTGGGACCAGTCGCTGCAGACCCTCAAGCAGTTGTGCGCGAAATACAACGTCGAGCTGATCGCGATCGGCAACGGCACCGCCAGCCGTGAGACCGACAAGCTGGCCGGTGAAGCGATCAAGGCCGCGGCCAACCCGAAGCTGCAGAAGGTGGTGGTCAGCGAGGCCGGTGCCTCGGTGTACTCGGCCTCCGAGTTCGCGGCCAAGGAATTTCCGGGCCTGGACGTGTCGCTGCGCGGCGCAGTGTCGATCGCACGCCGGTTGCAGGATCCCCTGGCCGAGCTGGTCAAGATCGAGCCCAAGGCGATTGGCGTCGGCCAGTACCAGCACGATGTGGACCAGTACCGCCTGGCGCGGGCGCTGGACGCCCGCGTGGAGGATTGCGTGAACGCGGTGGGCGTGTACGTGAACACGGCCTCGGCCGCACTGCTGTCGCGCGTGTCCGGCCTGTCGGCCACGGTGGCTGAGAACATCGTGCGCCACCGCGATGACAATGGCCCGTTCAAGCGCCGCAAGGACCTGCTCAAGGTCGCGCGCCTGGGCGAAAAGACCTTCGAGCAGTGCGCCGGCTTCCTGCGCATCGCCGACGGTGAACAGCCGCTGGATGCCTCGGCGGTGCATCCCGAAGCCTACCCGGTGGTCGAGCGAATCGTGGCCAGCACCGCACGCCCGATCAAGGCGCTGATCGGCGACGGCAGCTTCCTGCGCGGGCTGAAGGCCGAGCAGTTCACCGATGAATCCTTTGGCGTGCCGACCGTGCGCGACATCCTGAAGGAGCTGGAGAAGCCCGGCCGCGACCCGCGTCCGGAATTCAAGGCCGCACGTTTCGCCGAGGGCGTGGAGGACATCAAGGACCTGCGTGAGGGCATGGTGCTGGAAGGGGTGGTCAGCAACGTGGCCGCGTTCGGTGCCTTCGTCGACATCGGCGTGCACCAGGACGGCCTGATCCACATTTCTGCCCTGTCCGACACCTACGTGAAGGACCCGCGCGAGGTGGTCAAGGCCGGCGATATCGTCAAGGTGAAGGTGCTGGAGGTGGACGTGGCGCGCAAGCGCATCGCCCTGACCCGGCGCCTGGACGACACCCCCGGCCAGGCCACCAGCCGTCCCGGCAGCCGCGAGGAACGCGGTCCGGGCCAGCCGGCACGCCGTGATGCGGCGGGACAGGGCCGTGGGCCCGGCCGCGGCCAGGGCACCGGCAACCGGGGCGGGCAGGCGGCGCCGCCGGCCAACAACGCCCTGGCCGAGGCGTTCGCACGCGCCAAGCGCAGCTGAGGTTCCTGGCCCCCGTCACGCTTGATGTGTGGCGGGGGACTTGTCGGTTTTCCCCGTGATTGCGCACACTTGCGCAACAGGGGCGGCGTTTGGCCACCCCGCTGTCGCTGGGGAGGGCCATGACGCCAGCACGACCCGTCGTCTTCATTGGCGGCTGCAGCCTTTCGCTGCGGCCCGCGCCTGCCTGCGCCTGCGAGGCGCCCCGTTGATGGCGGGCCAGGGCAACAACGGCAACGGGATGCTGGAGCGACGCCTGCACGAGCTGGCCGAGGAGCGCCGCCGGCTGGCGATGATCATCGACGGTACCGCGGCCGGCACCTGGGAATGGAACGTGCAGACCGGGCAGATGCGGGTCAACGCGCGCTGGGCCGAAATCGTCGGTTATCGGCTGGACGAGCTGGAGCCGGTCTGCCAGAAGACCTTCCTGAAGCTGGTCCATCCCGATGACATCGCGTTGTCCGATGCGGCGCTGGAAGACCACTTCGAAGGGCGCAGCGACAACTATGCCTGCCTGCTGCGCATGCGCCACCGCAATGGCCAATGGATCTGGATCCAGGACCGGGGCAGGGTGTTCGAATGGGATGGGCAGGGGCGGCCGCTGTGGATGGCCGGCGCGCATGCCGATGTGACCGAACTGCAGCAGGCCCGGCATGACGCGGCCGAGACCCGCCAGCGCCTGCAGGCCGTGGTCGATGCCTCCGACGAGGTGGCGGTGATCGCCACCGATACCGATGGCACCATCACCCTGTTCAATACCGGCGCAGAGCGGTTGCTGGGCTACAGCGCCGCTGAGGTGGTCGGCCAGCGCAGGCTCGATGCCTTCCACGACCCGCAGGAGCTCAGGGCCTGGCTGCAACCGCAGGCCGCGGCCGATGGCACGCTTCCGGGCGTGTTCGAGGCGCTCAGCGCGCGCGCCGACGGCCAGACGTATTCACGACAATGGACCCTGCTGCGCAAGGATGGCCAGTCGCGCCAGGTGCGGCTGTCGATCAGCCGCATGGACGGGGCTGACGGCCAGCGCATCGGCTACGTCGGCATGGCCATCGACATCACCGAGATCCTGCAGGCACGTGCCGAAGCGCGCCTGTCGGCGGAGAAGTTCGCCGGCGCGTTCACCTCCGCCGCACTGGGCATGGCGCTGGTGTCGCTGGAAGGCCGCTGGCTGGACGTCAACGACGCGCTGTGCCGGATCCTTGGCTATCCGCGCGAGGAACTGCTGCAGGTCGATTTCCAGCGCCTGACCCATGCCGATGACCTGCAGGCCGATCTGGCCCTGGTGCAGGACCTGCTGGCGGGCCGGCGCAGCCATTACCATCTGGAAAAGCGCTACCTGGACCGCGATGGCCGCACCATCTGGGCGCGCCTGTCGGTCTCGCTGGTGCGCAACGAGCATGGCGAACCGCTGCATTTCGTCTCGCAGATCCAGGACATCACCGCCCAGCGCAGCAGCGAGCAGCGCCTGTTCGAGAGCGAGCAGCGCAGCCGCATCACCCTGGATGCGGTGGCCGACCTGGTGCTCAGCGTCAACCTTGATGGTCGCATCGATTACGCCAATGCGGCGGCGGTGCGCACCCTGGCCGGCGATGGCGCCTTGTCGCTGGCCGGGCACAAGGTGCAGGACGTGCTGTCGCTGACCACCGAATATGCGCCCGGCTCGGTGCTGGATGTATCGGTACTGCTGGACCCGGAAAGCAACGCCGTGGACCTGCATGCCGATCTGCTGCTGCGCCTGGGCAGCGCCACGGTGCCGGCGGACCTGACCCGTGCCTGGCTGCGCGACGATGAAGGCCATGTGCGGGGCGCGGTGTGGGTGCTGCGCGATGACACCCAGCAGCGCGCACGCCAGCGCGAGGCCCGCCACCTGGCCGAGATCGACCCGCTGACTGAACTGAGCAACCGCCGTGGCTTCGAGGTGCATCTGCAGCAGGCGATCACCCGCGTTGAACGGACCGGGCAGGCCGCATCGCTGATGTATATCGACCTGGACCGCTTCAAGCCGGTGAACGACACCTGGGGGCACCTGGCCGGCGATGCCGTGTTGTGGGCGGTGGCCAGCGTGCTGCGGCACGGCGTGCGTGATTCGGATGTGGTGGCACGCCTGGGCGGCGATGAGTTCGCGGTGATCCTGTCCGGCTGCACGCCGCGCCGCGCTGCCCGCATCGGTGGCGAACTGCTGCACACGCTGGCGTCGCTGTCCATTCCCTGGGACCAGCACCGGCTGCGGGTCGGTGCCAGCATCGGCATTGCGCCGTTGGCCGGCGGCATGAGCGTGGACCAGGCGGTGGCCGCCGCCGATGCCCAGTGCTACCGGGCCAAGGCGATGGGCCGCAACAACGTGCAGGTGCAGGGCGAACTGTCCGACCTGCCGGGCGAGGACGGTGAGGCCGGCTGAACCGGCCTGCACCGCCCGGTGGGGATGAAGGATGTTTCATTTGCCCGTACCGGCCGATTTGGCGAGCATGGGCCAGCCTGGACTTCCGAAGTGCCCATGTCGCGTGTATTGACCATCGAGGATGACGCCATCACCGCCCAGGAAATCCTGGCGGAACTGGCCAGTCATGGCCTGCAGGTGGACTGGGTGGCCGACGGCCGCGAAGGCATGGTGCGGGCGGCCAGCGGTGACTATGACGCGATCACGCTGGATCGCATGCTGCCCGGCCTGGATGGCCTGGCCATCGTCACCACGCTGCGCCGGATCGGCATCGATACGCCGGTGTTGATGCTCAGTGCGCTGTCCGACGTCGACGAACGCGTGCGTGGTCTGCGCGCCGGTGGCGACGACTACCTGACCAAGCCGTTCGCCTCCGACGAGATGGCGGCGAGGGTGGAAGTGCTGCTGCGCCGCCGCCAGCGCCCGGCCGGCAACGAGACCGTGCTGCGGGTGGGCGACCTGCAGCTGGACCTGCTGGCGCGCACCGCCCATCGCGGCGGGCGCAGCCTGAGCCTGCTGCCGACCGAGTTCAAGCTGCTGGAGTACCTGATGCGCAACGCCGGCCAGGTGCTGACCCGGATGATGCTGTTCGAGGAAGTGTGGGGCTATCACTTCGACCCCGGCACCAACCTGATCGATGTCCATATTGGTCGCCTGCGGCGCAAGCTGGACCACCCCGATGCCCCGGCGCTGATCCGTACCGTGCGCGGTAGCGGCTATGTCCTCAGCGAAACTGTCTGACGGCTGGCGTTCGTCCAGCAGTCGCCTGCTGGGCCTGTACAGCCTGCTGTTCGTCGCCTGGTCCTGCGCCTTGCTGGGCGTGCTGTACTGGCGGGTGTCGCTGTACCTGGACGAGCTGGCACAGTCTGCCGTGCTGCAGCGCGCACACCTGTTCGAGCATTTCACCGGTGACGGGCTGACCGCGGCGCTGCGCGAGAACCGACGCTACGACCTGCATGGCATTGATGCCTACGGGCTGTTCACGCCCGAGGGCAAGCCGCTTGCCGGCATGCTGAAGTCGCTGCCCGCACAGCTGCCGCCGGATGGCAGCGCACACCCGGTTTCGGGGCTGCCGATCAACGATGCCTACGCCCGCGGCAAGCGCGGCTTCGGCGTGGCCATGCCGACCCGCGACGGCCGCATCCTGGTGCTGGTGCGCTACAGCGGGCCGTTGAACCAGGTCAACCATCTGATCCTCGATGCACTGTTGTGGGGAGTATCGCTGACCCTGCTGCCCGGCCTGCTGGGCTGGCACTTGCTGCGACAGCGGCCGCTGCGGCGCATCCAGGCCATCGAGCAGGCCACCGCCCGCATCGTGGCCGGTGACCTGGGCCGGCGTCTGCCGCTGTCCAACCGCCGCGACGAGCTGGACATGCTGGCGGCCATCGTCAATGCGATGCTCGACCGCATCGAACAGCTGATGACCGAGGTCAAGGGCGTGTGTGACAACATCGCCCATGACCTGCGCACGCCGCTGACGCGCGTTCGTGCGCAGCTGTACCGCATGCGCCAGCAGGTGGCCGATGGTGATCCGCAGTCACTGGCGCTGGAGCAGGTGCTGGAGGAGACCGACACCCTGATGGCGCGCTTCCGCGCGCTGCTGAGGATTTCCGAACTGGAAGACCATCAGCGCCGTTCCGGTTTCAGCACGCTGGCGCCGAACGCGCTGCTGCAGGAGATCCATGCCTTCTATGCGCCGCTGGCGGAGGAGAAGGGGCAGCTGTTGCTGCTCGAGCTGGCCGCCGATCTGCCGGGCGTGATCGGTGACCGCGGCCTGTTGTTCGAAGCGATCGGCAATCTGCTCGACAACGCGATCCGGTTCGCACCGGAAGGCGGCCGTGTGCAGCTTTCGGCGCGGGTGGAGCAGGGTGCTACCTGCATCGTGGTGGAGGACTCCGGGCCGGGCATTGCCGAGGCCGAGCGCAGCCTGGTGTTCCAGCGTTTCCATCGTGCGGAGGCCAGCAAGGGCGGTGGCTTCGGGCTGGGGCTGTCGATCGTGGCAGCGATTGCCGGGCTGCACGGATTCCGCCTGCAGGTGGGGCAGTCCACGCTGGGCGGCGCTCGATTCAGCCTGCTGTGCAGGCCGCAGGTGCTGTAGGGAGTGGTCTTTTGCAGGGCGTGCAGCCCTGCACCTGCTGCAATCAACGTCAACGTCAACGTCAAACGCCGGGATTCCTGTGGGTAGGCGGGGCACTGTGGGTTTGCGGGGTGTGAGCCGCATGGATGCGGCGACCAAGCCCCCATGGACGGGTTTACGGCGTCCCCGCAAACCCATAGTGCCCCGCCAACCTCCAGCAAACCGCCCTGGCTTTTGATGTTGACGTTGATTCGGCGGGTGCAGGGCGCCACCCTGCCGAACCCACCCCTTTCATGAAATATGTTTCATCCGTAGCACAGCATTGTTTTAGCTGCCAGCGCCGATACTTGCCGGCCTGCGCTGCCCGCGGTGGGCAGTGGCACCGCTGGAGAGCCGCATGCTCGGGTTGGTCAGGACCGCGCTCAACAAGCCTTACACCTTCGTGGTGATGGCCATTTTCATCTGCATCGTCGGTCCGCTCAGCGCACTGCGCACCCCCACCGATGTGTTTCCCGATATCGGCATCCCGGTCATCGCGGTGGTCTGGCAGTACACCGGCCTGTCGCCGGATGCGATGGCCGGTCGGGTGGTCTCCCCTTACGAGCGCGCGCTGAGCACCACCGTCAATGACATCGAGCACATCGAGTCGCAGTCACTGGCCGGCATGGGCGTGGTCAAGGTGTTCTTCCAGCCGGGTGTGGACATCCGCACCGCCAATGCGCAGATCACCGCCATCTCGCAGACCATCGTCAAGCAGATGCCGGCCGGCATGACGCCGCCGCTGATCCTCAACTACAGCGCCTCCACCGTGCCGGTGCTGCAGATGGCGTTCTCCAGCCCGACCCTGGGCGAATCGCAGATCCGTGACCTGGCGCAGAACACCGTGCGGCCGCCGCTCACCTCGATTCCCGGGCTGGCCATTCCCGCGCCGTACGGCGGCAAGCAGCGCCAGATTACCCTCGATCTGGACCCGCAGGCGATGGCGGCCAAGGGATTGTCGGCGCAGGACGTGGGCAATGCGCTGGCCGCGCAGAACCAGATCACCCCGGTCGGCACTGCCAAGCTGGGCAGCAGCGAGTTCACCGTGCTGCTCAACAACAGCCCCAGTGAGATCGAGGCGCTGAACGATCTGCCGATCCGCAGCGTCAACGGTGCGGTTGTCACCATTGGCCAGGTGGCCCACGTCCGTGATGGCGCGCCGCCGCAGACCAACATCGTGCGCGTCAACGGCGGGCACTCGGTGCTGATGGCCGCGCTGAAGAACGGCGATGCCTCCACGCTCACCCTGGTCAGCCGCATCCGCGGCATGCTGCCGCAGATCGGCGAAACGCTGCCGCCGTCGCTGAAGATCTCGCTGCTGGGGGATGCCTCCACCTTCGTGCGCGAATCGATCAGCAGCGTCGCCCGCGAAGGCATCATCGCCGCGCTGCTGACCAGCGTGATGATCCTGGTGTTCCTCGGCAGCTGGCGCTCGACAGTGATCATCGCCGCGTCGATTCCGCTGGCGGTGCTGTCGGCCATCGCGCTGCTGTCGGCCGCCGGGCAGACGCTCAACGTGATGACGCTGGGCGGCCTGGCACTGGCGGTGGGCATCCTGGTCGACGATGCCACGGTCACCATCGAGAACGTCAACTGGCACCTGGAGCAGGGCAAGGGCGTACGCGAGGCGATTCTGGACGGCGCCGCGCAGATCGTCGGCCCGGCATTCGTGTCGCTGCTGTGCATCTGCATCGTGTTCGTGCCGATGTTCCTGCTCGATGGTATTGCCGGCTACCTGTTCCGGCCGATGGCACTGGCGGTGATCTTCGCCATGGCCAGTTCGTTCGTGCTGTCGCGCACGCTGGTGCCGACCATGGCGCTGTATCTGTTGAAACCGCATCGGGTGGAGCGAGGCGCCGGTCATCATCCCGAAGATGCCTTCCTCAACCATCACGAAGGTGACCATCCGCAGCCCCGCCGCGCGCGCTTCACCGCCACCATGGTGCGCTGGCAGCAGCGCTTCGAAGCCGGTTTCTCCGCCACCCGTGACCTGTACCACGCGCTGCTGGGCCTGGCACTGGCCCATCGTGGGCGCTTCCTGGTCGGCTTCATGGCCTGCGTGCTGCTGTCCTTCGCGCTTCTGCCGACATTGGGCCAGGACTTCTTCCCGGCCACCGAAGCCAGCGCACTGTCGCTGCATGTGCGCCTGCCGCTGGGCACGCGCATCGAGGAAACCGCTGCGGCCTTCGATCGCATCGAGGCACGCATCCGCCAGGAGATCCCGCCGCACGAGATCGATGCCATCGTCGACAACCTTGGCCTGCCGATGACCGGCATCAACATGGCCTACAGCGCCAGTGGCACCATCGGTCCACAGGATGGTGACATCCAGGTCTCGCTGAAGCCGGGTCATGCTGATGCGGCAGCCTACGAGAAGCACCTTCGCGAAGTGCTGCCGGCCGCATTCCCGGGTGCCAGCTTCGCCTTCCTGCCGGCCGACACCAGCAGCCAGATCCTCAACTTCGGTTCACCGGCGCCGCTGGATATCCGTATTGCCGGGCCGGACGCAGCCGGCAACCGTGCCTATGCGCAGGAACTGCAGCGCCGCCTGCGCCACGTGCCGGGGCTGGTCGACCTGCGCCTGCAGCAGCCCGACGGCTATCCCACCTTGAAGGTGGACGTTGATCGCCTGCGCGCCAACGGCCTGGGCATCACCGAACGCGACGTCACCAACAGCATGGTGGCCTCGCTGGCCGGCAGTGGCCAGGTGGCCCCCACGTTCTGGCTGAGCCCGAAGAACGGCATCTCCTACGGCGTGGTCGCGGCGACGCCGCAGTACCGCATGGACAGCCTGGCCGCGCTGCAGGCGTTGCCGGTGACCGGCAGCGGTGGCGTGCCGCAGGTGCTGGGCGGACTGGCCGACATCCAGCGCGGTTCCAGCTCGGCGGTGGTGACCCACTACAACGTGCAGCCCACGCTGGATCTGTTTGCCAGCGTGCAGGGCCGCGACCTGGGCGCGGTGGCGGCCGATGTGCAGAAGGTCATCGACGGCATGGCCGGCCAGCGTCCGCGCGGCACCGAGGTTGGCCTGCACGGGCAGATCGACGCGCTGCATGTGGCCTTCACCGGCCTCGGCTACGGCCTGCTGGCCGCGATCGTGCTGATCTACCTGCTGATCGTCATCAACTTCCAGTCCTGGACCGACCCGTTCGTGATCATCACCGCGCTGCCGGCCGGGCTGGCCGGGGTGGTCTGGATGCTGTTCCTGACCCACACCACGCTGTCGGTGCCGGCGCTGACCGGCGCCATCCTCTGCATGGGCGTGGCCACGGCCAATTCGATCCTGGTGGTCAGCTTCTGCCGTGAGCGTCTGGCCGAACACGGTGATGCCGCCAAGGCCGCACTGGAGGCAGGTTTCACCCGCTTCCGCCCGGTCTGCATGACGGCGCTGGCGATGATCCTGGGCATGTTGCCGACCGCACTGTCCACCGAGCAGAACGCGCCGCTGGGTCGTGCGGTGATCGGTGGCCTGCTGCTGGCAACCTGCGCCACGCTGATCTTCGTGCCCGTGGTGTTCGCGCTGGCCCATTCCCGTAAAACCCGTACTGCTCCTGCCGGAGAACCCCTGCATGTCTGAGTCTTCGCTGCCGCAGCGTTCGCTGCGCCGTCCTTTGCTCCTGGCCGCCGCCGTGGCGCTGGTGCTGGTGGCCGCCGGTCTGGCCCTGCGTGCACAGCAGGCACACGCGGTGGTCGAGTGGACCGAGCGCCAGGCGGTTCCTTCGGTGCAGGTGGTCACTGCGGGAGAGCAGGGCGCTGCCGGTACCTTGACCCTGCCGGCGCACCTGAGCGCCTGGACCGAAGCGCCGATCCATGCCCGGGTGGGCGGCTACCTGAAATCCTGGAGTGCCGACATCGGCCAGCCGGTGAAGGCTGGCCAGGTGCTGGCGGTGATCGATAATCCGGAGCTGGATCAGCAGATCGCCCAGGCCCACGCCCACCTGCTGCAGGTGCAGGCCGACGCGGCGCTGGCCAAGGTCAGTGCCGAGCGCTGGCAGGGCATGCTGGGCAGCCATTCGGTATCGCGCCAGGAGGCGGACGAGAAACAGGCCAATGCGGTGGCGGCGCAGGCCAGCGTGGAAGCCGCACAGGCCGACTATGCGCGGCTGCAGGAGCTGGGCCGTTACCGCACGTTGCGGGCGCCATTCGACGGCACGGTCACGTCGCGACAGACCGACGTCGGCCAGTTGATCCGCGCCGATGACAGTGGCCGCGAGCTGTTCACCATCGCCGATACCCGCCGCCTGCGCCTGATGGTGCCGGTGCCGCAGAACAGCGCGGCCAGCATCCGGCCCGGACTGCAGGCCACGCTGCAGGTGCCGGGCCAGGACGGGGGGCATTTCACAGCTACCCTGCAGGGTGATTCCAGCGCGATCGACCGCAGCTCGGGCACGCTGCTGGCGCAGTTCGTGGTCGACAACACCGATGGCGCACTGCTGCCCGGCAGCTACGCGGAAGTATCGTTGCCGCTGCAGGGCGGCGGTGCCGGCGTGAGCGTGCCGGCCGAGGTGCTGATCTTCCGGGCCAAGGGCACCCAGGTGGCGGTGGTTGATGGCAAGGACATCGTGCACCTGCGCGATATCCACATCGCCAGTGACCTGGGCAGCACGCTGCGCGTGGACCGTGGCCTGAAGGCGGGGGACCGGGTGATTCCCAACCCGCCGGATGCATTGCGCGAGGGCGATCATGTGCGCGTGGTCGCCGGTAACGCGGAGCCTGCGCATGCCCGCGGTTGAGCGCGCAGCGGCGCTGATGGCGGCAGCCGCGCTTGCAGGTTGTTCGCTGGCGCCGACCTATCAGCCGCCCTCGGTGGCGATGCCGGCGGCCTACGAGCAGGTGCAAGCCCCGGCGGCTGCCGCGCCGCTGCCACAGACATGGTGGCAAGCGTTCCAGGACCCGCTGCTGGACCGGTTGCAGCAGCAGTTGCTGCAGGCCAATCCGACGCTGGCGTTGGCCGTTGCGCACTACGACGCGGCGCGTGCCGCCGCCGGGGAAGTGGCGGCGGCGCGCCTGCCGCAGGTCGGCTTCAGCACCGGGCCGGTGCGTCAGCGCCAATCCGATGACAAGCCGCTGCGCAGTGCCACCCAGCCGGCCATCTATGACAGCAACACGGCCACATTCTCGTTGTCGTTCGATCTCGATCTGTGGGGACGCCTGCGCAACGCCGCCGCCGCGGGCAAGGCGCGCGCCGAGGCCAGTGGCGATGACCTGGCCGCCGCGCGCCTGAGCCTTTCGCAGCAGTTGACCGGGTTGTACCTGCAGCTGAGGGGTACCCAGGCGCAGCAGGGGATCCTGCATGGCAGCATCGAGGACTACCGGCAGGCGCTGGCACTGACCGAGGATCGCTTCCGCGGCGAGATCGCCTCGGAACTGGACGTGTCCCGGGCGCGTCATCAGCTGGCCAGCGCACAGGCTGACCTGGACGCGCTTGACGCACGCAACGAACTGGTGCGGCACGCCATCGCCGAGCTGGTCGGCGCACCTGCGAGCGGATTCGCGCTGGCCGATGCCGCGCTGCCGGCGTTGCCTGCGGTGCCGGCCGATCTGCCCAGCCACCTGCTGCAACGCCGGCCGGATATCGCCGCCGCCGAACGCCGGGTGTTTGCCGCCAACGCCGGCATCGGTGTGGCCCGTGCGGCGTGGTTCCCGCAGCTCAGCCTGAGCGGCCTGCTGGGGGGACAGACCTCCGGTGGCAGCGCGTTGCTCGAGGCAGGCAACCGCTACTGGGCATTGGGCCCACTGGCGACGCTGCCGGTGTTGGATGGCGGCCGGCGCAAGGCGGCCAAGGCAGAGGCCTATGCGGAGTTCGATGCGGCTTCGGCGCAGTATCGCGCGACCGTGCTGGCCGCGATCCGTCAGGTGGAAGACCAGTTGACCCTGTTGCGCCAGCTCGACGCCCAGCACGGCCACGAGCAGGAGGCAGTGAGTGCGGCGCGGCGTGCCGAGCAGATCGCGCGTGACCGCTACGCCGGTGGCGCGGTCAGCTACCTGGACGTGGTCAGTGCGCAGACCGATGCGCGCCAGGCCCAACTCGGACTGCAGGACATCCAGAGCCGGCAGCTGCAGGCCAGCGCCGCGCTGATGGCGGCGCTGGGCGGTGGCTGGTCGCGATAGCCGCCGGAGGCGGTCTCAACCTGTGAGAGGGAGGGGCGGAACAATCGCCGCATCCTCCCGGACAAGAGAGCACAGGATGATCAGCTGGAATCGGAATGCCGTCGCCGCCTACGCACCGGCCATGGTCGGCTGGTGCCTGGCGCTGGCCAGTGGCCTGCGCCTGGAACAGCTGCGCGACGATCGCCTCGCCCAGGCGATGCTGCCGCTGCTGCACAAGGGCGTGGTGGCCTCGCTGGTCCTCACCCTGGCGTGCACGGTGGTGGCCAGCGTGCTGCTGTGGCGAGGTGGCCACCGTGATCGCAACGGCATCGATGCGGGCACTACAGCGGCGCGGCATCCATCAGCACGAACCGGCACGGCGCACGCTGGAAGGCGTTGATCCGGGGCACCAGGCGCAGGAAGTGTTCGCTGGCGCAGTGGAGGTCGAGCGCGGCGCGGTCCGGCCATTGTTCGATGAAGACGAAGTGCCCCGGATCCTTCTGGTCGACGAACAGTTCATAGCCGAGGCAGAGCGGCTCGCGCTGCGTGCACGCAACCAGCTCGCGGTACAGGGGAAGCACGGTGTCCACGGCATCGGGATGGATGAAATCCTCGGCGATCACTTTCAGCATGTCGGCACCTGCAGCTCGGGCCCTGCAGGATAGTGCCGGCGCGCGGCCGGCACCTATCCCACTCACTGCAATACTGCGTCCGCACTGACCAGCTGCACATCGTGCATCTGGTTGAGGTAGGCCTCGTAGTAGCCCTTGTGCGAGGCGCCGACGATGGTCAGCATGCGGCTGCCGGGGTGCTGGCCGAGCACGTCGCGCATGTTGGCCACCATGCGCAGGTTGCGGGTTTCCCAGTAGCCGACATAGCTGCGGCCGAACCCTTCGGTGGACGGCTCGACCAGGGCAGCGCCGAAGTCGCTGCGGTAGACGGTCATGGCCGTTCCCGGGGCGTTGTAGTCGCGATAGAGCGCGAGCATTCCCCCGGGCTTGGCCAGGTTGGCGTACAGCACCTCATCGGCGGCGAAGCGTGCCGTGGTTGCCGGATTGTCCCAGGCCGCCTGCAGGGCCGCACCATAGGCCTTCTCCTTGTCCTTGGCCGTGGGCGTATCGGCGGTGTGGTCATCCACCTGCCACAGCCGCTCCAGGCCCAGGCGCGCGGCCAGTACAGCAGCGATCATGCCGGCCTCGTCGCGGCGGGTCATGCGCTTGTCGAGGAACTGCACCAGTTCCGGGGTCAGGCTGTCGGCGGCGCGGCGCTCCTGCGGGGGCAGGCGCAGCCATTGCACCAACGCCGACCCGTGCTCGCCTGCGGCCAGGCACACGGCGGCCAGCCGGCGGCGCTGCGCCGGCGTCGGCGTATCCGGCCATTGCGCGAGCAGGCGCTCCATTTCAGCATTGGCTGTGGGCACATCCAGCCCGGTGGCGGCCCGCGCCGGCGCCGGGTCGATGCAGTAGGTCTCGACGCTTTCGGCGTAACGGGTCGGGTTGCGCCGCATGAAATCGCACTGCAGGCCGGACAGGTTCTCCACGGCGATGGCATTGGGCTGCCAGGCCTGCAGGCGCTGGAGCAGAGGCTCCAGCAGCGGCTGCAGGATGTCCGGTGTGAAGGTTTTCGGCAGGCCGGACAGATGCGGGCTGCCCAGCACCAGCACCTGGTTGGGACGGCCTGCGGGCGGCCCCTTCAGCTGGTCGGGGTGGAAGTCTGGCCGATAGGTGGCATCGGCAGCGAACGTGCCGGTGCTGCACAAGCCCAGGATCAGGAAGCTGGCCAGGCGTGGGAACATGCGATCTCCGTGTCAATGGACGTCCTGCAGTCCGCTGCATGCTGGCCACTTTCGTGTGCCGGGGAATCTCCCGTTGGTCATGCAAACCTTTTGTGCTTGAACTGCATCGGCGTTGCAGGCGAGGCTGTGGGTATTGACCGTGACGAAGCTGGACATGCCCACTGACGACTGGATCATCAACAGCCGGCGGCTGCGCCTTCGGCCGTTCACCCCGGCCGATGCCGACCAGGCGTTTGCCGCGATCACGCCGGGGCTGACCCGCTACATGGCGTTCGAACCGCCGGTATCGGAGCAGGCCTTTGCTGCCGTCTGGCAGGCGTGGTTGCCCACCATCGCCGACGCGAGCGACATCACGTTCGTGATCCGCCGGCACGAGGATGAGGCGTTTCTCGGCCTGGCGGGTCTGCATCGTACCGGTGATGCGGAACCGGAGCTGGGCATCTGGATCGCCGAAGCGATGCATGGGCAGGGCTACGGCCGTGAAGCCGTGGCGGCGGTGTGGGCGCACGCGTCCCGGCGGCTGCACTGTGCTGCGTTCCGCTACCCGGTGGCCGAGCAGAACACGCGCAGCCGGCGCCTGGCCGAATCCCTCGGCGGCGCCCCGGTCGCACGTGAGCAAGCTGTGAAGTACGTCGCGGTTGTCTACCGCATTCCCGCAGCAGCACCGGAAGATGCGACCGGCGTCGCCTAATTCGGCTAAAGCCACCCGCAACAACGCCGATATCCCCTCTGGATCCCGCTCCAGTCGCCCGCTGCAGGACCCCAGGCTGCCCCCGATGGGCGGCCCGCGCTGTGTGTTCCGCCGCTCCCAGATGCCGATCGCACCCGCACCAAATGTTCTTGCCAGCCGCTCGAGGGGTGCCATCCGGCACCTGTAGTCCTTAGCAACTGAAGTTGCCGCCGGGCATCCCGCCCGTCGGGTCGCAACCCTTTGTCGGACACCGAGGATCAGACAATGCTCATTCCAGGCTTCACGGCGGGCGCTCAGGCGCCGGCCGAGCTGCATACCCGTTGGTCGCCGTGGCGCGCGCTGCTGGGCGCCTTGGCCCCGCCGCATCGCGCCAGCACCGAGTCGGCAACGAACGATCGCTCCGAACTGGAAGCCCAGGTGGCGGCCCTGCATCGGGTGCAGGCGGTCATCGAGTTCGCGCTCGACGGCACCATTCTGCAGGCCAATGACAATTTCCTGCAGGCGGTGGGCTATCGGCTGGAGGAGATCCAGGGCAAGCATCATTCCCTGTTTGTCGACCCGGAGCAGGCGCGCAGCGCCGAATACCGCGACTTCTGGACGCGGCTGGGGCGTGGCGAGTTCGATGCCGGGCAGTACCGCCGCTTCGGCAAGGGCCAACGCGAAATCTGGATCCAGGCCTCGTACAACCCGGTGCTGGATCGCCAGGGGCGCCCGTACAAGGTGGTCAAGTTCGCTACCGATATCACCGCGCAGAAGCTGCAGGCGGCCGATTCGGCAGGGCAGCTGGCCGCGATCGGCAAGTCGCAGGCGGTGATCGAGTTCAGCCTGGACGGGCGCATCCTGTCAGCCAACGACAACTTCCTGGCCACCACCGGTTACAGCCTGGACGAGGTGCGTGGCCAACATCATTCGCTGTTCGTTGAACCCGAATTTCGCAGCAGCGCCGAGTACCGCCAGTTCTGGGAAAAGCTCGGGCGCGGCGAATACGATGCCGGCCAGTACCGGCGGCTGGGCAAGGGCGGTCGCGAAGTCTGGATCCAGGCCTCGTACAACCCGATCCTCGACCTCAACGGCAAGCCGTTCAAGGTCGTCAAGTACGCCACCGACATCACCGCGCAGGTGCATGAAAACCA
The DNA here is from genome assembly GCF_023518235.1 of Stenotrophomonas maltophilia. Classification (NCBI taxonomy): domain Bacteria; kingdom Pseudomonadati; phylum Pseudomonadota; class Gammaproteobacteria; order Lysobacterales; family Lysobacteraceae; genus Stenotrophomonas; species Stenotrophomonas maltophilia. Next base: position 496,404 of record NZ_CP090423.1, read on the forward strand.
GGCCATGCAGCGTGCCGTGGCGCAGACCCGCGAAGTGGTGGCCGCGGCCAAGCAGGGCGACCTGACCCGGCGCGTGGCCACGGCCGGCACCCAGGGCCCGATCGGTGAACTGTGCGAGGGCGTGAATTCGCTGGTGGAGGCGATGGCCGCGATCATCAGCCAGATCAAGTTCGCCGCCGACACCATCGCGGTGGGCGCGACCGAAATTGCCCAGGGCAACAGCGACCTGTCGCAGCGCACCGAGCAGCAGGCGGCCTCGCTGGAGGAGACCGCCGTGTCGATGAAGGGCCTGGCCGACACCGTGCAGCGCACCGCCGCCAACGCACGCCAGGCCAGCCAGCTGGCCGGTGGCGCCGCCGAGGTCGCTGCGCGCGGTGGCAGCGTGGTGCACGAGGTGGTGGAGACGATGGCGGTGATCAATGCGTCCTCGCGGCGCATCGTCGACATCATCGGGGTGATCGACGGCATCGCCTTCCAGACCAACATCCTGGCGCTGAATGCCGCAGTGGAGGCGGCACGCGCGGGCGAGCACGGCCGTGGCTTTGCCGTGGTCGCCACCGAGATCCGCGAACTGTCGCAGCGTTCGGCCAGCGCGGCCAAGGAGATCAAGCAGCTGATCGATGCGTCGGTCGCCAATGTGGGGGCCGGCACCGCCCAGGTCGAAAGCGCTGGCCGCACCATGGACGAAATCGTGACCAACGTGCGCCGGGTCAGTGATCTGATGCGCGAGATCAGTACCGCCTCGCAGCAGCAGAGCGACGACATCCAGCAGATGAATCATGCGGTCGATCTGATCGACCAGGGTACCCAGCAGAATGCGGCGCTGGTGGAAGAGGCCTCGGCGGCGGCACGCAGCATGGAGGAGCAGTCGGCACAGCTGCTGCAGACCGTTGCCGGTTTCCGCGTGCAGGGCAGCAGCGCCCATCCGCAGGGCGGCGCCGTCCTGCGCGCGGTCTAGGCACGACGGTCGGAGCGTTCGCCAGCGGCCGCCGTGGCGGTACGCACGCAGTTGCGGCCAGCGTGCTTGGCGCGGTAAAGGGCCTGGTCGGCGCGGTCGACCAGATCACCCGGCGCGGTCTCCGCGCCAGGGGGCTGCCAGGCCACGCCGATGCTGATCGTCACGCTGTCCTCGGCGGCCGGCAGCGCGGCGGCTGCCACGGCGGCACGCAGCCGCTCACCTGTCTGCTCTGCGTGGGCAGTGTCGGGCGAGGGCAGGGCAGCGACGAATTCCTCGCCGCCGTAGCGGGCCAGCAGATCGTCGCCACGCTGCAGGCAGCCCTCGAGGATCGCCGCAACGGCCCGCAGCCGCCGGTCGCCTTCCGGATGTCCGTAGGTGTCGTTGAGCCGTTTGAAGTGATCGATGTCGATCATCAGCACCGCCAGTCCCAGGCCCTGACGGCGCGCACGGCGATGAGCGCCGGCCAGTGACTCATCGAAGCTGCGGCGGTTGCCCAGCCCGGTCAGGGGATCGCGCCGGGCCAGCAGTTCCAGCTCATCGCGCTGGCGCTGGATCTCGACCTGGGTCAGCACGCTGCGCAGGGCGTAACCGAGCATGGCACCGATGAAGCCCACCGTCGCCAGGAACGGCTGCAGGCGGGCGACCAGCAGGGCCACCATCATCAGCAGCAGCGGCAGCATCAGCGGGACCCCGGCATCGACGACGCGGCGCAGATCGCGCGGCACAGCCACCGCCGGCCAGCGCCGGGTGCTGCCGGCCATCACCGCCAGCAGCACGAACAGGCCGCTGATCAGCAGGTCGGTCCACCCTCCGTCGGGTGCCCGGGGCTGCACCGTGTTGATGTACAGCGCCAGCAGAAAGTAGCCCAGCGCGTAGATCGAAAGTGTCCGGAAGAAGTCGCGGCGGTCGGGATTGTCCTCAGCCAGGAAGCGGATGAGCGCGAAGCAGAACACCAGGCTGTTCTGCACCATGCTCAGGGTGCTCAGGCTCTGCATCCACAGCGCGGTGTTCAGGTGCGCCAGCGCCCGCGTATGCATGAAGTACAGCAGCCAAAGCAGAGCAATGATCGCAAGGTCCACCGCGCGGATGCAGCGGTTGCCGCCACCCGGGCTGGCCGCCACATAGGTCAGCGGGACCCGGTAGAACACGTACAGAACCAGCGTTGACAGCATCATCTGTGCAGGCCCCAGACCGGCCATCCTGCGGTACAGCAGGGCCAGCAGGGCCAATGAGAACAGACTGACGGCAACGCCGAGCAGGCGCCACTTGAAGGCGGCCTGGCTGCGTCGCGCGCGCCGGGCGCAGGCCAGCGCCGCCAGCAGCGGAGCGGCCATCAGCATCAGGTAGGAGCCGACCGGGTCTTCAGGGCCGATCAGGCCGATGACAAGTGCGTGCGTAACCAGGAACAACAATGCGGCACGCAACGTCATGCATTCCCCCGCCCCCAGCTCCGGCTGCGGTCACGATAGGCAGATGCGGGTGAGGCTGGCAAGAAAAGTGTGAACTTCGTTCACTGGCAACGTTGTCAGCAGAAGGCGGGTATTTCAGCGGGATGACGCGTTCGGTTCATCCGCATCGCGCCCGGGGGCGGCGTCGGGCCCTGCATATGCAAAAGGCCAGGTCGGGGACCTGGCCTTTGATGCAGTGGTGCCGGTGAAAGGACTCGAACCTTCATGGGGTTACCCCCGGCTGATTTTGAGTCAGCTGCGTATACCATTCCGCCACACCGGCAGGCAGCGTGCGAGTGTAACCGAGGTCGGCAGGGCTTTCATAGAGGGAAGGCCGATCAGGGCGCTTTCTGTCGGTATAGGCTCTATGGTGGCTATACTGCGGCGGCTTGAATACCTCCAGGAGCGGTAGCCGATGACAGCGTTGCAGGACCTGAGGGTGCTGGTGGTCGAGAATGACGAGATGAGTGCGGCCCTGCTGCAGATGCAGCTGGTGCATGCTGGTGCGACCGTGGTCGGGCTGGCGGCAAGCGTGTCCGAAGCCCTGCAGCTGTTGTCGGAATCGCGCCCGGACGTGGCCCTGCTCGATTATCGTCTGGCCCGCAACGAAACCAGCGAACCGGTGGCGGCTGCGTTGTTGGCATGCGGCGTTCCCTTCGTGCTGGCCACCGGCATGCTGGCCGAGCAGATTCCCGAATCGATGCGCAGCGGCGTGCTGCTGGTCAAGCCCTATCTGTCGGCCGACCTGTTCCAGGCACTGGTGCGCGCGGTCGGTCGTTCCAGCGTCAAGGCCTGAGCGGACACGTCCGTTTCGCCAGGCAGGTATGCTGGCGGGGCCTGAATGCTCAGGCCTACAAGGAGCGTGGCATGAAGAAGTGGATCAAGCGCATGGTTGCCGCCGGTGTCCTTTCGATGGCGGTCTTTGGTGGTACGGCGTCGGCCGCGTGGTGTGGCCAGCCCTGTTTCCAGCTCTACAAGAGCTGCATCGCACGGGGCGGTGAGGTCGAGCAGTGCCTGCAGGAACAGGCGTTCTGCGAAGAGGCGATGTGCGGCGGCAACCCGTGATCCAGGAACCCCGCCCAGGCGGGGTTTTTCATCTTTGCGCGGCGCTCAGCCCGCTTCCTCGTAGACGTAGTGGATCTCCTCGCGGTCGTCGAGGATGCGGTACTGGCGCGTAAGGTCATCCGGGTCGGGATTGAGCCAGGCATCCAGGTGTTCCCTGCGGATCGGCACGACGCCGCGATCATGGCCGGCAGCGGCGACATCGCTGGGCGGCGCATCGGTGATCGTGGCAAATGAGAGCAGGCGTCCCTCCGGGCCGTCCCATTCCGCCCACAGGCAGGCCAGCAGCAGGTCGCGCGGTGGATCGGGACGGAACTCCAGCACCACATCCTGCTCTTTCTCGTCCGTGCCCAGTGTGCGCCCGGCCATCGCGTGGCGGGGCACGTGCTCATAGAACGCGCTGACCACCACGACACCGTGGCGCAGGCCGAAGGCGCCGCGCCAGTAGCCTTCCAGGCTGTCGCGGCGGGCGTTGTAGGTGCCGGGATAGAGCACGTCGTTGCGCGCGGGCTTGTCCGGCAGCCGGCATTGATAGCGCATCGGCTTGATCACCCGCTGGCCGTGCTCGCAGACCATCACCGGCGCGTAGGTGCCGGGAAAGATGCGGTTGTCGCGCGGCAGCAGCTGCACCCGGTGCAGGTCTTCGAGCCTTGCCTGCGCGCGCTCGATGCGATTGCCGGCCACGCGCAGGTCGTTGCGCGCCTTCTGGGTGGGGCGCGTGGCAAGGGTGGCATGGGCGATGTCGCGGCGCTCGCGCTGGCGGGCCAGCTCGGTCTCCAGTTGCTGTCGCTCCTGCGCATGCCATTGCTGGATCTTGGCGAGGATGTCGCGGCCCTGCTCGGTGCGTGCGGCGGCAAAGCCATCGTCCATGGCTTTGGGGGTCTTCGGGCGCTTCTTGCCGGGATCGTGTGCGTACAGTTCGGCAAATTCCTCCAGCGAGAGGACGGCGCCGAATTCACGCACCAGCTTGGCGTAGTCGGCGCGGATCAGGGCGGAATAGCACATGGGGACTCTGCCGGCGTGGGTCGCAGCGGCTGCGACGCGGATGCGGCAGGATAGCCTGACCCTTTGGAGAGAGTGCATGAACGATTCTGTCGCCTGCCAGTTCCGCGAGGCCGTGCCCACGGTCGAAGACTACTGCCAGCTGCGTGTGCTTGCCGGCCTCAGTGCCAAGAGCCGGGAAGCGGCCGAGCGCGCGCTGCCCAATACCCTGTTCGGTGTGTGTGCCTATCAAGGGAGTGAACTGGTGGCGATGGGGCGCATCGTCGGCGATGGCGGCTGCCATCTGCAGGTCTGCGATATCGCGGTGCTGCCGCGGTTGCAGGGGCAGGGCCTGGGCAAGGACGTGATGCGACGGCTCGATGCATGGATGCAGGCGAACCTGCCGCCGTCGGCGTACGTCAGTCTGCTGGCCGACGGTGAGGCGCACCGGCTGTATGCGCAGTTTGGTTTCGCGCCGACCGCGCCGGCCTCGATCGGGATGTATCGCCGGTTCTGAGGCGTGATGGCGCCTTCCCATGAATCGCAGACAAAGAAAAACCCCGGTCGAAACCGGGGTTCTCAAGAATTGGCGTCCCCACGGGGATTCGAACCCCGGTCGCCACCGTGAAAGGGTGATGTCCTAGGCCTCTAGACGATGGGGACGCACGAAAACTTCAAGTTGTAGAACTTCGACGGCCTAATGTCGAAGTGGTGGAGCCAAGCGGGATCGAACCGCTGACCTCCTGCATGCCATGCAGGCGCTCTCCCAGCTGAGCTATGGCCCCGATGAAACTACGGATGATCTGCCGGGAGCAGAGTCCGTTTTGAAACTGGCGTCCCCACGGGGATTCGAACCCCGGTCGCCACCGTGAAAGGGTGATGTCCTAGGCCTCTAGACGATGGGGACGCACGAAAAACTTCAAGTTGTAGAACTTTCGACGGCCTAATGTCGAAAGTGGTGGAGCCAAGCGGGATCGAACCGCTGACCTCCTGCATGCCATGCAGGCGCTCTCCCAGCTGAGCTATGGCCCCGTGTTACCGAGCCGCCTATCATACCTGCGTGTTCACGTTTGTGGAAGCTTTTTTTGAACTTTTTTCGTTTCGGTTCAACCGCGGCCACGAGGGCAGGGGAACCGCAACGCCACAACCTGAATGCCGGTAGGCGGTGAACAAAAAAGACCCGGTTATCGGCCGGGTCCTCGTTGTTCGTGATGAGTGGCGTCCCCACGGGGATTCGAACCCCGGTCGCCACCGTGAAAGGGTGATGTCCTAGGCCTCTAGACGATGGGGACGCAGATCTCATCAATGTTCTTTGCGACCTTTCGACGGCCTAATGCCGAAAGTTTGGTGGAGCCAAGCGGGATCGAACCGCTGACCTCCTGCATGCCATGCAGGCGCTCTCCCAGCTGAGCTATGGCCCCACGTCGCTGAGGAGCGAAATAATAGCCTTGCCCCAGGGGGTTGGCAAGCATTTGTTGCACTTTTCTTCACGTCGATCGCGAAGGTGATGTCATGCCTCTGCGCTCATGCGTTGCCATCGGTCAGGGCAGCCAGGATCGGGCATTGATCCAGCGTGCCATGACCGGGGCAGGCCTCAACCAGCTGCGACAGGGCCGCATGCATGCGTTGCAGTTCCGCCATCCGTTGTGCGATGTCGCGCAGGCGTGCCTGCGCCGTGTCGCGCACGCTGCCCATGTCATGCCGGTGCTGGTCGCTGAGGGCCAGTAGTTCGCCGATCTCCTCCAGGCTGAAGCCCAGCGCCTTGGCGCGGCGGATGAAGCGCAGGCGACGCAGGTCAGGCTCGCCGAAGATGCGATAGCCCCCGGCTGAGCGTGCTGCCGGGGGCAGCAGCTGCTGGCGCTCGTAATAGCGCACCGTATCGATCGGTACGCCGGCCTGGCGTGCCAGTTGACCAATGTTCATGGCGGATTCCTGCGGATGCTGACGCCCATTGTGGAGCCTTGAGTCCGCTCCAGGGTCAAGGGACGTCCCTGCGCCGCATTCAGCCTACTTTGCAACTTTCTTCATAGCCCCGCTGCTGGAGCAGTTCCTACCCTGCGCCTGAACTGGCCGCGCGATGGCCTGCAACGAAGCGAGGAGGGGGCTGTGGAAGGATTCAGGAACGAAGGATTCGTCGAGGTGGGGGTGGTGGAGTATCCCGGAGGAGACCCCTCTGCGGCCTCGGTGCTGACTGAGATGGCCCATGTGGCCAACCGGCTTGCCCACCAGCAGCGGCGACCGTTCAAGCGCGTCGTGGTGACGCGCTGGATCGTGCCGGCCAGCCAGACCGGGGTGCATCGCATCGCCGGCGCGGAGATCCTCGATGCGGACATTCCTGGCGTGGTCGCTGTACCGGGCCAGATCAGCCAGGGGGTCTGCCTGCGCGCCGACGAGATCCTGCTGGACTGGCTGCGCGCGCATTACGACGGCGGCAGCCTGCTGGCCGCCGCAGGCGATGGCGTCAGCGTGCTGGCGCGCGCCGGGCTGCTGGCCGGCCGCACCATCTGTGCGCTGGATTGCGGCCGTCACGCCGGTCTGCAGGGGCAGGCGGCCAGCTGGGTGCCGAGCGAGCGTGCACTGGTCGACGATGGCGATCTGCTGACCGTCGCGGGCAGTCAGGCCTGGCGGTTCCTTGGCCTGCGCCTGCTCTATCGTCTGCACGGCCAGGGGGTGGCCAATGCCGTGGCCCAGCAGCTGGGGGTTACCGTTCCGGCGGGGATCCAGCAGGACCTGGAGCGCTTCAGTGCCAATTTCGCCCATGGCGATCGCGATGTGCTGAAGGCGCAGCGTTGGCTGCATACCACCGCCGCGCGCGGGGCCACGTTGAGTGCGATCTGCGAAGTGTCAGGGCTGGAGCCACGTACGTTGCAGCGGCGCTTCCTCAGGGCCACCGGTCTGCGCCCCATCGAGTACTGCCAACGCCTCCGCATCGCCAAGGCGCAGACGCTGCTGCAGCAGGGGGCGGGCATCGATGAAGTGGCGTGGGGTGTGGGCTATGCCGATCAGAGTGCATTCCGACGACTGTTCCTTCGCATCGTAGGCATGACACCGGCCAACTATCGCCGCCTGGTCAACCACAAGCGGCGCGAGCGTCCGCTGATGCCCTCGGTGGCCGGCAGCCTGCGCGGACTGCAACCTGCGGCCGGCGCGCAGATGCGACGCAGTGCGGCCTGATGCGGAAGGCGTGGAGCGGACGCTGCACTTGCAACCTGGGCACGGCGCTTCGACGATGCAGTCAGCACACGAGTGAACAGGTGGCAGATGTCGAGTATTGGACCGGTACCGATGCCGGTGGTGGTGATACTGCTGGGTGCATTGCTGGCCATGGTGGTGGCGCATCTATGGCCGCGCCGCAAGGGCGAAGCGACGCCGCCTTCGGCGGCAAGCATGGTGCTGGACATGCTGCTGATCGGCCTGCTGTGCGGGCGGATCAGTTTCGTCGTACTGAATTTCGGGCTCTATCGCCAGGCGCCGTGGAGCATCCTGCAGATCGCCGACGGTGGCTATCATCTTGTCGTGGTATTGGCCGCGGGCCTTCTGTGGGGCCTCTGGCGGCTGCGTCCATGGCGTGTTCTGCGTGTTCCGGTGCTGGCCGGTGCGTTGCTGGGGGTGGCGTTCTGGGCAGGTGGCAGCCATCTGTTGGCGGTCTGGCAGCAACAGCGGATGCCACTCCCTGCGGTGCAGGTGGTGGACCTGCAGGGGCGGTCGATCGATCTGCAGCAGTTCCGGGGCGCACCGGTGGTGCTCAATCTGTGGGCCAGCTGGTGCGGGCCCTGCAGGCGCGAGATGCCGGTGCTGGCCGCAGCGCAGCAGGCTCACACAGGCGTGCAGTTCGTGTTTCTCAACCAGGGTGAAACCGCGGACGAGGTCCGGGAATTCATCGCCGCAGAGCGGCTGGCGCTGGGCAACCTGCTGCTGGACGACTCCGCTTCGGCATCCACCGCGCTGGGGGTGCAGGCTTATCCTTCCACGCTGTTCTTCGACAAGGATGGGCGCCTGCGCGAGCTGCACCTGGGCGAACTGACCGCGGCCGGTCTTGAACACAAACTGCGCCGGCTGCGGTAGCCTGCGCGAGCATCTCACTACGGAGTTCCCATGTTGTCCACTTCCCTGCGTACCGCACCGGCGGTGCTGTTGCTGCCGGTTCTGCTGGCGTTGGCCGCCTGCAGCCAGGCCCAGACCCCGCCAGGCAAGACGGCGGCGGCACCGGCGGCGGGTGCGCCGGCCACCACCGCCAAGGGCGACCGCCCTGCGGTGCTGAAGGGCATCGAGAAACACGGTTTCGAAGTCGTTGCCGAGTTCGATGCACCGGGCGGGCTGCGCGGCTTCGCCGGCGTGGTGGGCGGGCAGCAGCCCGCTGCGGCCTATGTCACCGCCGACGGCAAGAATGTGCTGGTCGGCAGCCTGTTCGATGCCGAGGGCAATGACGTGGCGGCCGAGGCGGTGGAGAAACTGGTCGCTGCGCCGATGTCGGCCAAGATCTGGACCAAGCTGGAAGCCAGTGCCTGGGTGCGTGACGGCAAGGCCGACGCCCCGCGTGTGGTCTATACCTTCAGTGATGCCAACTGCCCGTACTGCCACAAGTTCTGGGAAGCAGCGCGACCGTGGGTCGATGCCGGCAAGGTGCAGTTGCGCCACATCATGGTGGGGGTGATCCGCGAAGACAGCCCTGCCAAGGCGGCTGCCATCCTCGCCGCACGCGACCCGAGCGCGGCGTTGCTGGAAAACGAACGCCAGTTCGACCGGGGTGGCATCAAGGCGCTGCCGAGCATCAGTCGTGAGATCGCCGGCAAGCTCGATGCCAACCAGGTGTTGATGATCGAGATGGGCTTCCAGGGAACGCCTGGCATCCTGTTCCAGGATGCCCAGGGTCAGGTGCAGCGTCGCTCCGGCCTGCCACAGGGGAGCGATCTGCAGACGGTGCTGGGACCGCGCTGAGCAGCGCCATCGCTTTCCTCTGAAGTGCGGGCCCGCATGGCGACATGCGGGCCCGTTGCGTTTGGTGCGGCTGACGGACGCAACCGCCTGCGCACAATCTGTTGCGGGTCACGTCTGAATCGTGACTGAGATCAAGCATTACGCCTTGATTCCAATCAAGGCCAAAAACGACAACTGCACTAGCCTTTGACGCATGGAATACAGCGTCAACGCGCCCTGCATGCCGCGCCGCGGCCGCCCTCATCCGGGCGCAACGGTACAGCCATTCACGACACTCTCACCCTCTGCTTGTTACCCAGACCGCTGCGGTCGCCACCTCTCTGGCAGCGCGGCCTTGATGGTGATGGCATGGGTGGAGATGGGGCAGTGTCATCGTCCTGTTGCCTGCGAGGGGCAGGCTCGCCGGTGTCGTCAACGCAGTACCCGCATTTCCAGCAACGGCAACGTGTGGCCGGGGCGGCACCTGTGTGCGGCCGGGCAGCGCGATTCAATTGTTCGCCCGGGGAGGAAGCAATGCGCTTGGCGGTACTGAGTCTGGCCTGCCTGACGGCACTGGCGATCACGCCAGCGTATGCACAGCAGGGGGAACCGGAAGATGCACAGGCGTTGCGCCGTGAGATCGCTGCCATGCGGCAGGCGCTGGAAGGCATGCAGCAACGACTGGACCGGCTTGAACAGCGCGATGCTGCACCAGCGCAGGCTGCGCCACCGGCGGCGACGCCCGTGGCCACTGCCGCCCCCTCCGATGCCATCCATCGCACCCAGGTGCCGGGCGTGGCGCAGCCGGTGCTGCCGCAACGCGACTCGGTGGCCGATCCGTCCACCGCGGCATCGCGACCGGACAGCGCCGCTGGTCCGACCGATCCGGACCTGAAGGGGTTCTTCGCGATTCCGGGCACCGATACCGTGATCCGTATCGGCGGCTACGCCAAGCTGGATGCGATTGTCGATTCGCGCGCGGCTGGTGACGAAGACCAGTTCATTCCTTCTTCGATGCCGGTGGGTGGCAGCCACCGCGATGTCTCCAACTTCAACATCCACGCCAAGCAGACCCGCTTCAGCTTCGAGGCGCGGCGCCCGACCACACATGGCAACCTGCGCTTCTACCTGGAGAACGACTTCTTCGGCAGCAGTGACGGCTACCAGTTCCGCCTGCGCCATGCCTATGGGCAGCTCGGCAACACCTATGCCGGCTATGGCTATTCCAGCTTCATGGATGCCGACAGCCTGCCCGATACCCTCGACTTCGCCGGCCCCGGTGGCGCTGGCTACCTGTTGGTGGCCGGCATCCATCACAGTTTCACGATGGGCAAGGGCAACACCCTGACTATCGCCGCCGAAGACCCGGAGACCGAACTGGCCGGTGCCAGTGATGAACGCACCGCGGTGAACCGCCTGCCCGATGTCACGGTAACCGCGCGCATGGAGCGCGACTGGGGCCACCTGCAGCTGGGCGCGGTGGCGCGCAGCCTGGCCTACGACGGTGAGGGCGAGCGTGACCGGCGCATGGCCGGAGGCCTGCAGCTGAGCGGCTCGGCCTCGGTGGGCGAACGTGATCTGCTGCTGTGCGGTGCGCTGGGTGGCCGCGGCCTCAGCCGATACACCGCCGACCTCACCGGGTCGGGCCTGGATGCCGTGGTGGATGCCGAGGGCCGTCTGGATGCCCTGGACCTGCACGGGGGCTTTGTCGGCTACACCCACTACTGGTCGCCACTGTGGCGCTCGAACCTGATCGTCGGCCAGCTGACCCTGGAACGTAACGCGGCGCTGGCCGCCGACGCCTTCCGGCAGAGCCGCTACGGGGTGTTCAACCTGATCTGGAGCCCGGCCCCCTCGTGGACCATGGGCATGGAACTGCTGTACGGGCGGCTGGAACAGCAGGGCGGCGCGCGCGGCGACACCGTCCGGGTGCAGGGCAGCCTGCAATACAACTTCATCAAGTAGGCGCCAGCGGCTGCACGCCAGCGCAACCCGTCCCCACGCCCGGCCGTACCGGGCTCATGCCAGTACAGGAGATTGTCATGGCAGAAGCAAAGAAAATCGGGGTGGTCGGAGCCACCTTCCTCGTCGCCGGCAACATGATGGGTTCCGGTGTGTTCCTGTTGCCGTCCAGCCTGGCCAAGATCGGTACCGCCTCGATCTGGGGCTGGCTGATCACCACCGCCGGAGCACTGCTGCTGGCCTTCGTGTTTGCCAAGCTCGGCAAGCTGGCACCCAAGGCAGGCGGCCCCTATGCCTATGCGCGTGACTGGTTCGGGCCGTACATGGGCTTCCAGACCAATACCATCTACTGGTTCGCCAATTGGATCGGCAACGTTGCCATTCCGATCGCAGCGGTGGGCTACTTCAGTTACTTCTTCCCGATCCTGTCCGAGCCGCTGGTGCGCTGCATCGCGGTGCTGGTGCTGGTGTGGGCGCTGAGCTTTGCCAACATGATCGGCCCAGCCTTCGTCAGCCGCGTGCAGACGGTCACCACCAGTTTCGCGCTGGTGCCGATCCTGGGCATCGCCATCTTCGGCTGGTTCTTCTTCGACGCCGACATCTTCAAGGGCGCCTACAACGTGTCCGGTGAGTCCAACTTCGGGGCGATTTCCAGCGCGGCGGCGCTGACCCTGTGGGCGTTCATCGGCGTTGAATCAGCCTCGGTGACCGCCGGTGTGGTCGAGAACCCGGAAAAGAACGTGGCCCGCGCGACGCTGGCCGGTGTGTTCCTGGCGGCGGTGGCCTACATCGCCAGCTCGTCGGTGATCATGGGCATGGTACCCAACGGCGAACTGCAGACCTCTGATGCGCCTTTCGCGCTGGCCGCAGCCAAGGCGGTGGGTGGCTGGGGCGGGGCGCTGGTCAGCCTGTGTGCCTTCATCGGTGCGGCCGGCTCGCTGGGTGGCTGGATCCTGCTGACCGCACAGAGCGCCAAGGCCGCCTCCGACGACGGCCTGTTCCCGAGCATCTTCAGCAAGACCAACAAGGACGACGTGCCGGTCAAGGGCGTGCTGATCGTGGCGGTGCTGATGACCCTTGCCGTGCTGGTCACCTCCACCTCGGAAACCGCGTCGGCGCAGTTCGACGTGATCACCTCGGCAGCGGTGGTGCTGACCCTGCTGCCGTACATCTACTCGTGCGTGGCCTGCTACTTCGTGGTCGAACGCTCGCACACCATCATCCATACCGGCGCGTTCTGGACGCTGACCAGCCTGACCGTCGTGTACTGCCTGTGGGCGATCTACGGCTCGTCGGGAACCATCGTGCAGTACGCCTTCCTGTTCGTGCTGTTCATCACCGTGTTCTATCCCTTCTTCAGCGAGGAGCGCCGCCAGCAGCGGCAGCGCGCCCGCGAGGCCTCGGCCATCACCGCCAGTGCCCAGCGTTCCTGAGTTAGACAAGGAGAATCAACGTGTATTTCAAGTCCCTGGACTATCCGGTCATTGTCATCGACAACGACTACGAGTCACCGCGCATCGGTGGCATCCTGATCCGTGCGCTGGTGGAGGAGCTGCGCAGCAACGATCAGCGCGTACTGTGCGGCCTGAATCTGGATGATGCCCGCGCCGGTGCCCGTACCTACGTAGCGGCCTCGGCGGTGCTGATCTCGATCGATGGCAGCGAAGAGGTGGACGGCGAGTTCCAGCGCCTGACCGCCTTCCTGCGCGAGCAGAGCGCACGCCGCGCCAACCTGCCGGTGTTCCTGTACGGTGAACGCCGTACCATCGAGAAGGTGCCGAGCAAGCTGCTCAAGTACATCCACGGCTTCATCTTCCTGTTCGAAGACACCAAGAGCTTCATCTCGCGGCAGGTCATGCGCGCGGCCGAAGACTACATGAAGAACCTGCTGCCGCCGTTCTTCAAGGCGCTGATCCATCATGCGGCCGAGTCGAACTATTCCTGGCACACGCCGGGCCACGCCGGCGGCGTGGCGTTCACCAAATCGCCAGTGGGCCGCGCGTTCCACCAGTTCTATGGTGAGAACACGCTGCGCAGCGATCTGTCGATCTCGGTGCCGGAGCTGGGGTCGCTGCTGGATCACACCGGCCCGATCAAGGACGCCGAGGAAGAGGCGGCGCGCAACTTCGGCGCTGACCATACCTTCTTCGTCACCAACGGCACCTCCACCGCCAACAAGATCGTCTGGCATGGCACGGTGGCGCGTGGCGACGTGGTGTTCGTCGACCGCAACTGCCACAAGTCGCTGCTGCATGCGCTGATCATGACCGGTGCGGTGCCGGTGTACTTCACCCCTAGCCGCAATGCGCACGGCATCATCGGCCCGATCAGCCTGGACCAGTTCACGCCGGAGTCGCTGCAGCAGCGCATCGCTGCCAACCCGCTGGCCAGCAAGGCCTATCAGGCCGGCTCCAAGCCGCGCATTGCAGTGGTCACCAACTCGACCTACGACGGGCTGTGCTACAACGCCGAGAAGATCGCCGACGAGATCGGCAGCGCGGTCGATTTCCTGCATTTCGACGAAGCATGGTACGCCTACGCCGCGTTCCATCCGTTCTACGAGAACCACTACGGCATGGCCAAGGGCAAGCCGCGTGAGCAGGATGCGATCATCTTCACCACCCATTCCACGCACAAGCTGCTGGCCGCGTTCTCGCAGGCCTCGATGATCCACGTGCGCAACTCGGCGCAGCGCAACCTGGATGCCGAGCGTTTCAACGAATCGTTCATGATGCACACCTCCACCAGCCCGCATTACGGGGTGATTGCCGCCTGCGACGTGGCCTCGAAGATGATGGAAGGCGACGCTGGCCGTTCGCTGGTGCAGGAAATGCATGACGAGGCGATCGCCTTCCGTCGCGCGATGCTGCACGTGCGCGATGACCTGGGGCGCGATGACTGGTGGTTCAGCGTGTGGCAGCCCACAAAGGTCGAGCGCAGCCTGGACAAGGGTGATACGCCGGCACCGCTGGTGGCCAAGCGCGAGGAATGGTATCTGCAGCCGGATGCACACTGGCACGGCTTCGAGAACCTGGTCGACGACTATGTGCTGATCGATCCGATCAAGGTGACCCTGCTGACCCCGGGCCTGTCGATGGATGGCAGCATGGGCTCGCTGGGAATCCCGGCGGCGGTGCTGAGCAAGTTCCTGTGGGGCCGTGGCATCACCGTGGAGAAGACCAACCTGTACTCGGTGCTGTTCCTGTTCTCGATGGGCATCACCAAGGGCAAGTGGAGCACACTGGTCACCGAGCTGATGGCGTTCAAGGAACTGTACGACCGCAACGCACCGCTGAGCCAGGCACTGCCGTCGCTGGCGGCCGACTATCCGAACGCCTATGCAGGGTGGGGCCTGCGTGACCTGTGCGACGCGCTGCACGCGTTCAACCAGGAGTTCTCGGTGGCCAAGGTGATGCGTGAGATGTACGTGGACCTGCCGACGCCGGTGATGACCCCGGCCGATGCGTACAACCATCTGGTCAAGGGCGAGATCGAACGGGTCGACATCGAGCAGCTCAGCGGCCGCGTGGCGGCGACCATGCTGGTGCCGTACCCGCCGGGCATCCCGACCATCATGCCGGGTGAGCGGTTCGGCGACAGCGACGAACCGATCATCCAGTCGCTGCGCATCGCCCGCGAGCAGAACGCGCGCTTCCCGGGCTTCGAATCGGACGTGCACGGGCTGATCATCGAGCAGGACGGCGATGTGACCTCGTACCGGGTGGAGGTGCTGAAGGCCTGACCGGCGACGGTCGACCCTTCGGCGTACGATGGAGACCGCGCGCGAGCAACGCATCCTGAAGTTCTCCATCGGGGTCACCATCGCGGTCAGCGCGGTCGGCTTCAGCGGTGGCCTGCTGGTGGGATCGCAGGCCATCCTGTTCGATGGCGTGTACAGCCTGGTCGACGTGGCGCTGACCCTGGTGTCGTTGTCGGTGCTGCGGCTGGTGGCGCGGGAGCAGAGCCCGCGCTTCCAGTACGGCTACTGGCATCTGGAGCCGATGGTGGAGGCGCTGGGCGGCGTGATCCTGTCGCTGGCCTGCGTGTATGCGCTGGCCAACGCGGTAATTGGTTTGACCACTGGCGGGCACGAGGTGAAATTCGGGCCCGCACTGTGGTGGGCGGCACTGCTGAGTGCCAGCAACCTGGCGATGGCTGCGTTCGTCGCGCAGCGTGCCCGGCGCCTGCGCTCGGCGCTGTTGTGGCTGGACGTGCGTGGCTGGCTGCTGGGTGGCCTGATGAGCCTGGCGGTGGTGCTGGCGTTCGTGCTGGCGCTGGCCCTGCACGGTGGCGACTGGCACCACTGGGTGCCATACCTGGATTCGATCGTGCTGGCGCTGATCAGCCTGGCGGTGCTGCCGGTGCCGGCGCGCAGTGCCTGGAAGGCGATGCGCGAGGTGCTGCAGGTGGCGCCCGACGATCTGGACCGGCGCGTGCAGCAGGTGATGCAGGCATTCGTGGCCGAACGCGGCTATGCCGGCTTCACCAGCCATGTGGCGAAGATGGGGCGCATGCGGTTCATCGAGATCCACGTGTTGGCCGACCCGGCGACGCCACTGGGTTCGGTGGGCGAGGTTGATGCGATGCGCGATGAGATCGCGGTACGCCTGGATGCCCGTGGCAGCACGTTCTGGCTGACCATCGATTTCACTGCCGACCCGGCGTGGACGTAGCGTCGAGCTTGCTCGACGGCACCCGCGTGGTTGCCTTCTGCCTGCCTGTAGAGCCGAGCCCACGCTCGGCTGCCGATCCCATGGAGCAGCCGAGCAAGCTCGGCGCTACGGACGGGGCGATCGTTGCGCATGGCGTACTGCTCTGTTGCGCCGGATGTATTTGACCTCAACCCGGGTTGAGGTCGCAGACTGCCCGGCAGCTCCACCACGCCTAGCGCAGGTAGTACTCCACCGGCACCACCAGTTCCTGCGGTGCCTTCAATTCAACGGGAATCGGTGGCAATGGCTGCGCGCGGCGGAAGGTCTGCAACGCCGCATCATCGAGCATCGGCTGGCCACTGGATTGCTCCAGCCGCAGTGCCTGCAGGCGGCCCTCGCGGTCGATGCTGGCCCTGACCCAGGCCGTCCCCTGCTGGCGACGCGAGCGTGCGGCGGCGGGGTAATAGCGGTAACGCTCCAGCCGCGCCATCAGGCGGGCTTCCCACTGGTCGCTGGCGGCGCCGGCCTGGAAGTCCGCCGGTGGCGCGTCAGGAGCAGGCGGTGCGGCCGTGATCGATGCCGGTGCGGGACTGGCATCGGTTGCGGCCGCAGGCGGGGCGACCAGCAGCGGTTGCCGGCCATGGCCGCCAGTCTGGCTGGCTGCCAGCTCACCCTCGCGCGCGGCGGTAGGCTTGGGCGGCGGAGGCGATTTCGTCGGCTGCGACGCGCGCGCCTGCTGCGCCTGGCTGGGGGTGTCGGCCTGGCGCTCTTCCACCGGCTGCGGCGGCGTGGCCGGTGCCAGCAGGCGCAGGCTGATGCGCACATCCTGTTCCGGTGGCGGCAGCGCCGGAGGCGCCGTTACCCAGTGCACCAGCAGCAACAAGGGCAGCAGGTGCAGGCCGATGCTGACCGCGATCGCCTGCCAGTGGTGGCTGCGCTCACTCATCGCCGAGCACCCACAGCAGGTCGGCGTCGGACGCGTCAACGACTTCGCCGGGCGAGGCAAGCACGATCACCAGCGCCGGCGTGCCAGGCGGCAGGTAGCCCGGCACGCCGGTGCCCCGCAGCACGTGCCAGCGGCCGGCGACCAGCAATGCCGGTGCGGGGGCATCGGCCAGCACCTGCGCCATGCGCCTGTCGCGGGCCTGCTGTACGGCCAGCATGCCGTCCAGCATGGGCGCTGCATCTGCGTGCTGGGCCAGCACCACGGCGGACAGGCGTTGTCTTGCGGTGGCCCCCGGGAACTGCACGGCTCCGGGAGAGGCCAGCAGCGCGTTGACCTCGGTGCGCGACAGGTTGCCGCCGAACAGCGCAATGCCCGTATCAGTGGCGGCCTGTACCAGCCCGCCATAGGCAGCCCACGGCCAGCGTGCATCCCAGTCCAGCAGTTCCTGAAGGCGTTCGCCTCCGGCATGGTTGCCCTTGGCCAGCCAGCGTTGCACCCGTTGCAGGCGCGGCTGGCGCTCGCTGGCGATCATCTCCATCACCAGGGCACGCTGAGGGCGTTTCCGTGGCAGGGCATTTAGCAGCCAGCGCTGGGCCGCATGGTCGCCGCCAAGGTCATGGCGTTCACCCAGCAGCAGCCGTTGCGCGCCGGCCGCACGCTGCACGAACGCGGCCTCGTCCAGGGGCTCGCCGCTGGCCAGTTCGATCACCGTGCCCGGCATCGGCTCCGCGCCGGCCACGCCCGCGAAGACGAACAGGCACACGGGCAGCCAGCGACGGCTAGAACGCCACGTTGACGCCCATCGAGACGGTGCGGCCACGGCCGTTGCCGCGATCCAGGATTGGGCTGAAGATGCTGTCGATCGAGGCATTGTTGTCATAGGACTTGTTCTGCAGGTTTTCGATGTTCAGCCACAGCGTGGTATTGGCCTGCGGCTTGAAGCTGGCGTAGAAGTCCAGCAGCACACCGGTGCCGCCGGTTTTGCGGGTCTGGAAGAAGTCGTAGCCTTCTTCGGTCGGGCCGGAGTACTCGGCGCGCAGGCCGGCCTGCACGCGCTGCTGCCACCAGCGACCGCCCACGTCCAGGGTCCAGTAGCGGTCGGGCAGGGCAGTGATGTCTTCCAGGTTGACGAATTCGATGGCTGGCGCGCTGGTGCGCGAGCGGGTCCAGCTGAGGGTGGCGTGGTAGTGCTCGCTGGCGTAGTGCGCTTCCAGCTCGACGCCGTGCATGCGCACCACACCGGAATGGTTCATCCAGCGGGTCGTGGCAGTGAAGTCGTCCGCATCCAGCACATCGGTCCAGGCATTGAGCTGCGGATCGCTGTCGATCGGCACCACCAACGGCTCCACTTCAGGCGGATGCACGATCAACAGGTACTGCGGCTTGATGTAGTCGCGGATGCGGTTGTCGAAGCGGGTGATGCGCAGTTGCGCCAGGTCACCATCGACCAGCAGCGAACCGGTGCTGAGGTTGGCACCGAACTGCAGGTTGCGTGAGCGCTCGCGGCGCAGGAACGGATTGGCACCGATACCGTCGGCGACGCTGGCGTCCTCCAGCGGGATCTTCTCGAAGAACATCTCCTGCACACGCGGCGGCCGTGAGGTGCGCGAGACTTCAGCGAACAACTGCAGCCAGTCGGTGGCCCGCAGTGAGAGCGCCAGGCTGGGGCTGAGTGCGCGCTCGCTGCGGCGCACGTCGATGCCGCCGCCATTGATCTGCGTGCATTGGCCCGGCACATCGGAACACACCGGAATATGGCCGCCGATGCGATAGCGATCCTGGCGCAGGCCAGCGGTCAGCGCGTAGATGTCGTACTGCAGTTCCAGGGTGCTGAACACGCTGTCCAGCTGGCTGCGGCCCTGTGGGTTGGCGCCGCGCAGGATAGGGGTGTCGGCCACGTAGATGTCCGACTGGTGCTTGATGCCGGTGTTCCAGCGCGCCTGCAGGTCGCCGATATCGAAGCGGCTGGTGTTGTCGAGCGTCCAGCTGCTGAGGCTGCTGTGGGTGCGGCGGCCGATGTAGTTTGAATCCTCCACTGGCGGATAGAAGAGCCGGGTCTTGTTGCTGGCGAAGGTCGCACGCAGGTCGATCCAAGGCGTGTAGGGTGTGTAGTGGTAACTGGCGCGCTGGTTGCGAGCGGAAATCTGCCACGGATAGTTGTGGTAGAAGTCGTTTTCGTAGCGCATGTGGCTCAGGTCGAGCCGATGCTGGTCGCTGGGTTGCAGGCGCGCTTTCAGCAACCAGCTGCTGGGCTGCTGGCTGCCCGGATCGGCGTTGTTCTTCTGTCCATGGGCGGTGGCGTATTCGCTGCTGCGGCTGCTGCTTGCGGCAGCCAGCAGGCCGAACTGGCGATCGCCACCTTCTTCGCTGTGGCGCCAGGCACCGGCGAAGGTGCGGCCATTGCCGTAGCCATTGTTGCCCTGGCGGTAGCCGGCGCGCAGGCCCCAGTCACGGCCCTCGCCGAGCAGATCGTCGATGTCCAGCGTGCGGAAGTTTGCACTGCCGGCCAGCGTACCGGCGCCATCACCGCCGGCAACCGCACCACGCTGCACGTCCACACCGGCGAGCAGGAACGGATCGACATAGGCGAACGGACCACCGGAGCCATGCCCGGCGTTGTTGCGGAAGGTCTGGGTGACCCCATCGATCATGGTGTTGACCCGACCCGCGCCGGTCATGCCCCGGATGTTGACCTGCAGCCCAGGCTGGCTGCGCGAATGGAAGCTGTGCGTGCCGGGCATCGAGCGCAGCAGGCTGTTGCCATCCTGGCGTTCGGCCATGGCCACGCGTTCGCTGCCGACAGTCGGCGCGAAACCATCGTCGGTGGCAGGGACGTACTGGCTGGCACCGGCGCCGGGAGCATAGCCGAGCGCGTCGTTGCCCTGCACACGCAGCGGGCCGGTGCGACGGCTGCCGTCATCGGATTCGGCCGGTGCCGGCTCCAGCGTGGCGCGGCGTGCATCGATGAAACGCGGGCGCAGGTCACTGCCGTGCAGCAGGCGCGACAATGCCTGGGCATCGTCGAAGTCGCCTTGCAGTGCGGGTGCGGTGTGGCCGGCAGGCAGCGCCGCGCCAATCACCAGGTCGACGCCGCTCAACCGGCTGTAAGCGTCCAGCGCGCTGGCCAGCGGCTGGGCGGGGACATCGTAATGACGCGATTCTGTCTGTGCCTGCGCGTGGGCGGGCAGCGACGGGAACGCGCTGGCGCAGGCCAGCGACAGGGCGAGGACAAGGGGGCGGTGGCACAGCATCGGGGGCTCCAGGGGTTGACGCAGAGCGTCGTCATCCCGGGTAGACGCGTGAGCAGGGCCGATGTCAGGGTGCATCGCGTCGCCCCGTGCGCGGGGGCAGCCAGACCTGCAGATTGCCGCCAAGGCGCAGCACGCGCACATGCAGCTGCGCCGCCAGCTGGTCGCGGCTGTGGGCGGCGCCTGCGGTGCTGCCAAGCAGCGTGACCGGCTGCTGACGCAGGCGCGCGCCGACGATCCAGGTGTGGCCTCCATGCCAGCGATCAAGGTCCTGGACGACCTCGTCCAGCGGTGTGGAGACCCAGTGCAGGCGCCGCCCGCGCCAGGCCAATGCACCCGGATCGGCGGGCACGGTCATGCCCTGACCGACGCTGTCGAAGCGCAGTTGTTCTCCCTCGGCAACCACGGTGTGGCCGTTGCCACTGTCCACGCGGACGCGATGCTCGGTGACCGTGACCCGGCTGCTGTTGTCCAGCACGGCCAGGTCGAACGCGGTCCCCAGTGCGGTCACCGTGCCCTGCGGCGTGTGCACCTGGAACGGGCGGGCCGCATCGGCAGCTACCTCGAAGCCGGCCTGGCCGTGTTGCAGCTGCAGCTGCCGGCGCTGCGCATCGATGCGGACATGCACTTCGCTGCCCGGCGACAACCAGACCCGCGTGCCATCTGGCAGCCGTTCGTCACGGATCTCACCGGCGGCGGTACGCAGGACCTGTGCAGGCGGTGGCGAGGCATGGCGGCTGTACAGCCCGAGTGTGCACAGCAGCAGGACCGCGATGCCGGCCTCGCGCAGACGGCGGCGCTGATGGCGCTGTTGCTGGCGTTGCAGGCTGGGCAGGGCTGCGCCGGCCTGCCACAGCTGCTGCAGGTGCAGATACTGCGCGGCGTGGCGTGGATCGGCCTGCAGCCACTGCTCGAACGCGGATTCGTCGCGGCCCCCGTCATGGCCATCAAGCCACCAGCGCGCCGCTTCGCGTGCGATCGTCTCCTGGTTCATGCACCGGGCACCCGCTGCAGGGTGACCAGCGCACGCAGCAGATGACCGTGTGCGGTCTGCCGGCTGATGCCGAGCTGGCGGCCGATTTCAGCCAGCCCCAGCTGTTCCACCCGGGCCAGCAGGAACACCTGGCGCGAGCGTGGTGGCAGCGCGGCGATGATCGCATCGAGGTGGCGCAACTGTTCGGTGTCGAGAAGGTGCTGTTCGGGCTGCGGTGCCGGATCGACCAGGGCCAGCGTGTGCGCATCCTCCAGCGGTGCTTCTCGGCGACGCTGCCGTTGGCGGTAATGGTCGGCAATCAGATTGTGGGCAACGCGATACAGGTAGGCGCGGCCATTGCCCAGCAGACCGCTGGCAGCGACCTTCAGGAAGCGCAGCCAGGTTTCCTGGACGACGTCATCGGCGTCGCAGCGTTGCGGGAGTTTGTGGCGGACATGGGCATGCAGCGGCCGGTAATGGGCCGCGCACAGCTGCGCGACATCCGTCTGTTCGACAGGCGTGGACACGGGGCGGGCAACAACTGGGAGGGGAAACAGCCCGCGGCGGCAAGGGCAGCGGCTGCACTTTACAGCAAAAGAGAATCATTTGCATCTATGGTGGCGCCGGTGCGCTGCGGCGTCGGTCAATGCACGCGTAAGCGGTCAGGCCGATCTGGCGGGCATGATGGTTGATTGCCAGAGCGATCTCTTCGACATACTCGTTGAGCAGCGCCAGATGGAACGCCAGCACCCACGGTGCTGACGCCTGCCCCGTTGCCTCGACCGCGCGTTGTCGCAGGAAACCATCGGGATGCCGGGTGGCCAGGCACAGGCACAGCAGGCGGTGATCGCCCTGCAGGGAAGACGCCAGGCGTTCCAGACGCACGCCGTCGGCTTAGGGCAACGCTGATCAAGTAGCTGCACAGCGATTGCACTGATCAAGATGAATTCGATGAAGCGATTTTTGTCCCTACATGGACTTTTGTAGCTTGAACCTTGCAGCGGTCGGGGATTTTCACCCCCATCGCTGCCCACCAAGGGCATCTATCCCGCCACACGGGCACGCGCCAAGTACAGGTTGGCCAGCCCCAACACCACGAAGCTGCGATTGGCATTCTTCTCCAGCCCTCGGTAGCGCACCTTGCTGAAGCCCCACAGCCGCTTCACCACCGCGAACACGTGTTCCACCCGTGCCCGGATCCTGGACTTGTTGCGGTTGCGCTCGGCTTCATCCACTTCGCCGCCCTTGCGCACCCGCTGGTTGGTGAAGTCCTTGGCATGCGGCGCATGCTCGCCAATCAGGGCCTTCTGGCTGGCATAGGCACTGTCGCCATAGACCCGCCGCTCCTCCCCGTGCAGCAGGTCCTCCAGCAAGTGCTTGTCGTGTACGTTGGCTGCGGTCACCGCCGCGCTGTGCGCCAGCCCCGTGCGGCTGTCCACGCCAATGTGCAGCTTCATCCCGTAATACCACTGCTGGCCTTTGCGCGTCTGGTGCATGTCAGGATCGCGGGCCTTGTCGGCGTTCTTGGTCGAACTCGGTGCTGCGATTATCGTGGCATCCACGATCGTGCCGGTGCCCACCTTCAGGCCGCGGTCCTCAAGCACGTCTCCCACTTGGGCGAACAACGCTGCGCCCAACTCGTGGTGCTCCAGCAAGCGGCGGAACTTCAGCAGCGTGGTGGCGTCGGGCACCCGCTCGCGGCCCAGGTCGATCCCCACGAACCGCCGCAGCGCCGGACTATCGAGCAGTGCTTCCTCGCATGCCTGGTCGGCCAGGTTGAACCAGTGCTGCACGAAATACATCCGCAGCATCCGCTCCAGCCCCACCGGCGGACGACCGTTGCCAGGCTTGGGGTAGTGCGGCTCGATCACCGCGCACAGCGCCGACCACGGCACGATCTGCTCCATCGTCGAAAGAAACACATCCCGGCGCGTGGGCCGACGGTACTGCTCGAACCCAACTTCCTGATCCGCCGCCATCGCCAAGGTCTGCTGCTTCATCGCTCGATTCCCGCTATCCAATACATGAGACTATTTTCTCAGGTTTTTGAGACTTGATCAGCGTTGCCTTAGATGCGATAGGGGGAGCGCAGCGTTGCCGGCCAGCGGCCGGCACGACCGCCGTCGGGTTAGAGATTGCGGTACTGGATCTGCACCGCCAGCACGCGCAGGCCGTCGGCGTTGCTGGACAGGATGCGCTCTTCGCCGATGCCTTTCTGCCGTTGCAGCTGGTAGCCCTGATCGGCGGGCAGCTGTGCGGCGATGCTGTCCATGTGCTGCTGGGCATCGGGGCCGCTGCAGTCGAAGTGGCCCCAGTAGGCGCCATTGCGGTGGATCTGCAATCGATAGTTCATCGGGCTGTCTCCGATAGTTCCTGCAACCATTGGCTGAACATCGCGGTGGCCGCTGCCGCCAGCGGTGCGCCATAGCGGCGTGCCTGTGCGCGCAGGTCGTTGGGGTCGATGCCGGCCTGGGCCAGCTCCAGGGTGTGCCCGATCAACCAGCGCTCGAACTGGCGCGCGTCCAGTTCAGGATGGCACTGCAGGGCCAGGGCATGGTGACCGATGGCAAAGGCCTGGTGGCGGCAGGTCGGCGTGCTGGCCAACCGGCGCGCACCTGCCGGAAGCTCGAATACCTCGCCATGCCAATGCAGTACCGGAATGCCCTGTAGCGCCAGCAGTGGTGAACGCTGACCCTCATCGGTGAGCAGCAGCGGCGAAAAGCCGATTTCCTTGCCGCCGCTGGGTGCAACCTGTGCGCCCAGCGCGCGTGCCATCAGCTGCGCACCCAGGCAGATGCCCAGGGTCGGCCGCTGCTGTAGCAGCCGTCGTTGCAGCAACGCGATGCTGTCGTCGAGGAACGGGTAAAGATCAACATCGTTGACGCTGATCGGACCCCCCAGCACCACCAGCAGGTCAGCCGCTTCGGCCGGATCGAGTGCATCTACACCAGCCTGCAGCACCTGCAGCTGCCAGCCCTGTGCCAACAGCAGCGGTTGCAGGGTGCCAAGGTCCTCGAAGGCAACGTGTTGCAGGACGACCGCGTGCTTCATGCCTCGGCTCCGTTGTTCGGCCAGTAGAAGCTGTCCGGGGTAGCGCGGGCGCCGAAGATGGCCTGGCCGACACGGACCACGGTCGCGCCTTCCTCGATGGCCACTTCGAAGTCACCGGACATGCCCATCGACAGCTGCGACAGGTCGAGGCCGGCAGGCGTGGTGCGCTGCACTTGGTCGCGCAGTTCGCGCAGGCGCACGAAGCAGGCGCGCACGCGCTCGACGTCGGGGCTGAAGATGGCCAGGGTCATCAGGCCACGTACTCGCAGGCGGTCGAAGCTCGGCAGCTGCTGCACGAATGCCTCGACAGCAGCGGGCTCCAGGCCGTACTTGCTCGGTTCGGCCGAGGTATTGACCTGTACGAACACATCCAGCGTGCGATCCTCCAGCTGCAGGCGCTGTTGCAGCGCCTCGGCCACACGCAGGCTGTCCAGGGCCTGGAATTCGCTGGCGAAGCGTGCCACGTAGCGCGCCTTGTTGGTCTGCAGGTGGCCGATCACCGACCAGTGCACGCCGAGGTCGGCCATGGCCTCGGCCTTGCGCTGTGCCTCCTGCACCTTGTTCTCGCCCAGTTCGTGGCAGCCGGCGGCCACCGCCATGCGGATACGGGCGTCATCGACGGTCTTGCTGACCGGCAGCAGGCGTACGCCGGCCGGGTCGCGGCCGACGCGGGCGCAGGCATCGGCGATGCGTTGGCGCACCGTGACCAGGTTGGCGGCGATCTGTTCGACAGACTGGGCGACGGGCCAGTCTGCGGCGGCAAGGGGCATGTGGGCACCTCCAATGCAGGGCGGCCAGGGTGGGATACACTGGCACAGGACAAGAATTATTTTGGCATAGGACAAAATGAAAATCACTGGGCATAGCGCCGAGTCGATCTTCGACAGCATCCGAGATGGCATCGGCAAGGGCCGGTTGCCTGCTGGCAGCGTGCTGCCACCGGTGCGCGAGCTGGCCGAACAGCTGGGGGTGAACCGCAACACCGTGGCCGCCGCCTACAAGCGGCTGGATGCGGCCGGTCTGGCCAGCACCGGTGGCCGCCGCGGCACGGTGGTGCGCGGCCTGCCGCCGACGATGGCGCGCGAGGGCACCCCACCGGGATTGGCCCTGCATGACCTGGCCGGTGGCAATCCGGATCCACGCCTGCTGCCGCCTCTGCGGCTGGCTCCGGCTGCGCCGCGGCTGTATGGCGTGGGTACAGTCGACCCACGGCTGCAGTCGCTGGCGCGGGCCTCGCTGGATGCGGACTGCCCCGGCGGCTATGCGCTGGAACTGACCCATGGTGCGGTCGATGGCATCGAGCGCCTGCTGGCGGCGTGGCTGCTGCCGGGCGACCGGATCGCGGTGGAGGATCCCTGCTTCCTCGGCAGTCTCAACGTGTTCAACGCTGCCGGGCATGCGCCGTTGCCGGTGGCGGTGGATGCGAACGGCATGCAGGTGGAGTCGCTGCGCCAGTCACTGGAGGCCGGCGCGCGTGCGGTGCTGCTGACCCCGCGTGCGCACAACCCGACCGGGGCCAGCCTGGATGCGAAACGGGCACGGGCGCTGCGCCAGGTGCTGGCGGCCTACCCGCAGGTGGCGGTGTTGATCGACGATCATTACGCACTGCTCTCGCAGCAGGCCTATCACTCGGTGCTGCCACTGGATGGCCGCCGTTGGGCATTGCTGCGCTCGCTGTCCAAACCACTGGGCCCGGACCTGCGGCTGGCCTGGCTGGCCTGTGATGACGAGACCGCGATGCGGTTGCGGTTGCGGTTGGCGTCCGGCACCGGTTGGGTCAGTCATCTGCTGCAGGACGCGGCCATCTCGGTACTGGCCTCTCCCGCACAGCGGGCCAGGATCGTTTCTGCGGGCGAGCGCTATCAGCAACGCCTGCAGTTGCTGCAGGAGCTGCTGCGGGCACGCGGCGTGGCGACGCCGCAGCCGATGGAAGGCTTGAACCTGTGGCTGCCGTTGCCGGCCGACAGCCATCGGCAGGTACTGGCGCTGGCCTCGCGTGGCTGGCATGTGCGCGCGGGCGAGGTGTTCGCAGTGGCTGCGCCGGGGCATGGCCTGCGCATTACCTGCGCAGCACTGGGCGCGACGCAGCTGCGGCAGCTGGCCGATGATCTGGCGGCGGTGTGCGGTTCGTAGCGTCGAGCTTGCTCGACGGCCCGTCATGTAGCGTCGAGCCATGCTCGACGGCTTCCACCAACAGCAGCCGGGCATGGCTCGGCTCTACAAAGGTGAAGCAACGTCGGGCAAGCTCGACGCTACGGCGTGCGGTGATCAGGGCGCGGCGTTGGCACCGGGGCGGACGTAGTAGGACTGGCCGCTGTCATCGACGAACATCAGCTCCGGCTTGCCCTGCCAGGAGGTGAGCATGGCGCCGGTGTTGTTCTGGTGCTTGACCATCAGGCTGGCGCCCCGGTCCGGATTGGCGACGACCTTGAAGACTTCGGTGGTGCCGCTGGCATCGTCCAGGGTCAACACGGCTTCGCCGCCGCGGTCGCTGGTGCCGTAGCCACCGCGCTCGGAGCCATCCGGGCCGAGCAGGATCAGCCCGGAGAGCGCCGTGGCGCGCGGCCCTTGTGGGCGCCCCTGGCTGAGCGGATCGGGAACCGGTGCACCGAGGATCACGCGCGGTTGGCCGTTGCCATCGTGGATGACCAGGCCGCGTGCCTCGATGATGCGCTGTGGTGATTGGCTGCGGTGCAGGTTCCAGGCAGTCCAGCCGGAAACGAGCAGGGCAAGGGTCGAGACCCCCAGGGTGGTCAGCAGCAGCGCACGGGGCATCGGGTCGTCCTTCCTTGGATGTGCCGACGATAGCGGATGCAAAAGGCGATGGGTAGAGCCGGCCGGGTAGAGTCGACTGTGAGTCGACTGCTGTTCGATTCAGTGGAAATCGCGGCTGTGGCTGCGCAGGCCCTGCAGCAGTTCATCCAGGCAGTGCATGCGCTGCACGATGACATGCTGCACGCCATCAACACGCTCCAGGCGGCCGTCGATCTGCATCAGCTGGGTATCGACCAGCACCCGGTGCTGGCGATCGGCCAAGTGCCGCCAGACCACGGCGTTGACCATGCCGGTCTCGTCCTCAAGGGTGAGGAAGGTGACGCCGCTGGCGGTCTGCGGGCGCTGGCGCATGCGCACCAGGCCGGCAATGCGCACGCGGCGGCCGTGGCCGTGCCCGGCCAGCTGCGCGGCATCCAGGCAGCCACGGCTGCGCAGCTGCGCACGCAGGAACGAGATCGGATGGCGACCCAGCGTGGTGCCGGTGCTGCGGTAATCGGCCTGCATGTCCTCCCAGGCGCTGGGCAGTGGCAGCGGCACACGGGCTTCGGCCGTGGCACGGGCCTGGTCGAACAGCGGCAGCCGGTTCTCCACGCCGGAGATGTCCCAGCGCGCACGATGGCGATGGCCACTGAGCCCGCGCAGCGCACCAGCATCGGCCAGCAGGCCCTGCTGGCGGCGGTCCAGTGCGGTGCGCTGGCACAGGTCGCCGACATCGTCGAATGGACGTCGCGCGCGCTCGCGCACGATGGCCTGCACGGCCGGTTCGCTGCAGCCGTCAATCAGGCGCAGCCCGAGCCGGATCGCCGCCGCGCCCTTGCTGAAGTCCAGGGTGCAATCCCAGTCGCTGTGGCGCACGTCCACCGGCAGCACGCCGATGCCATGCCGGCGCGCGTCCTGCAGCAGTTGATCGGGGCTGTAGAACCCCAACGGCTGGCTGTTGATCAGGCTGGCGGTGAACGCGGCCGGGTGATGGCACTTCAGCCAGCAGCTGGCATAGGTGAGCAGGGCAAAACTGGCGGCGTGGCTTTCCGGGAAGCCGTAATCGCCGAAGCCCTTGATCTGTTCAAACAGGTGCTCGCCGTATTCGCGGCTGAAGCCGTTGCTCAACATGCCGGCCAGCAACTTCTCGCGATGCGGCTCCAACCCGCCGCGGCGCTTCCAGGCCGCCATCGAGCGGCGTAGTGCATCGGCCTCGCCGGGGGTGTAGCCGGCCGCATCCACCGCCAGCTGCATCACCTGTTCCTGGAACAGCGGCACGCCCAGGGTACGCGCGAACACGCGTTCCAGCTGCGGCGGATACAAGGGCTCCTCCAGGTTGTTCAGCGCCTGCGGGCCCTGCTCGCGCAGCAGCCGGCGCCGCTCCAGATAGGGATGCACCATGTCGCCCTGGATCGGGCCGGGGCGCACGATCGCCACTTCGATCACCAGGTCGTAGAAGGTACGCGGCTGCATGCGTGGCAGCATCGCCATCTGCGCACGCGACTCGATCTGGAACACACCGATGGTATCGGCGGCACTGATCATGTCGTAGGTCGGGGTGTCATCGTCCGGGATCGCATCCATGCGACCGCTGTGCAGGCCGTGCTGCTGCAGCATCGCCAGGCATTTGCGGATGGCGGTGAGCATGCCCAGTGCCAGGCAGTCGACCTTCATCAGGCCGGTGGCATCCAGGTCATCCTTGTCCCACTGGATGACGGTGCGGTCGGCCATCGCCGCGTTCTCGACTGGCACCAGGGTCGACAGCGGATGCTCGGAAATCACGAAGCCGCCCGGGTGCTGTGACAGGTGGCGTGGGAAGTCGATCAGCTCGGCCGTCAGTGCCAGCAGGCGCTGCATCAACGGCGTATCCGGATCGAAGCCGCGCTCGCGCAGGGTCTCCGGCAGCGGTACATGGCCACCCCAGTGGTCCATCGCCGCGCCCAGTTCGTTGACCTGGTCCATCGGCAGGCCGAGCGCACGGGCCACATCGCGGATCGCGCTGCGGCCACGGTAGCTGATCGCCACCGCAGTCAATGCGGCGCGTTCACGGCCATAGCGCTTGAACACGTACTGCAGCACTTCTTCGCGGCGCTCGTGCTCGAAATCGATGTCGATATCCGGCGGCTCGTCGCGCTCGGCGGAAATGAAACGCTCGAACAACAGGTTGCTGCGCGCCGGGTCGATCTCGGTCACGCCCAGCACGAAGCACACCGCCGAGTTGGCCGCCGAACCACGGCCCTGGCAGAGGATGTCCTGGCTGCGCGCGAAACGCACGATGTCCTGCACGGTGAGGAAGTAGGAGGCGTAGTTCTTCTGCTTGATCAGCGCCAGTTCGTGCTCGATCTGCGTACGTTGTGCCGGTTTGATGCCGTCTTTCCAGCGCCACGGGATGCCGCGCTCGACCAGCACCCGCAGCCAGCTGTCCGGATCATGCCCTTCGGGCACCAGCTCACGCGGATAGGTGTACTGCAGCTGCTCCAGCGTGAAGTGGCACCGCTCGGCGATGCGCAGGGTCTCGGCCAGCAGTTCGGGCGGGTACAACTGGGCCAGCGCTGTGCGTGGACGCAGGTGGCGCTCGCCGTTGGGGAACAGGCGCCAGCCGGCTTCGGCCACGCTGCAACGGTGGCGGATCGCGGTCAGCGTGTCCTGCAGGGCGCGGCGGCGGCGTACATGCATGTGCACATCGCCACTGGCCACCAGCGGCAGGCGATGGCGTTCACCGAACGCCTGCAGTTGCTGCAGGCGGCGCGCATCGTCGTGCTCGTGGTGCAGCTCCACCGCCAGCCACAGGCGATTGTTGAAGGCATTGCGCAGCAGCTCCAGGTCGGTGACGGCCGGGTGCCGGTCCAGCCACAGGCACAGCAGGCCGTCGGGCAGGCCATGCAGGTCGTCACGCAGGCAGCGGTATTCACCTTTGCCGGCCCGCCGCCGGCAGGTGGTGATCAACTGGCACAGCCCGGCATAGGCGGCCTGGTCGGTGCACAGCAGGGCCAGCTTCGGCCCGTCCTCGAGCTGGAACTCGGCACCGACGATCAATGCCACGCCATGCGTCTTCGCCGCCTGCCAGGCGCGCACGATGCCGGCCAGCGAACACTCGTCGGTGATCGCCAGGGCGCGGTAGCCCTGGCCGGCCGCGCGTGCGAACAGCTCTTCGGCGATCGAGGCGCCACGCTGGAAACTGAAGGCCGACAGGCAGTGCAGTTCGGCGTAGCCGGGCAGTCCGCTGTGCATCGCGGCTCAGCCGAACCAGCCGTGCAGCATCCACGGTGCATGTGGATCGTTACGCATACGGAACGCCCAGCCGCGCTGGCCGTGCGCGGTTTCCACCACGTAGTAGTCGCGCCGTGCATCGGCCTGGTCCCACCAGCCCGACTCGATCCGCTCCGGCCCGGCGACGATGCGCAGGCGTGGGTCGCGCAGGGGCTGTGGCGTCTCCAGCAGCCAACCGGGGCGCAGCGGCCAACACGCGGGCGGCTTGACCGGTGGCTGGGTCCCACTGGCACGCTCGGGTCGATGGTCGGCCTGTACCGCCAGCGGCTGCACTGCATCATCGCCCAGCCGTGCGCGCAGGCGTTCGCGCAGCTGGTTCCAGGGCATCGCCTGCGCTGGCCGGGTGTCAAACAGATCGCGTGAGGCCGGTACGAAGGGCGGCAACTGCTCGGCCTGCAGGCGCAGCGCGCGGCTGCCCGCCGGCAAGGCGAAGGCTTCCATGCGGTTGCGCGCGATCTCGAACAGCAGCGCAGCATCGCGCTCGGGTGCCAGCAGGCCGATGGTCAGCACACTGGCCGGCAGCAGGTCGTGCTCGAAATGCAGGTCGAAGCGTTGCACGCCGCCATCGCGCGAGCACAGGAAGGCAGCCAGGTCCAGCAGAAGGCGGCGCAGCGGGAACAGCAGGGCCTGGCTGGATTCGATCTCGTATTCGAATTCGATGCGTGCATCGAAACGGTCCGGTGGCTGGTAGTAGCGCAGCGGCGCGGTGGGCAGGCCCCGCAATGCGTCCAGCTGCTGCAGTACCTCGGGGGCGAAGCGCCGTGCCAGGCTGTCGCGTGGCAGGTGGAGCACCGCCCCCAGCGTGCGCAAGCCGGAGCGGCCGAGCACGGTCACCGCATCGCCGGGCAGGCCGCAGCGTGGCAGCGGCAGCTGCGCCAGCACTGCCGGCAACTGTTGTGCATTGATGCCAAGGCCGTCATGCACATTGGCCAGCACGCGCGCGGCATGCGGGTTGGGCGCGGCCACCAGGCGATGGCGGAAGCCGAGTTCATGCAGTTCGTTGCGCAGGCGCTGTTCGATGGAGGGCCAGTCGCCGAACAGGGCGCGGCTGGCACCGATCTCCAGTACCAGCGCATGCGGGAAATCGAGGCTGACCTGCGAACTGTAAGCGTAGGCCCAGCTGGCCAGCAGCTGCCGGGTGTGCTGTTCGGCGTTGGGGTCGTAATCGTGCAGATGCAGGTCCTGCACCAGCACCTGCGCGGCCGAGAGCAGCATGCCCGGGCGCAGGCCCATCGCGCGCGCGGCCGGACTGACCGCGCGCAGCACGCGGCGCTGGGCCGGCCCCTGCAGCAGCACCAGCGGCCGCTGCGGGTCCGGCTGCAGGCGCAGCACGCTGTCCAGCGCCAGCTGCGGCAACAACAGGCAGGCCCAGTGCATGGCGCGGCCTCAGTGCGCGATGGCCAGCGGCAGTGGTTGTGCCGGCGGCAATCCGCCGCGACACTTCAGTACCCGCACCTGGCCATGTTCGAGCTGCAGGCGCAGGCTGGCCGGGGAGGGGTTGCGCGCCGCACGTGCTTCGCGGAACACGAAGCCCAGGCACTGGCCGCTGTCGGCGGCCACCTGCAGGCGGCGCAGGGCGCGGTCGTCGGCCTGCTGCGGCCAGCACAGCACCGCCGCACAGGCGGCAGAGCGCAGGCATTGTTCGGCCGCCCACAGCGCCTGCTTCGGTGTGGCCTGGATGATCTGCAGCTGGGCCAGCTCCAGCCCGGCGGCGGCCCAGGCCGGCGCATGCGGGCGATAGGGCGGGGCGATCAGCACGATCGGGCGGTCGCGCTGGCTCAGCTTTGCCAGCGCCGGCCAGACCAGAGCCAGTTCGCCCACGCCGGGCGCGGCCTGCAGCACCTCGCACAGCCCGCTGGCCGGCCAGCCGCCACCGGGCAGGCGCGCGTCCAGGGCCGGGTGGCCGCTGGCCAGATGGTCGCTGGCCGGCCCGTGGCGGGCCGGGCCACGCCACAGCTGGCGGCCATCCAGCAGCCGGTCGAGGGCGACGACGGCGCCCATCAGCCGGTCCTCCAGGGGAGGCGCCGGGCAGGCTGGAAGCGGCAGAGATGGGCGGAAACGGCGGGCATGGAGCGAGTATCGACAGGCGCGTATCAGGGGCTGAGACCGGACATGCTACTCGCGTTGTAAGTAGAATTACTAATGGAATCGGCGGGGTGGGTTTCAGGTTGCTGAAGGGGTAAAGGAGTGCCGACCAAGGTCGGCACCCACAGACCCCGGTTACGGGCGCACCGGCAACGCCACCGGTCGCAACGGTGCGGCATCGCCGCCGCGGATCTTCAACGGGCCGCCGATGAAGGCGAATTCGTAGACCTTGTCACGGGCCAGTTCGTCCAGCGCCACCAGTTCGATGATCGGCGCACCCTGCTGGGCCAGCAGGTAGGTGTGCAGCGGCACATAGTCATCGGATACCTCCGACGGGAAGGTCTCGAAGCTGAGGTTGTCGGCGCCGACGATCATCGCGCCGCTGTCTTCGACCAGGAAGCGCGCCGCGTCCAGGCCCATGCCCGGCGGGTTGGCCATGTACGCTTTGGGCTGCTCGAACAGGCGCATGCGGCCGGTGCGGATCAGCGCCACGTCGCCCTGCTGCAGCGTCACCTTCTGCCGTGCCAGCGCATCCTTCAGGTCCTGGCGGGTGACGCGGTAGCTGTCCGGCAGCATGTCCACGCCCTTGGCGCCGGCCACGTCGATCAGCACGCCACGGGCGATCAGCGGCGGGAATTTCTCGATGCCGGTGACCTTCCAGCCACGGTCGCCCAGATGCTTGTCGGCCTCGAAGCCGTTCCAGATCTTCCCGTGGATGCCGAAGTGGTTCAACGCATCGATGTGGGTGCCGGTGTGGCTGTACATCGAGAACGCGGTACCGGTGTAGCTGCGGGTGAGGTTCATGGTCTGGCCCACGCCCATCGGATCATCCATCACCGTGCCGCGCGGGGTGTGGGTCATCCAGAACTGGTAGTGCGGATCGCCGGCGTCCTGCCAGCTGGGCATGCCGACGTAGTACTCGGTGGCCAGGTCATAGGCCTTGCCGCCGCTGACCCGCGACAGGATGGCCGCGCGCGAGGCGTCGGTGATCAGGTTGAGGCGGCCGATCTCGTCCTTCGGCCCCCAGGGGCTGGTGCCGACCTGCTGGCCGGAGGGAACGCGTTCGTGCGCGGACACCGTGGTGGAAGCGGCGGTGCCGGCCAGCAGCAGGGCCAGTGCGGTGGCCAGGGTACGTGGGGTCATGGGGAATCTCCTTGTGGGGTGGGGGGCGGTGCGGCTCAGGCCGCGACCAGGTGCGCCAGGGCCTGGCGCAGGTGTGGCAGTGGCAGGGTCTGCAGGCGCAGGCCGTTGCCGCCGATCACGGTGGGAATGGAGTGGATGCCGAGGGCCGCGGCTTCGGCACGATCGGCCTGCACGCGCTGGCGTACGGCGTCGCTACCCATCGCATCGGCGAAGGTGCCGCGCCGATGGCCCAGCGATTCGGCGATGTCCAGCAGCACGTCGGCATCGCCGATGTTGCGGTGCTGGTGCAGGTGCGCCCACTGCACCGCGTCGAACATCGCGCCATGGGCATCGTTGCCGCCGATCAGCCCGGCGGCCTGGCAGGCCAGTGCGCCCAGCCAGCCGGAGGGATACTCGAAGTCCTGTGCGCGCATGCCTTCGATATCGATGCGCGCGGTGTCTTCATGCGCGGCGCAGTCGGTCCAGTGGCGCAGGATGGTCGCCTTGGCACGCGCCATCGAGCCGAACACCTCGATCATCCGGGCGCGCGAGTCCTGCAGCACGAAGCTGCGGTGGCGCACCTGGATGCCGAGTTCGGCCGAGACATGCTGCAGGCGCGGGGCCAGCACGAAGCACCAGCCGCAGACCACGTCGTGGAAGAAATCGACCACCGGCGCTGCGGTGGCGGGGGAAGGAGCGGAAGACATCTGCCTGCCATCGGTGAAGGAGGAGGCGGCAGATTAGGCAGTGCGGCGTGGCCGAAACAGCACGCCACGGGCAGCTCAGTTTTCGCTGGGAGTTACGAATCCAGGCCGGCGCAGCCGGGTAGCTCGGCGTGCAGGAAATCGATGAAGGCGCGCACCTTGGGCTGCAGGTGGCGCGAGGTGGGGTAGACCGCATGCACGAAGCGTGGCGGATAGTGATGGTCGGGCAGCACCTGCTGCAGTTCGCCGCGGGCCAGCGCCGGTGCGGCCAGGAACGAGGGCAGGGCGCCGATGCCCATGCCGGCCACCAGCAGGTCGCGCAGCAGCAGGCTGTTGTTGACGGTGACGCGCGCCGGCAGGGTGATCGAGACCTGGCCATCGGGGCCGAGCAGTGGCCAGCTGCCGGGCGAGTCGGACAGGCTGTAGGCCAGCACGCTGTGCGCCTGCAGATCATCCACCGTATGGGGCGCGGGGTGCTGCTGCAGGTAGGACGGTGCCGCACACAGCACCTGCTGCAGCGACGCCAGGCGGCGTGCCACCAGCCGCGAATCGTCCAGTTCGGCACGGATGCGCAGGGAGACATCGAAGCCTTCACCGACGGCATCGATCAATCGGTCTTCCATCAGCAGATCCAGTGACAGCTGCGGATGCTGCTGCAGGAAGCGCGGCAGCAGCGGCGACAACGTGCTCAGCGCGAACGACTGCGGCGCGTTCACCCGCAGGCGCCCGCCGACCTCGCCGCGCTGTTCGGCGATGCCGCGTTCCAGCGCGTCCAGCTCGTCGAGCAGGCGGCAGCATTCGCGGTAATAGGCGTGGCCGGTTTCGGTCAGGCTCATGCGCCGCGTGGTCCGCTGCAGCAGCACTACACCCAGGTGGCTTTCCAGCGTACGCAGCTGCTTGCTCAGCCCGGCTGGCGAAAGGCCCAGGTCTTCGGCGGCGCGGGCGAGTCCGCCACGTTCGACGATGCGGCGGAAGGCGCGCATCAGGTTGAAGGAATCCATGCCGGCCCCGGACGCGATGAGGGCTTCATTGTAGATCCACGCCATGCGTGGATGCAGGAAACACGGTGCTGACCAATCTCCGCATCCACCTGCGGCACGCGCTTGCGCCGTTTGTTCAAGCCAGCAACCCACACGCCAGGCCAGCATGCAGGCCCCTCACTTTCCGGGTTGCCCATGAAGCACTGGATGCTCCGCCTGTATGCCCCGTTGTTCCTGCTTGGTTTCGTCGCCGTTGCCATTGCCTGGGTCGGCCACCATCACGGCGACCCGCTATGGCTGCTGGCCCTGCTGGCGCTGGCCATCGCGCTCTCGTTCGGCGCCGAACGGGCCTGGCCGTATGATCCGGCGTTCAACCACGATCATGGGGACAGCGTGCGCGACACCCTGCATGCACTGGTCAATGAAGGGCTGAACCTGCTGTCGATCGCCGCGGTGCCGTTGCTGGCGGCGGTCATTCCGTGGCAGGTGTGGCCGGTACAGTGGCCGTTCGCGTTGCAGGTACTGGTTGCCATCATCGCCGCCGATCTCGGCATCACCTTGGTGCACTACGCCAGCCATCGCATCGGCTGGTTGTGGCGGCTGCATGCCGTGCATCACAGCGTCACCCGCATGTACGGCTTCAACGGCCTGATGAAGCACCCGCTGCATCAGGCGGCCGAGGCGGTGGGAGGCGTGCTGCCATTGCTGGTGCTGGGCCTGCCGATGCCGGTGGCGGCAGTGCTGGCGTTTGCCATCGCCATCCAGCTGTTGCTGCAGCACTCCAACGTGGATATGCGCCCCGGCGTGCTGGGCCGGGTGATGGCGTGGGCGCCACTGCATCGCTTCCACCACATGCGCTACGGCACTGCTGGCGACGTCAATTTCGGCCTGTTCCTGACCGTCTGGGATCATCTGCTGGGGACCGCTTTCGATGCGCCGGGCTATCGGCTGCGGCAGCAGGACCTCGGCATCGGCAGCCAGCCGGACTACCCGCGCGATTATCCGGGGCAGCTGCTGGCGCCGTTCCGCGAGCTGCCGCAGGGTGACGTGCCGGAACTACCCGAAGGCCTGCACAGGCGGGAGTGATCGAGCGTGTCAGGCCGCGTGCAGCTGCAGGCCCTGCAGCTGTGCCGCACCGATGCCGAACATGCGGCGCAGGCTGCGCGACAGATGGGCCAGGTCGGCGAAGCCGGCCGCATGCGCACTGTCGGTGAGGCTGTGCCCGCGCAGGTGATGCGCCAGCGCGATGCGCAGGCGCTGCCACAGCACCCAGCCGCGCAGGGTCACCGCCAGATCGGACTGGAAACGCCGGTGCAGCTGGCTGGTCGACAGATGCGCCGCCTCGGCGATATCGGCGGCCGGCACCGGGCCCGGCAGGTGCTGGCTGATGCGGGCCAGCGCCGCCTGCACGCGGCGGTCGAGTGGCTGTGCGCGGCTCAGTCCCGGCAACCAGTCGTGCAGTTGCGCCGCGGTACCGGGCAGCGTGTGCAGATGCTGCTGGATCTGTTCAAGGTCGGCATGCGCCGGTTCGAGAAACACTGTGCAACCCGTTTGCGGCGCCGACAGGATCGCGTGCGGCTGGAACGAGGGCAGCCACAGCCGCTGGCCCTGCTGACGCACACCGTCGATTTCGACCTGCCAGGGCGCGTCCTCACTCAACAGCAGTTGATGGGCGTAGTGCGCATGTGCAGCGCTGCCGCCGGCATGACCCTGCAACACGGCCACGTGGACATCCAGCAGCAGCGTGCCATTCCAGGGCAGGGCGGGGGAGGACATGGCGGGATTGTAGATCCACGCCATGCGTGGATGAATCTCCATCGAAATGGAATATTCCGAGAGTTGAACGAAAAGCAGCCGAGCATGGGCTCGGCTCTACAGCAGGCCGTGCGGGGAATTGTCGAAGCCGGGCTCATCCCGCCATTGCACGGATAGCCGCCTTTGCTTTTGAGCTTGCCGGCCAGCGGCCGGCACTACCGCGGGTGCGGGGCGCCGCCCGGCCGCGCCGTCACCGCCCGTGCGGATCCGGCCGGTGATGCACGTATTCGACCACCGTGCCATCAGGGTGCACGGCGTTGAACGCCGCGCCGGTCGGCACTACCTGCAGCGGGAAGATGATTTCGGCGCCGGCCGCGACCAGCTTGTCGTGATAGGGCCGAACATCGTCGACCAGCAGTGTGCCGGTGGTCGAGGTGAACGGTGCCAGCGCCGCCGCGCTGCCTTCGATCAGCAGGAACGCACCGACCATCGCCAGGCGCAGCCCGGCGTCGGGAAACGGGAATCCAGCGTCGGCGACCACGCCCTGCAACTGCTCGTAGAAGGCCACGCTGCGCTCCAGCTCACCGGGGGCCACGAACACCCGGATCAGCACGCGCGGCGCGCGCTGGCTGGACGTATCGCAGCGGTCGCGCCAGAGATGGTCGAAGTCGCGGTGGACGGTCATGGGCTCGGTTCGTGGCCAGGGATCTCCATTATCAGCAGCCCTGTGGGGCCTGCTGATGACCGCCGGTGATGGCCTGATAACCACCGGCCCCGTTGCCCCTGTGACTTAGGTCCTGTTGACAGGTGTGAACGCCCTCGCACAATCTTCACATGATTGGGTCGCCCTGCGCGGCCCGGGCAGGCAGGTTGTCACGCCGGGAGGAGGGTCCCGCGCGCAGACCGGCCCGCCCTTCGGCCTGCGGGACGTTGCCTGGCAACCCCTGCGCGGCATGAACGCTGCACCCTTCGGCGGCACTTTCCCTGGACCGATTGCCTTGGCAACGGAATTACGCCTGCCGATGAAAACGTTTACAAAGCCGCTTGCACTGTCCCTGGCCCTGTCTGCTGCACTGGCCGCTCCGGCCTGGGCCGACCCCGCCGCGTTCACCGTGCTGACCCTGGAACAGGCGCCCAACGCCGAGGCGATGCCGGCCCTGGCCGCGCAGCTGAAGAGCCTGAAGGTGGACGCGGTGAGCGTGCGTCAGGTGCAGCGCGGCATCGGCCAGGTCGATCCGCTGCAGGTGCTGGCCGATGGCCTGGGCTATGAATACCGCTTCATCGCCGCCGGCAAGGACGATGGCCAGACCCAGCGCGGCCAGGCCGTGCTGACGCGGCTGCCGATCGCCGCTGAATCCGGCCCCGACCAACCGGGCCTGAACTATCTGCGCCTGGACGATGGCCGCCACACCGTCGCGGTCTATACCGACGCCGGCGCAGGTGCCGCGCAGCTGCCGGCGCTGGTCACCCGTTCGCGGCTGGGTGCACCGGCGGTGCTGCTCGGCGCGGTGGCCGGTGACTCGGCCAAGGCCGCAGGCTTCGATCCGGCGCGGGTGGCACTGGAAGCCGATGCCAGCTACTTCAGCGATGGCTTCCAGGCTGCCAGCAGCGCACCGTTCAAGGTGGAAGGCAGCAGCCTGCGTGCCACCCTGCTGACCCTGGCCTACGCTGCCGACAGGCACGGCGACGCACCGTGGATGGACACCACCCTCAACGCCGACGCGCGCGCCGCGCTGCTGCTGAAGGCGATGACCGAGGACGAAAAATTCCAGATGCTGCACAGCTACTTCGGGCTGGGCAAGGACGGTGGCCCGCTGCCGGAAGGCGCGGTGGGTTCGGCCGGCTTCGTGCCGGGCGTGGCGCGCCTGGGCATTCCGTCGCAGCAGTCAGCCGATGCCGGCGTCGGCGTGACCAATCCCGGTGGCATCCGCCCGGGTGACTTCGCCACCGCGATGCCGTCGGGACCGTCCACCGCCTCCAGCTGGAACCGCGAAGTCGCCTTCGCCGGTGGCGCGACCATGGGCCGCGAGGCGTGGCAGCAGCGCTTCAACATCCTGTTGTCGGGCAGCGTGAACCTGCAGCGCGACCCGCGCAATGGCCGCAATTTCGAGTACGCCGGTGAAGATCCGCTGCTGGCCGGCTCGATGGTGGGCGCGTTGATCCAGGGCGTGCAGAGCCAGCACGTGATCTCCTCAATGAAGCACTTCGCGCTGAACGACATGGAGACCCGCCGCAACTTCCACGACGTGCGCATCGGCGAACAGGCCATGCACGAGTCGGACCTGCTGGCCTTCGAGATCGCGCTCGAAGCCGGCCGCCCGGGCGTGGCGATGTGCTCGTACAACAAGATCAACGGCACCTACGGCTGCGAGAACGGCTACCTGATGAACCAGGTGCTGAAGCAGGAATGGAAGTTCCCCGGTTTCGTGATGTCAGACTGGGGTGGCGTGCACAGTGGTTCGAAGGCGGCGCTGGCCGGCCTGGACCAGCAGTCGGCCGGTGAAGTGTTCGATGCGGCGGTGTTCTTCGATGAGCCGCTGCGCCTGGCCGTGCACGGTGGCGTGGTGCCGCAGGCGCGCCTGAACGACATGGTGGCGCGCATCCTGCGCACGATGTTCCTGCACGGCAACTTCGACAACCCGCCGCAGCACCAGAAGGTCGATGCCGAGGCTGGTTTCGCCGTCGCCCAGCGCACGGTGGAAGAAGGCAGCGTGCTGCTGCGCAATGAAGGCAACCTGTTGCCACTGGCCGACACGGTGAAGCGCATCGTCATCATCGGTGGCCACGCCGACAAGGGCGTGATCGGTGGCGGTGGTTCGTCGATGGTGGGCGTGACCGCCAAGGGCACCAATGCGG
Organism: Stenotrophomonas maltophilia; assembly: GCF_023518235.1. Lineage (NCBI taxonomy): Bacteria > Pseudomonadati > Pseudomonadota > Gammaproteobacteria > Lysobacterales > Lysobacteraceae > Stenotrophomonas > Stenotrophomonas maltophilia. The sequence continues at coordinate 536,128 of NZ_CP090423.1, forward strand.
TGCCGGGCGTGCTGCCGACCACCTGGCCGGGCCCGGTGATCTTCCACCCGTCCTCGCCGCTGGAATCACTGCGTGCGGCGCGTCCGGATGCGACCATCACGTATGTGGACGGCACCAACGCCGCCGCCGCGGCCAAGGCCGCCGCGCAGGCCGACGTGGCCATCGTGTTCGCCACCCAGTGGGCGGCCGAATCGGTGGATCTGCCGGACATGCAGCTGCCGGACAACCAGGATGCGCTGATCTCGGCGGTGGCCAAGGCCAACCCGAAGACCGTGCTGGTACTGGAAACCAACGGCCCGGTGCGCACGCCGTGGCTGGCGCAGGTGCCGGCGATGCTGCAGGCGTGGTACCCGGGCATTCGTGGTGGCGAAGGCATTGCCGCGCTGCTGACCGGTCAGGTGAACCCCTCCGGCCGCCTGCCGGTGACCTGGGTGGCGGACGAATCGCAGCTGCCGCGCCCGCACATCGACGGCCTTGGCTTCAAGCCGGCCAAGCCGTTCGGTGATGTGTTCGATTTCGATATCGAAGGTGCCAACGTCGGCTACAAGTGGATGGCGGCCAAGGGCCTGACCCCGACGTTCGCGTTCGGTCACGGCCTGTCCTACACCTCGTTCGCCTATGAAAACCTCAGGGTGAGCGTGGAAGGTTCGCGCCTGGTCGCCAGCGTGGACATCCGCAACACCGGCAAGCGCGCCGGTGCCGACGTGGCCCAGCTGTACCTGAAGCTGCCGGCCGGCAGCACCACGCCGATCCGCCTGATCGGCTACGACAAGGTGAACCTGCAGCCGGGCGAACAGCGCCGCATCCGTATCGAAGCCGAGCCGAAGACCCTGGCTCACTACGATGCACAGGCCCGCCAGTGGAGGATCGACGGCGGCACCTATCAGGTGCAGCTGTCGCGCAATGCTGCCGAACCGTTGCAGACGGTGGACGTACAGCTGGTGGAGCAGGTGCTGCGCTGATGCATGAAGACACGGCCCCGCAAGGGGCCGTGTTTGTTTGTGGGGGGCCGCTGCGCTCGCCGGGCCATGCCCGGCGAGCGCGGAATTCACACCGGCGCGCTGCCAAACCACCCGCGCAGGAAATCGATCAGCTGGCGAACCTTCGGTGACGGCTGCGTGCTGTGCGGGTACACCGCGTAGACGCTTTGCTGCGGGAAGCGGTGCTGGCGCAGCACCGCTCGCAACCGGTCCTGGGCAAGGTCGTCCTCGATCAGCCAGCGCGGCAGCACGGTGACGCCGGCGCCGGCCACGGCGAAAGCACGCAGGCTGCTGGCGCCGTCCACGCGCACCACTGCATTGCCCGGATTGGTGGCGAACAGCGCGTCGCTGCCATCGGGGGCAACCACCGGCACATCGGCCAGGCGCGGATAGCCCAGGCGGGGCAGGGTGCCCAGCTGCACCGGGTCATCGGCCGCATCCGCGGTGGGCAGCCGGGCCAGCAGCACGGGCGCGGCCACCGCACACAACGGATGCCTTTCCAGTTCGATGGCGTGCAGCGCCGAGTCGGGCAGGCGGCCGAGACGGATCGCCAGGTCGAAGCGCTCGGGAATCAGGTCGGCCGGCGCCGGCGAGGTCGACAGGTGCAGCTGCAATGCCGGATGCCGCATGCGAAACGCCTCCAGTGCCGGAATCAGGCGCAGCTGCGCGTACTCCGGCGTGGTGGTCAGGCGCAGCACGCCCTGCAGCTGATGCTGGTCGCGGCGCGCGGCATCGATGGCGGCCTGTGCAGCGTCCAGCGCCTGCACACAGTGCTGCAGGAACTGCTCGCCGGCCTCGGTCAGCGCCAAGTGGCGGGTACTGCGCAGCAGCAGGGTCACGCCCAGCTCCTGCTCCAGCCGCTTGAGGTTGAAGCTGACCACCGCGCGGCTCAGGCCCAGGCGATCGGCGGCTGCGGTCAAGCTGCCGGCCTCGACCACGGCGCGGAAGGTATCGAAGCGATCGAGGCTGACCATGGGCGATTAATTGTCAAGTAAGATTTGACAGTGTTGCAGCCGTCGTCGTGTTTTTTCAACAAGGCCCGGCCGGCATGCTGGGCGCTTCCCTGATGGAGCGCCGCCGATGCCGTCCCCCCGCCTGCGCCATGAGGCGATCTTCCTGCTGGTGTTTGCCCTGGATCTGGTCAATATGTTCATCGCCACGGTGGCCTATCCGGCGCTGGCCGCTGAACTGCACGCCGACATCGGCTGCCTGGCGTGGGTCGGCACCGCCTACATGCTCGGCCTGAGCGTGGTGATTCCACTGGCGCCCTGGCTGGCCGCACGCTGCGGCGAGCGGCGCCTGCTGCTGGTGGCGCTGCTGGTGTTCGCCGTCGCCGCCATGCTGGCCGGCGCTGCGCCGGGCATTGGCTGGCTGTTGGGTTGGCGCTTGCTTCAGGGGCTGGCCGGTGGCCTGCTGATTCCGGTTGCACAGGCCACCGCCTATCGACACTGCACGCCCGAGCAACGTGGCGCGCTGACCCGACGCATCCTGCTGGTGGCACTGCTGGTGCCAGCCCTGGCGCCGGCACTGGGTGGCCTGCTGGTGCAGTGGCTGTCCTGGCGCGGCGTACTTTGGGCCAGCCTGCCGTTGGCGGTGATGGCCATGGGTCTGGTGCTGGCCTGGATGCCGGCCGATGGTGAGCGCAGTGCGCCGCGCCTGCAGGCCTATGCGCTGTCCACCGCAATGCTGGCGCTGGGCGCGCTGCTGCTGGCACTCACCTGGTTGGGCGAGCGCGACCATCGGGGCGCCGGTGCCGTGCTGCTGCTGATCGCATTGCTGCTGGCGGCGGTTCACCTGCGGCATGCCCGGCGGCAGGCGCATCCGTTGCTGCGCTGGTCACTGCTTTCCCATCACGAGCTGCGACTGGCGATGCTGGTGTATTTGGCGGTGCCCGGGGTGTTCATCGGCAGCCAGCTGGCCAGCACCCTGCAGTTGCACCAGGCCGGATACAGTGCCGCACGCATCGGCGCGTTGATGCTGCCGTGGGCGCTGGCCTCGGCCATCGCGATCACGGCCAGCAAGCACCTGTTGTCCCGCTTCGGCCCGGCCACGGTACTGCGCGCCGGCATGCTGCTTCAGGCCAGCGGCCTGCTGTTGATGGCGCTGCTGCCACAGCCGGCCTTCGCCTTGGCTGCACTGTTGTTCGCATTGATGGGCGCCGGCGGCAGCCTGTGCAGCAGCACCGCACAGACACTGGCGTTCCAGGGTGTCGAGGGTGAGGCACTGGGCGACGCCAGTGCGTTGTGGAACCTCAACCGTCAGCTCAGCTTCTGCCTCGGCACTGCGGCCATCGCGCTGCTGCTGGCGCTGGCCATGCAGTGGTTGCCCGCACGCGCCACCAGCGTGGCGCTGGGTCTGGCCGCCGCATTGACGCTGCTGCCGATGGCGCTGCTGCGCCGCTCGCATTCTGTCCCCCTTTCGCAACCCGAGAACACCTGATGGATACCACTGCAGAACATGAAATCCACCACCTGCACGACAAACTGCAGGCCTGGTTCCGTGCCGACGTCGGCTCCGATGCGCTCGATGATCTGATGACGCACTTCTGTGCGGACTTCAGCATGGTCGGCATCGCCGGCCGTCGGCTGGACCGAGATGCGGTGCAGGCATTGTTCGCCGGTGCCCATGGCGCGCGACCGGGGTTGCAGATTGCCATCGAGGCCGTGCAGGCAGTGGAGGCGCCATCAACGTTGGTGGTGCTGCGCTATCGCGAAGGCCATTTGATCGATGGCGGCAACCGCACATGGCGGGAGTCGCTGGCGGTACTGCGTCAGGAACAGGGGCGCTGGTGCTGGCTGGCGCTGCATGAGGTTCAAACGGCCTGACGGATCCGCCGGAGGTGGCCCGGCGCTGCGCGGGGAGCACCGGTCGGTAGTGCCGTCCGCTGGCCGGCATTCGGTTACCGGTTTGCGCAGCGGCAGCGGGCAGCACATGTGCCATCAGTCCTGCCTGCATCCACCGCAGAATGCAAAGCCCGCACACACTTCACGGCCCAAGGCAGGAGTACGCTGGGGCCTTTCCTGCCGGAAGGGGTTGTCCATGCGTGTGCGTGCCGTTGCTCTAGCCATCGCCCTTTGCCTGTCCAGCACCGTGCTGGCCGCCGATACACCGCCGATGACCCCGGACGTCAGCGGCAAGCCCTTCGTCGCCCCCGATGTCGGCCGCGACTATGACAAGCGCGTGGTGATGGTGCCCATGCGTGATGGCACCAAGCTGTACACAGTGATCGTGGTGCCCAAGGGCGCCCGCAACGCTCCGATCCTGCTGACCCGTACGCCCTACGACGCTGCCGGCCGTGCCAACCGCAGCGACTCGCCGCGCATGCGCGACCTGCTGCCGCAGGGCGATGAGGTGTTCGTCGATGGCGGCTACATCCGCGTGTTCCAGGACATTCGTGGCAAGTACGGCTCCGAGGGCGATTACGTGATGACCCGGCCCCTGCGCGGGCCATTGAACAACACCCCGGTCGACCATTCCACCGACGCCTGGGACACCATCGACTGGCTGGTGAAGCACGTGCCGGAGAGCAACGGCAAGGTCGGCATGCTCGGTTCGTCGTATGAAGGCTTCACCGTGGTGATGGCGCTGACCGATCCGCATCCGGCGCTGAAGGTCGCCGCGCCGCAGAGCCCGATGGTCGACGGCTGGATGGGTGACGACTGGCTCAACTACGGTGCGTTCCGCCAGGTCAACTTCAATTACTTCGCGATGCAGACCGAGAAGCGCGGCAAGGGCACGCCGCTGCCCAGCCTCGGCTACGACGACTACAGCACCTTCCTGCGCATCGGGTCGGCCGGCGACTATGCGCGCTTTACCGGCGTGGACCAGCTGACCTGGTGGAAGAAGCTGGTCGAGCACCCTGCATACGACGCCTTCTGGCAGGGCCAGGCGCTGGATGCAGTGATGGCGAAGACGCCGCTGAAGGTGCCGACCCTGTGGCTGCAGGGCCTGTGGGACCAGGAGGACATGTGGGGTGCCAACCACGCCTACCAGGCGATGGAAGGGCGCGACAGTGGCAACAACCGCAATTACCTGGTGATGGGCCCGTGGCGGCACAGCCAGGTGAACTACAGTGCCAGTGAACTGGGCGCGCTCAAGTTCGATGGCGATACCGCGCTGCAGTTCCGTCGTGATGTGCTCAAGCCGTTCTTCGACCAGTACCTGGTGGACGGTGCGCCGAAGGCCGATACGCCGCCGGTGCTGATCTACAACACCGGCGAAAACCATTGGGACCGCTTGAAGGGTTGGCCGCGCAGCTGCGACAAGGGCTGTGCGGCCAGCAGCAAACCGCTGTACCTGCGTGCCGGCGGCAAGTTGGCGTTCCAGGCGCCGGCAGCGGGCGAGAACGACTTCGATGAATACGTGTCCGACCCGGCTAAGCCGGTGCCGTTCGTGCCGCGCCCGGTGCGTTTTGGCGACCGTGACATGTGGACGACCTGGCTGGTCAAGGATCAGCGCTTCGTCGATGGCCGACCCGACGTGCTGACCTTCATCACCGAACCGTTGACCGCGCCACTGCGCATCGGTGGCGCGCCGGTGGTGCACCTGCAGGCCTCGACCAGTGGCACCGACAGCGATTGGGTGGTGAAGCTGATCGACGTGTATCCGGACCAGGAAGCATCCACACCGGAGATGGGTGGCTATGAGCTGCCGGTGTCGCTGGCGATCTTCCGCGGCCGCTACCGCGAGAGCTTCAGTGATCCCAAGCCGCTGGCCGCCAACCAGGTGCTGCCGTACCGCTTCGACCTGCCCAACGCCAACCACACCTTCCAGAAGGGGCACCGGGTGATGGTGCAGGTGCAGTCCAGCCTGTTCCCGCTGTACGACCGCAACCCGCAGACCTATGTGCCGAACATCTACCTGGCCAAGCCGGGCGATTACCAGAAGGCCATGCAGCGGGTCTGGCACAGCGCCGCGCAGGCCAGTTACATCGATCTGCCGGTGTATTGAGGGGCCTACGGCGACGCCGGGCATGGCCCGGCGCTACCGGTGATATCGCGACGCCGGTAACGCCGGAGGGGGCGGTAGTGCCGGCCGCTGGCCGGCAGCGGCGAAAGCGTGTCCACCAAAGTCGACACCCACCCATAGGGATATCGCTTTACCCGACCTTCGAAGGACCAGTGCGCCAGCGGCTGGGCACCAGCCCGAAGCGCTTGCGGAAGGCGGCGGCGAAATTGCTGGGATGGCGGTAGCCACTGGCCGCGGCCGCCTGCTCGACGGTCCAGCCATCTTCGCGCAGGCCCTGCTCGGCATGGCGCATGCGCTGCTCGTGCAGGTAATCGAACACCGAGCTTCCATACTGCTGCGCGAAGTGGCGGCGCAGCGAACTCGGGCTCATGCACGCCAGCTGCGCCAGTTCGACCAGGCTGTGGGCATGGCTGGGGTCATCGTGCAGGTAGGCGCGTACGCGCTCCAGGCGCTCGCGCTGCCCGGCACGCAGCGTACGTACCTGCTCGGTCTGCAGATCTTCGGCCTGCAGCCCGACTGCAAGCAGCTGCAGCGCCACGCCTTCGCGCCACAGTGCGTCGATGCCGTCCTGCCACGGGCTGTCGAACAGCTGTCCCAGCACGGGTAGCAAGGTGTGCGGAATGGCCCAGTGGCGGCATTCCAGATGCGCGTTGAGCGCACTCTCCAGCTGCGGCAGCTGGAACAGGTCCGGATCGAGCTGGCTGGGCACCATCACGCTGACCCCGCGCATGCGCGTTTCACCGGGATGCGCACCGGTCATCTCGATCTGCTCGCGATGGTGTGCGGTCATCGCGGTGCCAGCGCGCAGGGTGAATCCTGCACGTCGCGGGACACGCACGTCGACCTGGCCCTGCAGCATCACGCGGATCACCAGCCCCGGGCTCTGCTGCGCGGTAGCCACATACGGGAACCGGTTATGGACGTCGGACGCGATCAGGCTCATGCCACCGCGCAGGAACTGTTCGTTGACCTCGCCTCGACCGGCCCACTGGTCATCGCGCAGGTGTTCAGGGTCGGCGCGGTAGTCGAAGCCGTGGCGTTGGCCGAAACGGCGGTAATCGGCAAAGGTGAAGTATCGGGACATCGCTCGGCACGTGCTCTGGAGGTGGACACTGGCGGTGCCTTGCCCGGGGCGCTGCACTGCGGGTGCTGCGCCGGTGCTTGTGCGTGCAGCCGCGCGGCGGCGACGGCACTGTGGAGGGCTGGGAAAGCGCCAGAGGGGAAGTGTGTGTCGAAGAAACTGGAAACGTTTCCCATTGTCGCCGTGATTCGCGCGCTTTTGATTCCAATATGGTCAAACCGATTGATGATTACGGCCAAAGTGAATTCGCCGTTGAGCATACGCAGGCGTTTTGCCTGCATATCCGTACGTATATCCATACATCAACCCAGGTTGAGGTTGCACGGCTGGAACGATCGGATGCGGACACGATGTCAGCTGGCTCGTCACAGCGGCCGGCGTAGCGTGGTGGATTGGCGGCTGCGCGCCGCATCGCTATCCCCCAACGATGGAGAACGTAGATGATCGATTACCAGCTCGGTGGCAAGACCGCGATCGTGACCGGCGGTGTATCCGGTATCGGCCTGGCAGTGGCGCATACGCTGGCCGCGTCCGGCGCCCGCATTTCGGTCTGGGACCTGAAACAGGACGCAGTGGACGCCACCGTCGCGCAGCTGCAGGCGCGCGGCACACAGGCGATCGGTGTGGCGCTGGACGTCACCGATGATGCGGCGGTGGAGGCCGCCGTGCAGCGCACGGTGAAGGAACTCGGCGGTGTGCATATTGCGGTCAACAACGCCGGCATCAGTGGGCCGGCCGCCAGCAGCGGCGACTACCCGGTGGATGGCTGGCAGCGAGTGATCGATGTGAACCTGACCAGCGTGTTCTTGTGCCAGCGGGCGCAGATCCAGGCGATGCGCACGGCCGGCAGTGGCGGCAGCATCATCAACATGGCCTCGATCCTGGGCCAGGTCGGCTATGCCGGTTCCACCGCCTACGTGGCGGCCAAGCACGGGGTGGTCGGCCTGACCCAGACCGCGGCGTGGGAGCACGCGGCCGACGGTATCCGGGTCAACGCGGTCGGTCCGGGCTTCATCATTACGCCGCTGTTGGAGAAGATGGACGCGAAGGTGCGCGCAACGCTGGAAGCGCGCCACGCGCTGAAGCGGCTGGGCACCGCCGAGGAGGTGGCGGCACTGGTGGCCTGGCTGGCCAGCGACGAGGCCTCCTTCGCGACCGGAACCTACTACGCCATCGATGGTGGCTACCTGGCGCAGTGATGCGTTGAGCTGCGGTGGCGTCGGCGATGACCCGGCGTTACCGGGTGAACGGACCGTGGTGCCATCTTCACCACCGTCCGACGCCGATCGCGCAAGTCTTCCGGAAACTTCCGGAGGTCGCATGGAACTGTCCCAGGACTTCTCGATCCTGCTGCGCGTGGCAACGGCGATGCTGTTCGGCGGCGTGCTCGGCATCGAACGCGAGATGGGCAAGCACGCTGCCGGCCTGCGCACGCACATGCTGATCGCCGGTGCCGCGGCGCTGATCGTCGGGCTGGGCGATTCGGTGGCCGAGCACTTTCAGCAGGAGCGCTACCGCGACCTGCTGCAGGTCGACCCGGTACGCCTGATCGAGGCGGTAGTGGCCTGTGTCGGCTTCGTTGCGGCCGGCACCATCCTGCGCGGCTCACGCGAAGACCAGGTCAGCGGGCTGACCACCGCCAGTTCGCTGATCATGGCCGCGGCCATCGGCATCGCCGTGGGGATCGGCAAATACGTGATTGCGATTGGCGTCAGTGTGCTGTGCGTGCTGGTGCTGGCGGTGATGCGGCGGGTGGAGAAACGGATCTCGTAAGGAATCTCGAGTTGCCGGCCAGCGGCCGGTACTACCATGGCGGCCTTAATGGTCCTACCAATATGGCATCTAGCGCTATGGTCTAATAGGCGCTCCGTCAGAATGGCGGTTCAATTCGCTGCAAGCGGTCCGATCATCGCCATTAATGGTAATACCAATTATGACGGGCCGCGGCGATCCTCCCTTCGGGGTGGAACACATCCCGCCCCCAGTCGAGAGCCTTCATGCAGCCCTGGCAACACCTGTACGACCCCGCCGGCAACCTGTGGTTGTCGAGCCTGATCGCGCTGCTGCCGATCGCCTTCTTCTTTGTCGCCCTGGCCGTGCTGCGCATGAAGGGCTGGCTGGCCGGCACGATCACCGTGGCCATCGCCCTCGGCGTGGCGCTGCTGTTCTACCGCATGCCGCTGACCCAGGCGCTGGGCGCGGCCGGCTTCGGTTTCGTCTACGGGCTGTGGCCGATCGCCTGGATAATCATCGGCGCGGTGTTCCTTTACAAGGTTTCGGTCAAGACCGGGCAGTTCGACATCATCCGCGCTTCGATCCTGTCGGTCACCGAAGATCAGCGCCTGCAGATGCTGATGGTCGGCTTTGCCTTCGGTGCCTTCCTGGAAGGTGCGGCCGGTTTCGGCGCACCGGTGGCGATCACCGCGGCACTGCTGGTCGGGCTGGGCTTCAAGCCGCTGTATGCGGCCGGCCTCTGCCTGATCGTCAACACCGCGCCCGTGGCCTTTGGTGCGATGGGCATTCCGATCATCGTGGCCGGGCAGGTCACGGGGCTGGATGCGTTCGAGATCGGGCAGATGGCCGGCCGCCAGCTGCCGTTCCTTACGATCATCGTGCTGTTCTGGATCATGGCGATCATGGATGGCTGGCGCGGCATCAAGGAGACCTGGCCGGCGGTGCTGGTGGCCGGTGGCTCGTTCGCCATCGCCCAGTACCTGACCTCCAACTTCATCGGTCCGGAACTGCCGGATATCACCGCCTCGCTGGCGTCGCTGGTGTGCCTGACCCTGTTCCTGCGCCGCTGGAAGCCGGTGCGGATCTTCCGCTTCGACACCGGAACCAGTGCCGAAGCGGCCGCACAGGCATTGGAAGCGCCGCGCTACAGCGTCGGACAGATCGCCAAGGCGTGGTCGCCGTTCCTGATTCTCACCGCGATGGTCACCCTGTGGAGCATCAAGCCGTTCAAGACGCTGTTCGCGGCTGGCGGCCCGCTGGAAGGCTGGGTGCTGAAGATCCCTGTGCCTGGCCTGGACCAGATGGTGCAGAAGATGCCGCCGATCGTGCCGGCGCCGCTGAGCTATGAAGCCATCTACAAGTTCGACTGGTTCTCGGCCACCGGTACCTCGATCATCCTGGCTGCGGTGATCGCCATCATCGCCCTGCGCATGCCGGCCCGCTCGGCGCTGCAGACCTTCGGCGAGACCGTGCGCGAGCTGCGCATGCCGATCTATTCGATCGGCATGGTGCTGGCGTTCGCCTTCATCGCCAATTACTCGGGGCTGTCGGCCACACTGGCCCTGGCGCTGGCGCACACCGGCGATGCGTTCCCGTTCTTCTCGCCGTTCCTGGGCTGGCTGGGCGTGTTCCTGACCGGCTCGGACACCTCGTCCAATGCGCTGTTCTCGGCGCTGCAGGCCACCACCGCGCAGCAGATCGGCGTGTCCGATGTGCTGCTGGTGGCGGCCAATACCACCGGCGGGGTGACCGGCAAGATGATCTCGCCGCAGTCGATCGCCATCGCTTGCGCTGCGGTCGGCCTGGCCGGCAAGGAGTCGGACCTGTTCCGCTTCACGGTCAAGCACAGCCTGATTTTTACTACGATGGTCGGCCTGATCACCCTGGCCCAGGCCTACTGGCTGACCTGGATGATTCCCTGAGCCATGCCCGGCTGTCTGACCCCTCATTGCTCGCTTCAGGCCACAATGGCGCCATGAGCACGCAACGCATTTCGGACAAGGTGGCCGCGCAGCTGCGCGGCCTGGTGCAGGAACAACGGCTGCAGCCGGGCGACCGGTTGCCGGCCGAGCGCACCCTGGCGGTGCAGCTGGGGGTCTCGCGCACCGCGCTGCGCGAGGCCATCGCGCAGCTGGCCAGCCAGGGCCTGCTGAGCGCGCGCGTGGGCGGCGGCACCTATGTGGCCGAACCGGCGGCGCGGGCACGGCAGGCGCTGGACGAACCGCTGGCGCCGTACCTGCCGCTGTTCCAGGGCGACCCGGAATACCGCTTCGACGTGCTGGAGATCCGCCACGCACTGGAAGGCGCCACCGCCTGGCACGCGGCGCTGCGTGCTACCGACGAGGATCGCACGCGCATCGCACAGGCGTTCCAGACCATGATGGATGCGCATGGCAAGGACGATCCCTCCGGCGAGGCCGAGGCTGACGCGGCCTTCCACCTGTCCATCGCCGAAGCCTCGCACAACCTGGTGCTGCTGCAGGTGATGCGTGGCCTGTTCGAGTTGCTGCAGACCAACATTTCGCAGAGCCGCGAGAAGCTCTATACCTCGGCCAGGACCTTCTCGCCGCTGTCCGACCAGCACCGCGAGATGATGGATGCGGTCCTGGCTGGCGACCCCGAACGCGCGCGCGCCGCCGCGCATGCCCACCTCGAGTTCGTGCACACCACGCTGCGCACCCTCGATGACAACGAAGCCCGGCGTGCGCGGGCCTCGCGTCTACCCTCCCCACACGGTTGACCCCATGATCATCTCCGCCTCCACCGATTACCGTGCTGCCGCGCAACGCCGGCTGCCGCCGTTCCTGTTCCACTACATCGATGGCGGCGCATATGCCGAGCACACGCTGAAGCGCAACGTTTCCGACCTGTCCGACATCGCGCTGCGCCAGCGCATCCTGCGCAACATGTCCGACCTGAGCCTGGAAACCGAACTGTTCGGCGAAACGCTGGCGATGCCGGTGGCGCTGGGGCCGGTCGGCCTGACCGGCATGTACGCCCGGCGTGGCGAGGTGCAGGCGGCGCGCGCGGCCGACAGCCGTGGCATTCCGTTCACCCTGTCCACCGTGTCGGTGTGCCCGATCGAGGAGGTGGCGCCGGCGATCCAGCGGCCGATGTGGTTCCAGCTGTACGTGCTGCGTGACCGCGGCTTCATGCGCAACGCGCTGGAGCGCGCGCAGGCCGCCGGCGTGACCACGCTGGTGTTCACCGTGGACATGCCGGTGCCGGGCGCGCGCTATCGTGACGCGCATTCCGGCATGAGTGGCCCGAACGCAGCGCTGCGCCGCATCGGCCAGGCCATCACCCATCCGTGCTGGGCCTGGGATGTCGGCCTGCTGGGTCGCCCGCACGACCTCGGCAACATCTCCACCTACCGTGGCAACCCGACCGGGCTGGCGGACTACATCGGCTGGCTGGGCAGCAACTTCGATCCGTCCATTTCGTGGAAGGACCTGGAGTGGATCCGCGAGTTCTGGAAGGGCCCGATGGTGATCAAGGGCATCCTCGACCCGGATGATGCACGTGATGCGGTCAAGTTCGGTGCCGATGGCATCGTGGTCTCCAACCATGGCGGTCGCCAGCTCGATGGCGTGCTGTCCACCGCGCGCGCACTGCCGGCGATCGCCGATGCGGTGCAGGGCGACCTGAAGATCCTGGCCGACTCCGGTATCCGCACCGGTCTGGACGTAGTGCGCATGCTGGCGTTGGGCGCCGACACCGTGCTGCTGGGCCGTGCCTTCGTCTACGCGCTCGCCGCACAGGGCGAGGCCGGCGTGGCCAATCTGCTGGACCTGATCGCCAAGGAAATGCGGGTGGCGATGACGCTGACCGGTGCCCGCCGCATCGCCGACATCGGCCGCGACTCGCTGGTCAACCTGCCGTGAGCGACCCGCAGACCGTGCTGGCGCGGTTGCGCGATGCTGTCGGCCGCCGCCATGTACTGACCGGTGACAAGGCCACCCGCCGTTTCCGCCGTGGCTACCGCTTCGGCGACGGTCCGGTACTGGCGGTGGTGCGGCCGGGCACGTTGCTGGAACTGTGGCACGTCCTGCAGGCCGCGGTGCAGGGTGGGGCGGCGATCATCCTGCAGGCGGCCAACACCGGACTGACCGGCGGCTCGACCCCGGATGGCAACGACTATGGCCGTCCGATCGTGCTGGTCAGCACGTTGCGCCTGACCGGCATCCAGCTGTTGAACGAAGGGCGCCAGGTGCTGTGCCTGCCCGGCGCGACGCTGGACCGGCTGGAGCAGACACTGGCACCGCTCGGCCGCGAGCCGCATTCGGTGATCGGTTCGTCGTGCATCGGTGCGTCGGTGCTGGGCGGTATCTGCAACAACTCCGGTGGCGCGCTGGTGCGTCGCGGCCCGGCGTACACCGAGCTGGCACTGTACGCGCAGGTCGATGCGCAGGGCACACTGCAGCTGGTCAACCACCTGGGCATCGCCCTGGGCGATACGCCCGAACAGATCCTGCAGCGGCTGCAGGCCGGCGACTACACGGCGATGGACGTGGGTGACGGCGACGGCCGGGCCGCCTCCGATCCGCGCTACGCCGAGGAAGTGCGTCGGGTCGATGCCGATACCCCGGCACGATTCAACGCCGACCCCAGCCGTCACTTCGAAGCTGCCGGTTCGGCCGGCAAACTGGCGGTGTTCGCGGTGCGCCTGGACACTTTCGAGAAGGAGGCCGCCGAAGTCTTCTACATTGGCAGCAACCGTACCGACAGCCTGACCGCGATCCGTCGCCAGCTGCTGACCGGCTTCGAGCGCCTGCCGATTGCCGGCGAATACATCCACCGCGATGCGTATGACATCGGCGAACGCTACGGCAAGGACAGCTTCCTGCTGATCAATCACCTCGGCACCGCGCGTGTGCCGGCCGCGTTCGCGCTGAAGAGCCGCGTCGATGGCTGGTTCGAACGGCTGGGCCTGCGCGGGGTGACCGACCAGGTTATGCAGGGGCTGACGGGGCTGCTGCCCTCGCACCTGCCCGTGCGCATGGGCGAGTTCCGTCAGCGCTATGAACATCACCTGCTGCTGAAGGTGTCCGCGCAGGACGCAGCGCAGACCGAGGCTTGGTTGCGCGAGTTCTTCGCAGGCCATGAAGGCGGCTATTTCCACTGCACGCCGGAGGAGGGCCGCAAGGCGTTCCTGCATCGCTTCGCCGTGGCCGGTGCCGCCGTGCGCTACCGCGAGGTGCACCGCGAGCAGGTGCAGGACATCGTGGCACTGGACATCGCGCTGCGCCGCGATGATGCCGACTGGTTCGAGCAGCTGCCGGACGACATCGACAACCGCCTGCTGCACAAGCTGTACTACGGCCATTTCCTGTGTCACGTGTTCCACCAGGACTACATCGCGCGCAAGGGTGAAGACCCGATGGCGATCGAGCACGCGATGTGGGCCTTGCTGGACCAGCGCGGCGCAGAGTATCCGGCCGAGCACAATGTCGGCCACCTGTATCCGGCCAAGCCGGCGCTGGCGGGGTTTTACAAACAGCTGGACCCGAGCAATACCTTCAACCCTGGCATCGGCCAGACATCGAAGGAGAAGGGGTGGGGTGGCTGCGACTGCGGCTAGACAACCGATCCGGGTAGCGTCGAGCTTGCTCGACGGCCTCGTTTTCTGGATTACATGCAGTCGAGCAAGCTCGACTCTACGGGGAGCGGTTACCATCGGGGTTCCACATGCAGGAGCCCTCTGATGCCCATCGCTGTCGCCCGCACGGCCTTGTGCGCGGCTCTGCTGGCTACTCCGCTGCTGGCGCTGGCCCAGGCTTCGATCCTGCCGCAGCAGCGCGATGCCGCCGGCAACGTAATGGAGCCACTGGGCCAGGTGCTCGATGCCACCGGCATGCGCAGCTGCACCAGCGACGGCGCATGGTGCGTGCGCGTGCAGCCGGTGGCCAACGATGGTGACCGGCCCACAACGCTTGAGGTGCAGGAGCGGGTGCCGGGCCAGCCGTCGCTGCACGTCCACCACGTGAGCATTGAGGTGCCAGCGGAGAGCGAGCTGTCGCTGTGGCCCTGGATCGTGCGGCTGGCGCCAGGGGTGGGCGCCGATGCGCCCGTGAAGGATCCACAGCAGCGCGCACGGCAGAACGTGCTGGTCGGTGGCATCGTCAAATTCAGCACCATGTATTCCGGCGGTGGCGCCGATGCGTCCACCCTGCAGTTGGCACGGGTGCGCCACCTTGAGGACGACATCCAAGTCGATGATGACGTGCTGACCGTACCGTGGCTGGGCAACGCGATGATCCGTGCCTGCTTCAGCGAGCAGGACATCAAGCAGCGCGCAGGGGCCTGCCACGATGAGTATGGCTTCTCGGCCAAGCTGGGGTTGGACGTGGCCGCAGAGGGCATGCCGGTGCTGCGCTATCAGACCGTCGCAACACGGTTCCCGGCTGGCGTCTCACGCTTCGAGGATTCGCTGGCGAAGGGCCCGCTGAAGAAAAAGGACCTGCGCACCGAGCAGGACCCGGCGTGCAGTTATACGCGTCTTTTCCGCTTCAGCGATGGGATGTTCCGCACCGACCAGGCGCTGCCGGATTGCGCCGGATACACCGAACCCTGAGATGTAGAGTCGAGCCTGCTCGACTGGCATTCCGTGCGGACTGACCGGAGAGCAGCCGAGCGTGTGCTCGGCTCTACAGAAGCCCACGGCGGTGATTACTCACAGCGGGTGGCGGTGATGATGTTGTCCTTGTCCACGTACACCCGCAGACGGTCCTGGCGGATGTCCTTGGTGGTGATGGTGCTGGGGCCGATCGGGTTGACCAGGCCGGCACCACTCTCACTGGAGAGACGGCGGATGTTGGGTTCGTTGGCCGGCTGGCCGATCGCCCAGCCCAGCTGGCTGGCGTCGCAGCGGCCGGTACCCTTCACTTCTGGGCCCGGCGTGCTGACGCAGGCGGCCAGCAGCAGCGGCGTGGCAAGGGCGGCAAGGGCGAGGCGGGCGATGCTGATTCGGGTCATCGGAACGGCTCCAGGGCGCATGATGGCGCCACCATAGCACTGCGCCCACGCTGACGGCATGCGTTGGATCAAGGCGCGGCGTTCACGGCGCGCCGGGCGGGCCGCGCTTGATCGCTTCCCACACCTTATCCACGTGCGCGCGCAGCACTGGCGAAGCCGAAGCCAGCGCAGAATCATCCTGGCGCTCGCCACCGAACGGCGCGTCTCCCTCCACCTCCACCAGCGATTCGCCCCGCACTTCGTAGTACTGCTCCCCCTGGCGAAGGCCGATGCGCAGCTGCTGCGGGTCAACCCCGCCGCCACAGAAGCTGTGGCTGGCCAGGGTCAGCTCGGCGCGGCCATCGTTGTCGAGATCGGTCGCCGTCACCTGGTCCAGGAAATAGCCCGCGTCCAGGTCCAGGCCTTCGCATTGAATCGGGTCGTCGACGCTCCATCGCGACGTCCAGGGCGCCGCCTGGTCCGCACGCCGGTACAGTTCCGCGCGCAGGGTGATCTGCTCCACCGGATCCTCATCACCTTCGGCGGGCATCGTGCTTTCGCTGCGGGAAAGCAGCAGCAGGCCCGCGCCGTCGATGTCCTCGAACACCACCTGCGTCAGCAGCGTGCCCGGGTAAAGACCTTTCAGATCCGCATCGGATAGTGCAGGAGAGGTCTCGAACGTCGCTTTGGGGGCCGACCCGCCACATCCGCCCATGATCAGCATGAAAGCGATCAAGAGACATTGACCGGGTCTGCGAATGCGTCTTGCGTCAGTGCTCATCCATGCCCGCCAGTGGCACTGGCCAGGCTTTTCCAGATGTCCATGACCGTCCGCTCATCGACCCACGATGTGGAAGTCGCTCCATTGCTGAGAATGAAATTGCTATAGAAGAAGTGAGCATTGGCCACGGGCATGAATGCCACATGACACGCTGAGGTGGCTCGATACAGGGCCGCGTCCCGGTCGTCACAATCCACTTCGGCAGTAAACAGCGTGCGGCCGTTGATGATGATTGGCTTCAGTTCATAGGTAGACATGCCTGAGGTTACCTGCAAGTGCCCCTGAGCATCAGGAGACGCTGTTGCTGCGATGCCGACATCAGTGATGAACTGCTCGCTGGAGGAGAAGCAGAGAAATCCGATGCTCTTGTTCTTTCGCTGGAAGTCAAGGCACTTGGTCTGCGGATAGTTGCGTGCAATCGGACCATCAGCTGTGACTGTAATTCCTTTTGGGGAGCGCACACTGAGTTCGTTGTCCTTTGGCGTTGATGAGCAAGCGGGAGCCGAAAGGCAGGAGAGAGCTACCAGTGCTGTAAGCCTGTTTGATAACTGCTTCATGGTGTGCGCATAAGACATGATGTGCCCATAAGAGCGGTTGTGGCTGATCGGAACTGATGCTGTCTGCGTCAGCCTCCAATTACCAGTTACGGTGGTCTGATGCAGCGGGAGTTCCTGTCATCACAGTCCACTTAGGCAGTAGACAGCCTGCGACCGTTGATGGTGATTGGCGTCATCTCATAGGTCGACATGCCCGAGGCGACTAGTAAGTACGCTTGAAGATCAGGAGAATTTGCTGTCGCTGTAATGCCGGAACCGGTGGTGAGCTTCTTGCTGGGGGAGGGCAAGTAGATCCAACGACCTTGCGATTTCGCTGGAAGTAAAGATACGTGCCCTGCAGATGCTTGCGCGCAACTTGAGCGATCAGCTGTGACGGTAATTGCGAGGAGGGACGTGCACCGGGTTCTTTGTATTCTGGCGTGGATACTGTCCCGCTTCCCGCTTCCCGCTTCCCGCTTCCCGCTTCCCGCTTCCCGCTTCCCGCTTCCCGCTACATGCCGTGAGCACGCAGCGTACTTCGGTCAGTCGCCCTGGGCCTGGCAGGCCGCGGCGAGATTCAGGCCTGCAGGTCCACGATACTGTGCTGCCTTGCTATCGAAGGTCAGCTGGATCTTTTCGGTGCGGACCGCATCACCTCGGCCCAGCGGGCAGTTCCTCGTCGCTTCCAGAGCCGGCCACGTGGCATGCGGCATGGCCGGAGCGGTCAGTGTCGTGAACTTTCCTTCCAGAAGACGGATGTAGGTTCCGTCCTTGCATTGGGCCAGGACCAGCTTGTCGGTCACGTCGATATCGCCATAACTGCTGCCGAAGTAGGTCAGGATGGCATCCTTGCGTCCATCCTTGTTCAGATCCGGTGTGTCGCTCAGCGATGTTTTTCCCTGCTGGCCACTGTACGGGCAGCCTTCATCGTCGCCGGGCGGACAGGCGCTGACGTGCTTTCCTTCCAGAGGGAGCAGCTCGATCCGATCGTCGATGGCGACTGCGGCGCAGGCGCGGTCCAGGGTATCGCCGACAGGGGGCTTGGCTGCACAGGAGGCGGCCAGGCAAAGGCCGGCCAGCAGCGGGGCGGCTCGAAGAACGGAAGGCATCGTCATATTCCCGTGGTATCGAAGTGGAAGGAGCCGCGGCCATCACGCAATGCGCCCAGCTCGTTGTTGAGTGTGTAGTTGCGGCTGTTGCGCCCGGGATAGGTCGGCCAGTTGGCGAGACGATCCTGCGTGTCGTTGACCGTAAGCGCGTCAGTGAGAAGTTGCGCGGTGATCGCCTGCTCGTGTGCGTTGGTCCATTGCGCCGGTGCCGTCGCCCAGTTCAGCTGGGCATGGCCGTTGATGGCGCGGGTTAACGAATCCCTGACGCGGGCCCCGGTCACGTGGCCCGGACGGAAGATATGCCAGCGCAGCAGGATCGCGACCGACTTTTCCGAGGTGTAGATGTCACCCAGCGTTGCGTTGATGTGGACGGCTCCCACATTGACTGCAATTGGGGCTGAGCGGATGTCGCGGATGCGGAAGCGGACCATGTCCCACATCGCCTGCTGGAAGTTCGCGCAGGTGCGGCCGATCATGGCAAGACGATAGAACCAGTGCCAGGTCTTGAAGTAGTTGGCCTCCACGGTTGCCCGGTCGACCATGGGCAGCTGGGCCAGGCCGGTCGCCGCCTGCGCAGGCTGCGTCTGTTCGTTGTGATGGCGGATCCAGCCGACATACTTGCGACCGGTGCGGTCCCAGAGCGGCCCCGTGTTGACGCCGGCCCAGGCCGTCGCCGGATAAAGACCCAGATTGCCGAGATAGCGCTGGTAGTCGGCCTGGTTGCGATGCAGGAAGTAGGCCAGGAAGCCAGGCAGCTCGCCATTGTCATAGCCGCCGGCAGGCATCAGGCCCATGGTCCAATGGCACGGGCCGAGAGAGACCAGGGCGTCATCGTAGGCGTTGATGCTGTCGAACATGCCCATGCATTCCTGCTCGGCCGTGGCGCGCACAACACGATAGGTGGACGCTGCGGCGCCGTTGGGTGTGGCGGCCAGGATTGCCGTGGTCGTCGCTGGACCGATCAGGCGTTCGGGCGTCATTTCCGCTTCGGCCCAGGTATGGTTGGGCACCTCGCTCATCGGGCCGCCGTAGGTCATGAACCGCGCGTAGCTGCCCAGCGACTGGTACTGGTCATCGCGGCGGCCGTTCGGAAGTGTGTAATGACCGGTGAAGTCCCTGCTGAACATCCGCACGCGGGCGACCACGCGATTGGCGGCATTGCGCACGGTGCCCTGCGTGATCTCGTCGAAGTTCCAGATATTGATGCCGTTGGTGAACGGTGTGGTGCGCTGGTTGTTGCCGGTGGCAACCTGCCATGCCTCGATGACCACCGGGCAGCGATAGTTGTTGCGTAGCCAGTGTTCCATCGCGGTGCGCGTGTCGGCATTCATCACGCCGCTGATCGGGCCGGTGTAGCGCGATCCGTTGGCGACCCGATCCAATGAGGCGACGTGATAGCTTTCCGGTGGATTGGAGTTGGGGCGCAGTCCCAGCGCCATCACTTCCGGTGCGGTCAAGCCTGCCTGGGGCTGCCAACCGTGCAGCCGTCCCTGGTTCAGTTGCGCGGCATTGGCCATGCTGGCGTAGATCTGGAACTCGCGTACCGCCCACTCGGTGCCGCGACCGAACCCACCATCGGGTGTGCCGACGAACATGAAGCCCAGGGTGCGCAGGTCCTGCTGGAGCTGGCGCACGTGCTGCGGAATCGCCAGTGTCGCCCCGCCCTGGTTCTGCGGCGTCTGCGCGTTGGCGGGCGTGGGTGGCGGCGGATTGTCGACGGCCCCCCAGCGAGGCGGCCGGTTGTTTGCAGGCGTGCCGTCGTGGTCGCCTCGTTGCAGGTTGTGATTGCCGTAGATCATGCATCCGTCCTAGATGTCGTGGTCCTTGCCCAGCGAGGTGACGCCGGGAAGGCTGGGCGTGTTCAGCCCAACCAGCTCACGCGCCTGGTGGAAGCGCTGCATGGCCATGCGGCTGAGCTGGCCGAAGTCGCCATCGACCGCACCATCGTAGAATCCAAGATTCTTCAGGCGCGATTGCAGTCCGGTGTGCTCGTCGGTCTGTTTCTGTGCGGCAAGGTCGAGTGTCCATTCCCAGGGATGGTTGTCGGCGCCGAACGGAAACACCTTCAGCTTGGCCTGCTTCGCGCCTTCGGGCATCTCATGCATCAGGCTGCCATCGGAGGCGAGTTCGCCCTCGAAATGTTGTCCGCCGATGTCCAGTGTGTAGGGCTTGCCGGCCAGTCCCTGCAGGCCGAACTGTTCAACCAGGCGCAGCCCGAATTGTTGCGGCACCAGTTGCGTGCCGCGCGGAAGGTGCTCGGGAATGGCGGGGTTGGTATCGGCCCCCATGAACGGATGCTCACCCGCCTTGACCTTGAACTCGCCCGGGCAGCTGAAGGTGATGTTGTCGCCCTCCAGCGTGATCGCGCTGTTGCCGGCCTGCAGCACCACCTTGGTCTGCGCCAGCACGTCGATGCGGTCGTCGGTGGCGGTGATGGTCAGTGCCTGATCGCTCAGCAGTTCCAGTTCGCCATCGTTGGCCTGCAGGCTGACCGGACCCTGCGCGGCGATCACCCGCAGCGGGCCGCTCTGCGCAAACAGCGAGACATGCTCGCCGGAGACGGTGGCCAGGGTTTCGCCGGCGCTGACGTGCAGGTCCTGCTGCACCGTCATCTGCAGGTTCTGCCCGGCATAGGCCACCGCGCTGGCTGGGGTGGTCCAGGCGATGTGGTGCGGCGCTTCGGCCAGCAGCAGTGGTGTGCCCAGCCGTTCCACCGGCTGCTCGCCGGGGCTGCGGCCATCGCTGCCGGGCTTCATCGCGCTCTGCCCGTTCACCTCGCCCTGGAAGCGGCCCTGCGCCTGCGGGTCGATCTGTTCGCGCAGCTGCTTGGTGCGCTGGTACTCGGCCAGGCCCGGCACCTGCTGCTGGGCCAGGGTCTGCTGCATCTGTTCCAGGCTGCGCTCGGCCCCCTTGAGCTGGGCCACCACGCTGGCGTTGTCCATCACCGTGGAGGCCGCGCGTTCCTGCAGGCTGGCCGACAGCAGCAGGCCTTCGCCGGCATGCACGTTGCCCCAGCCCTGGGTGGCCAGTTCGAAGCCTTCGCCACGCAGTGCGCCGCGGGCCGTGTCCTGGTGCGCGATCAGGTAGCCCAGCTCCAGCCGGCTGTCGGCCAGCGAGCTGTGCAGGCGGGTGCGCAGCTGGCCCGGCGTATCGTCCATCACCCATTGCTGGGTGCCGTTGCCGTCATGGGCCTGGGTATGCAGGCCACTGAGCACGCCGGGGTGGCGCGCGTTCTCGTCGATGCCGCCGCCGAACGGCGGGGCCACCTCGCCGTTGTACAGCTGGCCGGTGATGCGCGGCTGGTCGATGTCGCCGTGCAGGAATTCCACCAGCACCTCGCTGCCCACCCGCGGCAGGAACGCGGTGCCCCAGTTCGGGCCGGCCACCCATTCGGCCACCGACACCCAGCTGCCGCTGGTGTGGTCGCCGGGGGCATGGCCGGGCTGCGCGCTGCCGGTGTCGGTCAGGCCGCCCGGGTTGGGTTGGCTGCCGCGCTGCCAGCCGAACTGGATGCGCACCTGATGCTCGCGGTTGGGCGTGACCGCAGTGTTGGCGATGCCGACCACGCGGGCGGTCTGCGGGCCATGCAGGGTTGGCCGGTCCTGCGGCAGGGCGCGCAGCGGCACGCCGGCGCCGGTGGCCAGGAAACTGTTGCGGTAGGCGCCGCGCTCCAGCGCCGGGCTGCCCAGCAGCTCGGCGATGCCCTGGTCGAGGTTGTTCAGCGCCACGTGCTGCACCGCCAGCAGCTGGAAGGCCTGGCCTTCGTGCTGCGGGTGCTGGGCCAGGCGGAAGGTGCTGCCGGCGGCCAACTGGCGCTCACTGCCGCTGCCGCTGTAGAGCACCTGGCCCACCCGCAGCGCGTCCAGCCGCGCCTGTGCTTCGGCATCGGCCCAGCCGGCCTGGGCGAAGCGCCCGGCGCGTGGCTGCACATAGACTTCCAGCGCCGGCAGGCTACCGGCGTCGGCGCTGGACTGCGCGGCCACCGCCGTGACCTGCTCGCTGTGCCAGCTGGCCACGGTGCTGGCGTTGGGCACCAGTTGCTGGCGCTCGGCGAAGGCGGTGATGCCATCACTGGCCTCGGCCATGTCGGCGCGATGGAAGCGCACCCGGCCAGTGTCGGGCAGTTCGGCACCCGGCTCGAACACCACCAGCGTGTGCGCGGCCTCATCGCCCTGCGCCTGCTCGATGCGCCAGGCCAGGCCGGCCTCGGCCAGCAGCCGGGTGACGAAGGCCCAGTCGGTTTCGCGGTACTGGGTGGTGATCGTACGTACCGGCAGTGCAGCCTGCACGTCGAAGCGGAACACGGCCTGCGGATAGTCGGCGAAGATCTGCTCGCAGATCGCGCGGGTGTCCAGGTCCTGGAAGATCACCGCATTGCGGCGCAGGCGGAGCAGTGCGGTCCACGGTTCGAGGATCAGCCGGTAGCGGGCCAGGCCGCCATCACTGCCCAGCTGCGCCGCTTCGGTGCACAGCCCATGCCACTGCCGCAGCGCGCCGTCGGCCTGGCGCAGCTGCAGGGTCAGTGGCTGTTCCAGCCACGGGTCCAGTGCAAGAAAAGCGTCGGTGGCCAGGCAGTCGATCTGCAGGCGGTTGTCGCCGCAGACCGCTTCGGTACCTTCGAAACGCTCGACCACCAGGCCCGCCTCGGGCCCCTTCAGCTGGATCAGGCGGTCGCGGTGCGACAGCGAGGCGAGGGAAGCGAGCAGTGCGGAGCTTGGGATGTCCATATCATCAGGCTCATGGCAAGGTGATCGTAATGTGCGCGGTGCGCTCGGGCATCTGCACCACATCGTTGTAGGCGGCCAGCTGCTGGCGCGTCTCGTGGCCCAGATAGGTGCGCATGCCGAAGAAGGCGACGATGCCGAAGCAGCCCACCACCACCGCCGGCAGCCACAGCGGCACCACGCGGCGCAGGCTGTGACGCACGTTGTCCGGCGGCAGCGCGTGCGGTGCGAAACCGTGGCGCTTGCCCTTCAGGTAGACGATTTCATCGCCCAGGCGTGCGGTCAGGTAGCCCAGCTTCTCGGTGCCTTCCAGGCGGTATTTGCCCTCGAAGCCCATCAGCAGGCAGTAGTGGTAGACCTCCAGCGAGGGCAGGCGCGCCGCACCCTGGCGGCGCAGCTCTTCCAGCCGGTCGAAGAAGTGCTCGCCGGCAAGGTGCTCACCAAACAGGCGCAGTTGCAGCGGGTTGCGCTCCCAGGTCTCATGCAGCGGGGAAGGCTGCGACAGGATCGCTTCGTCCACAGCGGCGCAGAAGGCGTATTTGGCGGCGTAGACATCCTCCGATGCCACGCCCATGCGCATCGCGTTGCGCTCCACGCCATCGAGGAACTTCTGCACGGTCTGCACGAAGCCTTCGGCATCGTGCGGCAGCTGCCCGCGCTTGAGCAGCAGCAGCAGGTAGAAGCCGTCGGACATCAGGTCCTGCAGGCTCTGTGGATTGGCCGCCTGCGGCGTGGGATTGACCATCGCGCCATTGGCGGTCAGCGACGGCATCGGGCCCGGGGTCGGGGGCAGGGGAGAGTTCATCATGAGGTCACCGCCACAAGTTCCATCTTCAGCTCGGCAATGCCGGCCGGCACGTAGATCATCACCGACTGCGCCTTGAGCATGCGCTCATACAGCGCGCCGCGCGCGTCCAACTCGAAGTAGTGGCTGCCCGGGCGCACCGGAATCGCCGCCGGTACCTGCGCGGCATGCACCAGCTTCACGCCGGGCAGCGCCGACAGCACGCACTTCTCCACGTCGTCCGGCGCGCCGACCTTGAAGCGGACCGGCACGCTCTGGATCAGCTCCTGCGCCGGCAGCGAGGCCGACACAGACAGGTAGAACGAGGCATTGCCATCGATGCGCTGCGAATCGAGGCGGCCCAGGTGATAGGACGGCTTGATCTCGTTGAGCGCGATCTTGAAGTAGCGCGTGGAGATCACCGTATCCAGCAGGGCGCGCACGATCTCCAGCAGCTTGCGGAACGAGGCCTCCGGCTGGTCGTGGCGATACACCGGCAGATCGCCCAGCTGGTACGCATTGGAGAACGTCAGCAGCGCACCGGCCATGCGCAGCAGCTCCTGGTGCAGGCGCTCGGGATGCAGCTGCGGATGATGCAGCAGGTGCGCCAGTGCACTGAACGAGCTGTTGATGGTGTGCAGCAGCCAGAACGAAGCGATATCGCCGGAGCGGAATTCGATGATGTTCTGCGATGTCTGCCGGTGCAGGCCGTACAGCGCGTCCACCTTGGCCTGCAGCGCGTCGAGCACGGCGCGCAGTTCGCGATGCAGGAACGGCGATGCCTGCAACTGCGCACACGGCGGGATGAACTCATCGTCCAGTTCGAAGCCGCCGCTGGAGGTGCGGCGCACGCGTGCCACCGGCACCGTGGCATAGGCATCGCGCGGCTGGTCGTCGGTGAGCAGCTTCACCGCCTTGCTGAGGAAGGCCAGCTCGGCTTCCACCGCGTCGGTGAACAGATCCTGCGTATCGCGGTTGGCCTGCCGATAGCGGGCCAGCACGGTGCCTTCGGCATCGGCGCAGTTGGCGCCATCGTCGCGCAGCAACGGCAGTGCCAGGTAGACCACCGTGGACTGCACGCCGGGCGGCAGATCCTGCAGCGAGACCGCATCGGGCAGGCTGTCATGGGCCGGCGCATCGTAGGTCTCGCCATCGGGGAACACAGCCGACAGGTCGAGCGGGCGCAGCGTCCCACCCGACAGCGCATGGGGATCGAAACGCACCCGGCGCGCACCCCAGCCATACGGATGCAGCGTCTGCGAAAGATCCTGCAGCCGCGCTTCGTGATAGGCGTCCTGACGCTGGAAATGCTGGGGGCGCAGGAACAATCCTTCACCCCAGAGAACCTTCGACATCCTGCTTACATAAGCCACGTTCAATCCTTGGAAATAGCTCGAAAATATCGTCCGCGAGGGCCGATCCCGCCATTCTCACCTTCCCCTGTGGCGAGAACCCCTATCCAGCAATGTGAAAGTGTGAGTTGGATCTCACATTAAGCGCGCGGGGGCAAACGTTGCATCAGGGGATACTATCGCATCGGCGAAATCGAGTGCCAGAATTCCGGCGCGGAATTACTTCGCCCCTGCGCAGCGGATCGATGCAAGACTGCCTGGATCGCCGGAAATACGTGTCAACAAGGCCTTGCTGTCGCTGGTCAGTGCACAGGCATGCACGCCGATGGTGACGCCGTCCTGCGGAAGCGTTTTGCCCTTGGTGTCGAAGGCCAGCCGCCAGCGATTCTCGGCCGGGGCGCGGAACAGGGCAACCACGCCGAGCACTGCACTTCCTTCACTCAGCTGCTCGGACAATTCCTGCCGGGCGCCGGGGGTGAGTACCACTTCGTTGACCGACAGCAGGTCCGCACCGAGCGCTGCCTGCTCGCCGGCCTGGTCCAGGAAGGCATTGAAAGGGGCTTGTTCGAAGCGTTGCAGGCTGCGCAGGTGGTAGATCTTGACCACCGCCGCCGTGGCCCGCTTGTCATTGCCGGCATTGAGGTTGCTGCCGGCATACAGGCGCAGCGGAATCGCTGGCGGTGCCTCGGGCTTCTCCTCGCGGATGCCGACCGCCTGCAATGTCTTGTCCATCGCTTTACCCAGTTTGCTGTCGCTGGCGCATCCGGCCAGTGAGCTGGAGATAACGAGGGAGAAAATCGTGACGGAGATCACGCGATGGAGTCGGAAAAGTTGCGCATTCATGTGCAGTCGGCGGGCTCGGAGTGCGGGGGTGAAAGGTGCGCGTATAAAGGTTTCTGCTCGCGAATATCACATCGGGATGTGAAGAGTGTGTCTATCAAATTCGCCATATTCTTGACGAAATTCACTATACCGACGCGTATTCGCGAATGTACACTGCCGCCGACAGGGGCAGGAATCCCGTGCGTTGTATCGGCGGAGATTCGGCTCCCTTTAGGAACTAATTTCGACGAGGGATCACTATGGAAGTGAAGGCAATGGGGAAGGCTGTGTACCGGCCGATGTTCGCGCTGATGATGCTGTCGGGCCTGGCGGCCTGCTCATCGGCACCGAAGAAGGCCGAGGTCGTGCCGTTCGAAACCACGCTGAGCAATGCGGAGGCGCAGGTCACCGCTGGCGGCGCCGATGCCGCGATCAGCGCGTTCGAGCTGGCCGCCAAGGCCGACCCGACGCGCAAGGAACCGTGGGTGCGCATCGCACAGCTGCAGTTCGACCAGGGCCAGTACGCCCGTGCGATCGTTGCCGCCGAAGAGGTGCTCCAGCGCGATCCCAACGACCTGGTTGCCGATGGTGTGATCACCGTTGCCGGTTTCCGCGTCGCCAACCAGTCGCTCACCCGCCTGCAGGGCCGTGGCGCGCTGGCGTCGGATACCGCCCGCAAGGAAGCGCAGACCCTGGCCACCACCCTGCGCAACACCATGGGTGACGCCATTCTCGACCCGACGCCCAAGCCGAAGCCGCGCGCCCGTACCCGCGCCGGTCGTGCCGTCGCTCCGGCCGCCGCCGCCCAGCCCGCCGCGACGCAGCCGGCCAAGCCTGCCGCCCGCTCCAACACCTCCGATCCGTTCCAGAACATCGGCAACTGATCCGGAACCGGCCCCAGTCAGGAGACACTCATGGCCAAGAAGGAAAGCATCCAGAAGCGGCTGCAGAAGATCCGCCCGCCGCGCGTCCAGCTCACCTACGACGTGGAGAAGGGCGACGCGATCGAACAGAAGGAATTGCCGTTCGTGGTCGGCGTGATGGGCGATTTCAGTGGCAACCCGGAGCAGCCGCTGCCGAAGGTCAAGGATCGCAAGTTCGTCAACGTCGATCTGGACAACTTCGATGAAGTGATGGAGGGCGTGGCGCCGCGCGCGGTGTATCGCGTGCCGAACAAGATCAGTGACGACGGCGGCGAGTTCGGCGTCGAGCTGAAGTTCAACTCCATCGAGGACTTCCGCCCGGAGGCGGTGGTGCAGCAGATCGAACCGCTGCGTCGCCTGCTCGAGTCGCGTACCAAGCTGGCCGACCTGCGCAACAAGCTGGCCGGCAACGAGAAGCTGGAAGACCTGCTGACCGATGTGCTCAACAACACCGAGCAGCTGAAGAAGCTCGGCGTGACCAAGGAGGACTGACCGATGTCAGCCGATGCCAGCCAACTGGCCACCCAGGCCGCCGTCGCCGAAGAGGTGGGCCTGCTCGACCAGATCGTCGAGAAGAGCAAGGTCGCCAAGTCGCAGACCGAACATGACCGCGCCAAGGACATCATCGCCGCGCTGGCGAAGGAAGTTCTGGACGGCACCGTGGTGGTCTCCGACAACCTCAATCTCACCCTGGATGCCCGCATCGCCGAGATCGACCGGATCATCTCCGAGCAGCTCAGCGCGGTCATGCACGCCGATGCCTTCCAGAAGCTGGAAGGCAGCTGGCGCGGGTTGCACTACCTGTGCCAGCAGACCTCCACCGGCCCGAACATGAAGATCAAGGTCTTCAATTCGCCGCAGAAGGACCTGGTGAAGGATTTCAAGTCGGCCATCGACTTCGACCAGAGCGCGCTGTTCAAGAAGGTCTACGAGGAAGAATTCGGTACCTTCGGTGGTGCGCCGTTCGGTGCGCTGATCGGTGACTACTTCCTCGGCCGCCAGCCGGAGGACATGTACTTCATCGAGCAGATGTCGCACGTGGCCGCCGCGGCGCACGCGCCGTTCATCTCCGCTGCCAGCGAAGGCATGTTCGGCCTGGAAACCTTCACCGACCTGGGCAAGCCGCGCGACCTGGCCAAGGTGTTCGACACCGTCGAATACGCCAAGTGGAAGTCGTTCCGCGAGAGCGAGGACAGCCGCTACGTGGGCCTGACCATGCCGCGCTTCCTCGGCCGCCTGCCGTACAACCCGAAAGACGGCACCACCGTCGAGGGCTTCAACTTCGTCGAAGAGATCGAAGCGGCCGACCACAGCAAGTTCCTGTGGTGCAACACCGCCTACGCCATGGGTGCCCGTCTGACCCAGGCCTTCGAGAGCTTCGGCTGGTGTGCTGCCATCCGTGGCGTGGAAGGCGGTGGCCTGGTCGAGGATCTGCCCACCCACACCTTCCGTACCGACGATGGTGAAGTGGCGCTGAAATGCCCGACCGAGGTGGCCATCACCGACCGTCGTGAAAAGGAACTCAGTGACCTCGGCTTCATGCCGCTGGTGCACTGCAAGAACACCGACTACGCCGCGTTCTTCGGCGCACAGTCGGCACAGAAGCCGAAGAAGTACAACACCGATTCGGCCAATGCCAACGCGATCCTGTCTGCACAGCTGCAGTACATCTTCGCGGTCTCGCGTATCGCCCATTACCTCAAGGCGATGATGCGCGAGAAGATCGGCAGCTTCGCTTCGGCGGGCAACGTCGAGGAATTCCTGAACCGTTGGATCGCCCAGTACGTGCTGCTGGACGACAACGCGTCGCAGGAAGCCAAGGCGCAGTTCCCGTTGCGCGAAGCATCTGTGCAGGTTTCGGAGGTGCCGGGCAAGCCTGGCGTCTACCGCGCGGTGGCCTTCATCAGGCCGCATTTCCAGCTCGATGAGCTGTCTGTTTCGTTGCGTCTGGTCGCCGAACTGCCGGCGTCCGCGAAAAAGTCGTAACGGTTTGCTGTAACTGAAGCGTCCAGGGGAGTCCGCTCCCCGGATTGCAGTGACGCTTATTTCAAGAGGGCGTAGCCCCCCTTAACCGCCAGGCCCGCGCCTGGCACATCAAATCTCACGGAAGAACGGAATTTAGGAGACCAGATATGCAGCACGCTTTCCTCTCGATTGACACCATCAAGGGCGAGTCGCACGACGACAAGCACAAGGACTGGATCGAAATCCAGTCGTTCTCGCAGGACCTGTTGCAGCCGCGTTCGGCCACCGCGTCGACCTCCGGCGGCACCACCGCTGCCCGCGTGAACCTGTCCCCGATCGAAATCACCAAGTCGATCGACCTCGCCTCCACGGCCCTGAACCAGGCCGCCTCCAACGGCACCACCTTCCCCAAGGCGCAGATCCAGTTCATGCGCGCCGACAAGGACGGCAACGCGATCAATTACTACACGGTCGAGCTGCTGAACGTGCTGGTCCACCGCGTCACCACGACGGTGGACAAGGAAGGCATGCCGCAGGAAGTTGTTCAGCTGAGCTTCGGCGCCATCAAGTGGACTTACCAGCAGCAGAAGCCGGAAGGCGGCGTTGGTGGCAAGACCGTGGCGCAGTGGAGCGCAACCAAGAACATCCCGAACTACACCGTGTGATGTTGTGTCGCTGCGATGGCGCCTAGTGCGCCATCGCAGTCTGATCGCCGGGTGGGGCCAGGATCGGCCTCGCCTTTGCTGCACCGTTGCCGCCCGCACGGATGCCGAACCTGAGTGGATCTTCCAATGAAGGGACTCGAACCCAGCCTGCTGGAAAAACTGTTCGACGACGCCCCCAAGCAACCGGGCGCCGGGCCGGTCTTCAAGTCCGTCTCGCTTGAGCAGTACAAGGAATCCATTGCCGGCGACCTGGAGGGGCTGCTGAACTCGCGCGCCGCGTTCCAGGAGGGCGACATGAAGGAATTTCCCAACTGCCGGCAGTCGCTGCTGACCTACGGGCTGGCCGATTTCTCGGCCATGAGCCTGGCCAATGCCTACGACCGGGCGGCCATCTGCCGTTCGCTGGAGCAGGCCGTGGCGCGTCATGAGCGCCGCCTGCGCAATGTCAACGTGCATCTTGATGCCGGCAACCAGTTCGCCGGCGGGCTGCATTTCACCATCCACGCGCTGCTGGACCTGGAGCCGGCGCGCGAGCCGGTCAGTTTCGATGCGATGCTGCAGCCGTCGACCCTGCAGTACCAGGTCACCCGCGCACGCCGTACGCAGGCCGCCTGATGCAGGATCTGCTGCCCTATTACGAACGCGAACTGGCCTATCTCCGTCGCTACGGGCGTGAGTTCGCCGAGCGCTACCCGAAGATCGCCGGGCGCCTGCAGCTGTCTGCCGAAGGCAGCCAGGACCCGCATGTCGAGCGCCTGATCGAAGCCTTCGCGCTGCTCAGTGCGCGCGTGTCCAAGCGCATCGAGGATGACTATCCTGAGTTCACCGATGCGCTGCTGGACGTGCTGTATCCGCACTACCTGCGGCCGTTTCCGTCCTGCTCGATCGCCCATTTCGATATGGAAGGCGTGGCCTCCAAACTGAGCGCGCCGGTGCGCGTGCCGCGTGGCACCGCCCTGCAGAGCCGCCCGGTGCGGGGCGTGCCCTGCGATTTCCGCACCGCCTACGACGTGGTGCTGGCGCCGGTCGGCGTGCAGCAGGTGGTGTACCGCAGCGTGGCTGATGCGCCGATGGCCACCACGCTGCCCGCCGGCAGCGGCGGCCAGATCTCGATGGGGTTCCAACTGCTGTCCGACCAGCTCGGTTTCCACCAGCTGGGCACCGATCGCCTGCGATTGTTCCTCGACGGTGAGCCGTCGGTGCGCGCCGCGCTGCGCGATGCGTTGATGCTGGGGGTCAAGGCGGCCTATGTGGAATCCGATGGCGACGGCCGTTGGCGCCGCCTGGACAACGTGCCGTTGAGCCCGGTCGGCTTTGCCGACGATGAAGCCTTGATCGATTTCCCGGCGCGCTCGCATCCGGCCTACCGGCTGCTGACCGAACTGTTCGCCTATCCGGAGAAATTCGGTTTCGTCGACCTGCACCTGCCAGCCCTGACCGCCAGTGCCAGCCGCCGCTTCACCCTGCATCTGGTGCTGCAGGCGCAGGGCCAGGACCGTGACAACACGATGGTGCTGGAAGAGTTGGGGCCGCACAATCTGCGCCTGGGCTGCACCCCCATCGTCAACCTGTTCCAGACCAGTGGCGAACCGATCCGGGTCACCCACCGCACGGTGAACTATCCGGTGCTGGCCGACGCGCGCCGTGCCTTCGCCTACGAGGTGCACTCGATCGATTCGGTGCACCGCATCCGGCAGACGCCGCAGGGCGAGCTGATCCAGGCCTTCCGCCCGTTCTATTCACTGCATCATGGCGAAGATCCCGAGCGCACTGGCCAGTACTGGGTGGCGCGCCGTGATGAGGACATCGCCCGGCAGAGCCCGGGCTTTGAGACCGAGATCAGCTTCGTCGACCTCTCGTTCAACCCGGTGCTGCCGCAGACCGATACGGTCAGCCTGGAGCTGACCTGCAGCAATCGCGACCTGCCCAACCAGCTCGCCTTTGGCGTCGCTGGCGGTGATCTCAACATCGAAGGCGGCAGCCCGGCCAGGGCGATCAGCCTGCTGCGCAAGCCGAGCAAGCCGCTGCGGTTCCGTCATGGTCGCAATGCACAATGGCGCCTGATCTCGCACCTGTCGTTGAACCAGCTGTCACTGACCGCCAGCGGCCTGCCGGCGCTGAAGGAGATGCTGCGCCTGTACGACCTGTCCGGCAGCACCGTCTCAGCACGGCAGATCGACGGCATCCTTGAACTGCAGCAGACCCCGGTGACCACCTGGATGCATGGCCGCCAGTTCGCCTCGGTGGTGCGTGGCCTGGAGATCCGCCTGACCCTCAATGAAGCCCACTTCGTGGGTACTGGTGTGGCTGCCTTCGCCCAGGTGATGGACCACTTCTTTGCACTGTATGTGCATGCCAACAGCTTTACCCGACTGGTGCTGGTGTCCGGCGACAGCGGAGAGGAGATCGTCCGATGCCCAGCGCGCAGCGGCGAATCGATCCTGGCGTAGCCCAGCAGCTGCTCACCGAACCGCACCGCTTCCAGTTCTTCCAGGCGGTGCGGTTGCTGGAGCAGGTGTTCCAGCGCCAGGGCGTCAAGCCCGGCCAGGCCGTGCCGATGCGGGTGCGCTTCCGCAACTCGCTGTCGCTGGGTTTCCCGGCCACCGAGCTGTCGGCCGAGGGCGAGGTCTATTCGCTCAAGGGCGAGCGTCTGCAGGGACGTGAAGCCATCGAGCAGGCCCTGCATGGCGAGGAGCTGGCCGAGGTCCATCTGACCCCGCAGTTCATGGGCCTGCTGGGTACGGCCGGTGCGCTGCCGCTGCACTACACCGAGACCCTGCAGCTGCGCGAGCTGTACCAGCGCGACCGCACCGCGCGCGCGTTCCTGGATATCTTCTCCACCCGCGCGGTGTCGCTGCACTACGCTGCCTGGAAGAAGCACCGGCTGGCGCTGCAGTACGAACTGGATCGGCGCGAGCGCTTCCTGCCGCTGGTGCTGTCGCTGCTCGGCATGGGCATGAGCGAGCTGCGCGATCGCCTGCACGAAGGCGAGGGCGAGATCTTCGACCAGGCCGTGGCCTATTACGCGGGTGCGGTGCGCCAGCGCCCGGTGTCGGCGATGCTGATGCAGCGTGTGCTGTCGGACTACTTCCAGGTGCCGCTGCACCTGGAGCAGTTCGTCGGGGCCTGGTATCGCGTGCCGGCGGGGCAGGCCACCCGTCTGGGCCAGGCCAATGCCGTGCTGGGCGCCAGTGCGCTGGCCGGTGACCGGGTCTGGCAGCGCGACCTGCGCCTGCGCCTGCGCATCGGTCCGCTGCGCCGCGACCAGTTCGACGCGTTCCTGCCCGGTGGCAGTGCCGCCGAGGCGCTCAGCAAATGGCTGTCGCTGCTGACCGGCGGCATTCTTGAATACGAAGTGCGGCTGGTGCTGCGCGCCGAGGATGTGCAGGGCAGCGCACTCGGCGGCGGTGGTGGCGTCCGCCTTGGCTGGGACAGCTACCTGTGTACCCAGACGCAGACCACTTCCCGTGAGGACACCACCTATGGCATCCACACGTTGCAATGACACAGCGCCGATGGCGTCCGCGCCGCCGGCCCCCGAACGGTTCCAGCAAGGAGTGCGTGTTTCCGCATGAGCATCAACCTCAAGACCCTGATCAGCAAACTGGACGACACCTGCCGGCTGGCGGCCGAGCGGGCGGCGAACCTGTGCATGGCGCGCGGCAACTACGAGGTGGACCTGGAGCACCTGTTCCTGGCCCTGCTTGAACAGCCGCAGAGCGATTTCGTGCTGATCGCACGGCGCAGCGGCATCCTGCCCGAATCGCTGGAACGTGACCTCAACGACGAGATCAGCCAGTTCAAGACCGGCAACAGCCGCACCCCGGTGTTCTCCCAGCACATTCCCAAACTGTTCGAGCATGCCTGGCTGATCGCCTCGCTGGATTCGGAGACCACCCGCATCCGCAGTGGTCACCTGCTGCTGGCGCTGCTGACCGAGCCGGATCTTTCGCAGCTGGCCTACCGCGGCTCGAAGCTGTTCGTGCGCTTCAAGCGCGACGAACTCAAGCACGATTTCGCCAAGCTCACCGAGGGCTCGCAGGAAGCGGTGCAGACCGTGCGCTTCGCCGACGCCTCGGCGCCGGGCGAGGGCGATCAGGAAGAGGGCGTGGTGCCGGGTGAGGCCAAGGGCGGCCTGTCGAAGACGCCGGCGCTGGACCAGTTCACCACCAACCTGACCCAGCGGGCGCGCGAGGGCAAGATCGACCCGGTGATCGGTCGCGACGGCGAGATCCGCCAGGTGATCGACATCCTGATGCGCCGCCGCCAGAACAACCCGATCCTGACCGGCGAGGCCGGCGTCGGCAAGACCGCCGTGGTGGAAGGGCTGGCTCGGCGGATTGCCGACAAGGATGTGCCGGACGTGCTGCAGGGCGTGGAACTGCACACGCTGGACATGGGCCTGCTGCAGGCCGGCGCCAGCGTCAAGGGTGAGTTCGAAAACCGCCTGAAGAACGTGATCGAAGAGGTCAAGAAGAGCCCGCATCCGATCATCCTGTTCATCGACGAGGCGCACACGATGATCGGCGCCGGTGGCACCGCCGGCCAGAACGATGCGGCCAACCTGCTGAAGCCGGCGCTGGCGCGCGGCGAGTTGCGCACCATCGCTGCGACCACCTGGGGCGAGTACA
The DNA here is from genome assembly GCF_023518235.1 of Stenotrophomonas maltophilia. Classification (NCBI taxonomy): domain Bacteria; kingdom Pseudomonadati; phylum Pseudomonadota; class Gammaproteobacteria; order Lysobacterales; family Lysobacteraceae; genus Stenotrophomonas; species Stenotrophomonas maltophilia. The sequence continues at coordinate 570,137 of NZ_CP090423.1, forward strand.
AGAAGTACTTCGAGAAGGACGCAGCGCTGGCCCGTCGCTTCCAGGTGGTCAAGGTCGAAGAGCCGAGCGAAGCCCTGGCTGCGGCGATGCTGCGCGGCATGGTCGGGTTGATGGAAGCGCACTTCAACATCCGCGTGCTGGACGAGGCGGTGACCGAGGCCGTGCGCCTGTCGCACCGCTATATCAGCGGCCGCCAGCTGCCGGACAAGGCGGTCAGCGTGCTCGACACCGCCTGTGCCAAGGTTGCGTTGGGCCAGAGCGCCACGCCGGCCATCATCGAAGATACGCGCAAGCACCTGGACCGCCTGCAGGCGGAAATCGCAGCGCTGCAGCGCGAGACCGCCGGCGGCAGCGACCAGCATGCTGATCGCCTGACCGAACTGCATACGCAGCAGGCCGAAGCGCAGGCCGTGCTGGCCAGCAATGAAGAGCGTCTGGGCCGCGAGCGCGAGCTGGCCAGCCAGATCGCCGCGTTGCGCCAGCAGCTGGAGCAGGGCGGCGACGAAACGCGCGACACCGACGCTGCCGCCGACGACGCCGATGGCGATGTGGCCGTGGCCAAGCCGGCCACCAAGCGTGGCAAGGCCAGGCCGGAACTGTCGCCGCAGCACGCCGAGCTGGCGCGCTTGCAGGCTGAACTGCGCGAGCTGCAGGGCGAGACCCCGATGGTGCCGTTGCAGGTCGATGGCACCGTGGTCGCCGAGATCGTTTCGGCCTGGACCGGCGTGCCGCTGGGCCGCATGGTCAAGGACGAGATCCGCACCGTGCGTACCCTGGGCACGCTGCTGGTTGAACGTGTGATCGGCCAGGACCACGCCCTGGATGCAATCGCCCAGCGCGTGCGCACCGCGACCGCCAAGCTGGAAGACCCGAACAAGCCGCGCGGCGTGTTCATGTTCGTCGGCCCGTCCGGCGTCGGCAAGACCGAGACCGCGCTGGCGCTGGCCGACATCCTGTACGGCGGCGAGCGCAAGCTGGTCACCATCAACATGAGCGAATACCAGGAAGCGCACAGCGTGTCGGGCCTGAAGGGCTCGCCGCCGGGTTATGTGGGCTATGGCGAAGGTGGTGTGCTGACCGAGGCGGTGCGCCGGAACCCGTACAGCGTGGTGCTGCTGGACGAGGTCGAGAAGGCCCATCCGGATGTGCTGGAGATGTTCTTCCAGGTGTTCGACAAGGGCATGATGGACGACGCGGAGGGCCGCGAGATCGACTTCCGCAACACGCTGATCATCCTCACCTCCAACATCGGCTCCTCGCAGATCATGCAGGCCTGCCTGAACAAGCCGGCCGAGGAAATCCCTGGCGCGGAAGCGCTGTCCGATGCGCTGCGGCCGGTGCTGATGCGCACTTTCAAGCCGGCCTTCCTCGGCCGCTTGAAGGTGGTGCCGTACTACCCCATCAACGATGACGTGCTGGCGCAGATCATCACGCTCAAGCTCGGCCGCATCCGCGACCGCGTCATCGCCAATCACAAGGCCACCTTCAGCTGGGACGACAGCCTGGTGGAGGCCGTGCTTGCACGTTGCACCGAAGTGGACTCGGGTGCGCGCAACGTTGACCACATCCTCAATGGAACCCTGCTGCCGGAAATCGCCGAGAGCGTGCTGGCGGCAATGGCCGAAGGGAATCGGATCAACGCCATCAAGGTCACCGCCGGCAAGAAGGGTGACTTCAAATACAAAGTGTCATGACACTGAGCAGAAGGAGAACGCTGATGGAATTCTATGGATTTGACCGCGAAGCGGCCCTCAACCACTGTGACAGCCTGGAGCTGGGCCTGGGTCGCGAACTGGACCGCGTGCGTGCCTGGAACCGGCTGCGCCCGGAGCATGTGATCGAACTGCTGGACACCGCCGTGCCGGCGGCCCGCCAGGATGCCCGCAACATCGCCGCGCAGATCAGCCGCGGTTCCTGGCGCATCCACATGGATGCCCCGGTGGTCGGCAAGCCGCAGCTGGTGAGCAATGTGCGCGAGCTGCAGATCACCGCCGGTGGCCGCGATTACCGCCTGAAGATCAGCGAGGGCGTGCGCCTGCAGCTGGAAGAGATCGTCCAGGCGGCCTGATGGCTGTGCGTGCCTGCGCCCCGGTCGGGACGCAGGCCGCGCGGAAGCGGGAAGCGGAGGCAACCGATGCGCACGTCGCATGCAGACCACCTTGAAGTAGGGGACGTCGGGAAAACACCATGGACCTGGTAAACAACCTGCGGGCGGCCCTGGCCGGCCCCTCGCACGCACAGCGCTTCCTGCGGCTGCACACGTCGCTGGGAAGCGACGTGCTGGTCGCCGAAACCCTCGATGGTGTCGAGCAGATCGACGGCCTCGGCTTCCAGTGGACGATCACCGCCCTGTCGCTGGACGCCGGGCTGCAGCTGGCACCGCTGATCGGGCAGGGCGCGCTGCTGCAGCTGCAACAGGCCGATGGCAGCGTGCGCCCGCTGCATGGCCGCATCACCGCCGCCGAGCGGCTGGGCAGCAACGGCGGCCTGGCCCGCTACCGGCTGCGCCTGCAGCCGTGGCTGGCGTTCCTGTCACAGCGGGTGGACAGCTACGTCTTCCACGACAAGACCGTGGTCGAGATCGTCGAAGACCTGTTTGCCGACTACAGCGGGCTGGCCCCGGCCTGGCGCTGGTCGCTGGGTGACGCCAGCCAGTACGCACGACGCAGCCTGACCACCCAGTACCAGGAGAGCGACCTGGCCTTCGTCCAGCGCCTGCTGGCCGAAGAGGGCATCTATTACTGGTTCGAGCATGCCGGCGAGCCCGGCGGCACGGACTTCGGCGCGCACACGCTGGTGCTGGCCGACCACAGCCACGACACCGCCGAACTGGGCAGCGTGCGCTTCCATCGCCGCGACGAAAGCGAGCGCAGCGACAGCGTGCAGCAGTGGTCCACCGCGCACCGCTGGCGACCGGGCAAGGTCGAGCGTGCGACCTGGGACTACCGCACCCTGGAGCGGCGCCAGGCCAGCGCCGAGGCCGCGCAGAGCAACGACCTCGGCATCGTCGACCGCGACACCTGCGGCCCCTACGGCTGGCAGGACAACGCCCGCGGCCAGCGCCGCGCGCAGCAGCATCTGGACGCGCTGCGCGTGCGCGCGCATACCATCGACGGTGCCGGCCAATGGCGGGCACTGGCGCCGGGCGCGCGCTTCGGCCTGTCGCAGCATCCGCAGGTGGGCGAGGACGCACAGTTCCTGTGCCTGTCGGTGCACCACCAGGCACGCAACAACCTCGATGCCGACGTGTTCGATGCACTGGAGCAGGCACTGGGCCCCTCCAGCGTGGCCGCGCCGGCATTGCCGGGCGCGCTGTCCGGGTTGGCCTACGGCGATGCCCCCGGCGAGGTGTCCACCGCGTTCTACGACAACCGCTTCGTCGCCATTCCGGCCGAGGTGAGCTACCGGCCGCAGACCGAGGACGGCCACGGCGCGCATCTGCATCCGCGCCCGACCATCACCGGCACGCTCAGCGCGATCGTGGTCAGTGACGGCGAGCCGCTGCTGTCCGACCGCGACCACCGCATCAAGGTGCAGTTCCCGTGGCAGCGCGGCGGCAACGCCAGCAGCGGGCTGGCCCATCCCGGTGGTGACGACAACGCCCCGGCCAACGGTGGCGCCTGGACCTGGGTGCGGGTGATGACGCCCTGGGCCGGCGACAACTGGGGCGGCGTGGTGCTGCCGCGGCGCGGCCAGGAAGTGCTGGTGGCGTTCCTGGAAGGCGACATCGACCGCCCGGTGGTGGTCGGTGCGGTCTACAACGGGCGCGGCCAGCAGGACGCACCGCACAACCAGATCAATGGCGGGGGCGCCAGCGCCACCGGCAACGCCGCCGCCTGGTTCGAGGGCAATGACCACGCCGCGGTGTACACCGGCTTCAAGAGCCAGGCGCTGGCCGACAGCCAGGGCGGTACCGGCGGCTACCAGCAGCTGCGCTTCGACGACACGCCCGGGCAGGGCCGCGCGCAGCTGTCCACCACCCAGCACGAGACCACGCTGACCCTGGGCCACCTGAAGGGCGGCCAGGACAACGTGCGCGAGGGCGAGCGCGGCTTTGGCGTGGAGCTGTCCACCCAGGCCCAGGGCGCGCTGCGCGCCGGCCGTGGCCTGCTGCTGACTACCGAACAGGGCACGCCACAGATGGCGGCGCCGCAGGCATTGAGCCAGCTGCAGGAAAGCCAGCAGCTGCTGCAGCAGCTGGCCGAATCGGCGGTCAACCAGCAGGCGCAGCTGCCCAACGACCCGACCGAACTGCCGGTGGACGCCACGCTGACCGAATTGCAGGAGACGCTGCGCGCCACCCACAGCGGCAGCGCCGCCGGCAGCATCGCCGGGGGCGATGGCGAAGCGCCGGGCTGGAGTGCGCCGGTACTGCTGGGCAGTGGCGTGGCCGGCGTGCTGAGCCTGACCCCGGCCGACCAGGTGTGGGTGAGCGGCACCCACACCACGCTGGCCAGCGGCGTGGCGCTGAACTGGATGACGCAGGGCTCACTGACGATGGCGGTGTCCGGCGGGCTGGTGCTGTACACCGCCGGCGTGCAGCCCAGCGGTGAAAGCCCGAACCAGGAGCGCGGCATCGCGCTGCACGCCGCGCAGGGCAAGGTGAGTGCGCGCGCGCACAAGCACCAGATGATCGTGGCAGCCAAGACCCAGGTGCGTATCGCCAGCACTGAGGCGGATGTGCAGCTGTCGGCACCGAGCAAGCATCTGCTGGCGACGGCGGCTGGTGCCTACATCCGCATTGAGGGCGACAACATCGAGCTGGGCGCGCCGGGCAAGGTGGAGTTCAAGGCCAGCCAGCGGGATTGGGTGGGGCCGGCGAGTGTTACTGCGCCGCTCGTTCTGCCGAATCCTGCAGATGCCTACAAGCTCAAGTACGTGCTTCGCGACTATGCGGGACAGCCGATGCCGAACTCGCCGTACGTTCTGGTCATGCCCGATGGGAGTACACGGGAGGGCACCACCAATGCGCAGGGTGAAACCGAGCAGGTGGTGACCAAAGGCCCGCAGAACATCCATCTCTTCGTCGGCGACGGTGAAACCAAGCACGAAGGCTATTACCTCAACGACGAAGCGTAAGCGCGCTGACGACCGCCGCGCGACAAGGAAGACACCATGGCAACCGGAAATTTCAGACTCTACTATCTGGCCGATAACGGCCAGCAGCGTCCCGCCGCGAAGGTCCGCTACCGGATCCTGCAGCTGCCTGATCGCAACGAAGTCGTCAACGGAACCACCGACGCGCAGGGCCTCACGAAGTTCGTGAACACCACGCCGAATCCGTTACAGAACCCGTTGGACAAGGGGGTCAAACCTGCTACGCAGGTTCCTTTCCTTCCGCCCACAACAATTCGATTCCAACTGGAAGTCTGGGACTTCGACCAGCGCAAGTGGGCGCAACCGGATTTCGCCGGCCGCCAGAAGAAGGCGGTCTCGCACGATATCGAGCTTCAGCTCAACAGCACCATCATGACGATGGCGCCGATCCAGTGCGCGCTTGAGCTGCAGCCGTACTTCCGGGTGAAGTTCCAGATGCAGGCCGACCAGAAGGCGATCCCGAATGCGCCCTATCTGGCCTATGGCGTGGATGCGAAGGGGCGTGAAGTTGCCGGTAACGACGCCGCGGGCCGCCCCATCAAGGGAAACACCGACAAGAACGGCATGACGCCGCGCATCACCTGCAACGGTCGTCGTCGGTTCCACTTCAATCTGCCGGGCACCAAGGTCGGCCGCAGCACCGACATGCTGGACCCCCTGATCAAGGGACAATCGACGACACTGTACGTACTGGGCATGAAGAGCCAGGTCGCGATGAGCGAGTCCGGGCAGGGCCGCACTGCCAAGGTGGACGGCAAGATCAGCGCGCCCGCAGTGCTCAATGCCGAAGCGCAGGAGCTTCTGCTGCTGACGCCGGATGTGTGGAGTGAGTTTGAAGAACTGAGTGGCATGATCGAGAACACCATGGCCGGCCTGCATCGGTCCAGGGCGAACCTCGACAATGCCCTGCAGGGCCGCGATGCGGCGGCGGTCGCCGCTGCCGAAAAAGCGCTGGGTATCGCCGAAGATGATGTGGCGAAGATGCTCAATGACAATTTCTCCAAGTTGACCGACCTCAAGGAGGTTGTCACCTTCGAGACCTATGACAAGGGGCGCCATGCAGGAAACGGCAGCCTGGCCGATCGCTCTGGTCTGCGCCGACGCTATATCCCGGCGAAGAAATACGAAGAGCTCAAGAAGCGCCGCATCAAGGGCATTCCGATAGCGGTGAATACGTCGGTCGGAACCAAGGTGAAGGGCGGGCCAGTGAGCGGCTCAAGCGAAGGAAAGCACGAGGTCACAAGCACCAAGCCTTTCGATGCCGAGGACTTCAAGAAATCGATTCGCTCGATCACGTTGCAGGCCAAAGCCGAGACAAAGATGGATCCGTTCGTCTTTGACATCATCGACGCCGGTGGCAATGAGTTTGTGGAGCATGTAAAGAAGAGTGACTCCTACGAGGTTGCGAGTGCATCCCAGTGGCTGCGCTTTGTTGCCGGTGCGGGAGCCAGTAGTGCCGCGACCTGGAATCCGTCAAAGGGCGTCGCTGCCGCGAAGGCCGAGGCAAGTGCGTCGGCCAAGCTGATTCTGTTCGAGGGGAAATGGACCCACAGCTACTCCGTGCCCAGCATCAAGGGTTGGCAGATGCAGTTTGGTGACGTTGATCTCGGCGCAATCGTCTTCGTACTGGCCTGTGAACTGTACGGTTTCGTTGGTGCCAAGGGGACGCTCGCCGGCTCTGCTGAAATCAAATATGTAGGCAAGAAGCCCGTTGCCAGCGCGCAGCAGCGTGACCGCTCGCAATCGCTCGCTGAAAATTTTGACAGCCAGCGAGGGCTGCCACGCGCACAGCTTGATCCGGCACGTGTGCGGATGTTGGGTATGAACGAATCGGCTCCGAAGGGAAGCGGGGCGGGTGTTCAGCTGACAGCCGAAGTGTTCGCGGGTGTGGAGGGCGGCATCACTCCTTCCGGTGATCTGCGGTGGCTGCCGCCAGACCGCAAGGAGCCTGTAAGCTTTGCCAAGATCGCGTTGGATGTCGCGGTCAATGCGGGTGCCGGCGCAAGTGCGCAACTGAACATCTACTTCAATAGCGGGAAGTTCCGCATCCGCGCGTCTGCGCGGCTCTGCTGGGGTGTAGGCGCCAAGGGGGCAGTGGATTTTGCGGTGGACGCCGGTGGTATGCGGGAGTTCGTGAAGTGGGTGTTCTACCAGTTGGCCCACTCGGGATTCATCAAGCTCACCTACATCGCGCAGGATGCTTTCCAGGCGCTATCCAAATTGCTGTTCATGGTGATTGCGGAGGACAGCGATATGGGGAGATCTTTGGCTCAGACCGTTGCGCAGATAGATGCGGGCTTCAAGGACCTCCAGGGCAGGTTGGAGCGTGCCAGTGCCCGCGATGCGCTCGTCAATCGCATCAACAGCAAGCCGGACTGGCTCATTTACGCGACGCCTGAGACCCGAGGGATGCTGCTCTACGCTGTTACCCGGCATTACCCTGAATCACACGCGCGCAATCTTCCAGAGGTCTCTCCGGGTTGGGGCGACATCGAGATCCACGCACTCCCGGGACATAAGCAGGCTGTACTGAATATTCTGCAGCCTGTCACATCCAGGCCGGAATGGATGAATGTCATGCAGCACATGACGATCGAAGGGAAGCGGCGGTCCGACGGAGGAAAGGCGGAAGGCGACGTGGTGCGCTTCCTCGACTACGGTTACTCGTTGAACAATGATCTCCCGAATGTGTTCGGGACGATGAACAAGCGCTCCCGCGACAAGGTCGGGGATGTGGGAAATTCGTATCTGCAATCATTTCTTGAGAAGCGCTCGAAGCTGCTCAACGAATTCCCGAAGGGGTATGAAGTAGCCCAGATCATGAAGATCAATGACCCGGTCCAATTGGCTTCGCTCGACGGCACTGAGGCGCCGACGTTCGCCATGATGGACCCTCCGGGGCTTTGGCTGGACCGGGACGATCAGACCATGCTTGCATGAACGTTGGGTGGCGGCAGCAGTCTGCCGCCCGCCTGATGCGTTCGAGGGGGTGCCCAGCCCTCAATCCTGAGCGACGCAGCGGAACCCATGGCTCGCGTTCTGATTTGCGTCAATGTCATTTCCGTGAGCATTCTTGAGCTTGGGTGGATCCGGAAGCCGGTGATCACGCGCGAACGTCATGGCAACAAATACCAGTGAATCACCGCCGCGACTGGCATTTCCCCGAATTACCTTTTCGGTTCCCTTCTTCGGGCCAAGAGGATTCTTGGTATCTCCTCCCGTGTAGTGTTCCTCGTACCAATCCTGTACCCACTCATAGCCGTGATCTGTCATGTCGTATAGTCCGGCCGGATTGGGGGGGAACTTGCCCAAGGCAGTTCCGCTACCGTCGTCGTACTGGGAATAGCTCGCCACATTGCGACCATCATCGATACTTCCTGTATCGGTCGCGAACAAAACCATCTTGCCTCCCGATCGCGCTGCGAATTCCCACTGCGCCTCGGTTGGAAGGGTGAGCTTACGCCCAGACCCCTTCCCGGCCCATGTGCAGAAGTCCATGGCGTCCTGCCACTTCACTCCGGCGGCAGCCTTGAGGTCTGCACGATACAGATCAGCGTCGATCTTGGTCGTGCCTACTTTTGGGCGGCCGGTTGCGTCCGTAAAGGCATCAAAATCCTCGATTGATACCTTGTGGGCCATGATCGAAAAGCCGTCCAGCGTGATCTTACGGAGGACGTCATCATTCATTGCTCCGCTGTAGGGCAGTTTGTCCTCGTTGTGTACGGGGCCAAAATCGCCCATGAGGAATGTGCCACCCTTGATCGGAACCAGGTCCGAAATGATCTTCTGCTGCGTTTCAGCACCTGAGCCGCGTTCTGCCTGGGGGGATGACCTTTCCTCCTTCGCGCACGCCGAGGTAGTGAGCGGTAGGATGGCTAACAGGACAGCTGTCCGAAGCGAGAACATAGACATGAAGGATTCCTTTGGCCGAGGCTCGCATATTAGCAACGGTCACATTGCCGTGAGTGAACGCTGTGCGGGGGCTATGGGGCTTCTGTGACGGGGGTCTTCAAGATCCCCACATCTTGCCCGTGAGGGCGAGTGCAGAAACGGGAATGGTCTGACCCTAGTCCTGCGCGGCGCAGCGGAATCCATGGCTTCCGTTCTGGTTGGAATCAATCTCACTCCCATCGATGTCTCTAAACTTCGGAGGATTCGGGGGGGCGATGATCCCGCGCAAACGTCATGGCTACGAATACAAGCGAATCACCACCGTGACTGTCGTTTCCTCGAATGACCTTCTCCGTTCCTTTCTTCGGACCGAGAGGGTTGCTTGCATCTCCTGCGGTGTAGCTTTCCTCATACCAGTCTTGGACCCATTCGTAGCCATGGTCGGTCATGTCGTAGAGTCCAGCCGGATTGGGAGGGAACTTGCCCAAAGCAGTCCCGCTTCCGTCTTGGTACTGGGAGTAACTCGCAACATTGCGACCATCATCAATGGCTCCTGTGTCGGTCGCGAACAAAACCATCTTGCCTCCCGATCGCGCCGCGTATTCCCACTGTGCCTCGGTTGGAAGTGTGGGCTTCCGGCCTGATCCCTTTCGGGTCCACGTGCAGAAGTCCATGGCGTCCTGCCACTTCACTCCGGCAGCGGCCTTGGGATCGGCGCGATATCGCTTTGCGTCAATCGTCGAAGTGCCTACCCTCGGGCGGCCAGTCGCGTCCGTAAAAGCATCAAAATCCTCAATCGATACCTTGTGGGCCATGATCGAGAAGCCGTCCAGCGTGATCCTGCGGAGAACGTCATCATTCATTTCCCCGCTGTAGGGCAGTTTGTCCTCGTTGTGCACGGGGCCAAAATCGCCCATGAGGAACGTGCCACCCTTGATCGCAACCAGGTCTGAAATGATCTTCTGCTGCGTTTCAGCACCGGAGCCGCGCTTCGCCTGGCGGGGGATGTTTCCACCTGGGCGGATGTGGACGTGGTGAATGAGAGGATGGCCAACAGCACTGCAGTGCGGAGGGTAGGCGTGGACATGAACGATTCCCTTGGTCGGGCCATGCTCGCTGGAAGTAGATGCAGCGCGCCAAATGAACACCGCGCTGCGGTGCGAGGACGCGCAGGCGATCACCTTGATTTGGGTTGCCGCTGGGAACGGACTCGCTTGTGCGATCCCGCGGAGGCTGCGTGTATGCGATCGGAATGAGCCGAGTCGAGCATGGCTCGACTCTACAAAAGCAGGTCACATCGCCGGGCAGGCCGGGTCCTTGCCGCTCACCGCTGCACAGATCCGGCGGCGGCAATCGACGCCCTTCAACGATGCCGGGCTCGGGCAGGCGCGCAGCTGGGCCTGGATGTTCGATTCGGTGGAGGCGGACTTCTTGCTGGCCACGCGCTCGAAGGCCGCGCGCTCGTCTTCGGTGCGCTTGCGCTGGTCGGCCTCGATCTGCGCGATCAAGTCATCCATGTTCTGCGGTTGGCTCTTGGCCTTCGCCTTGGTCTTGTCTTCTTCCTTGATGATGCCCAGCAAGGTGCCGAGCAGGTTTTCATCCTGCTTGCCCTTGCTGCCGGCCGCTGGCGCAGAGCTGCGGCTGCTGCTGCGCGCCGCGCCACGTGAAGACGCCGCTGGCGCTGCGGCAGCGGTCGAGGCACCGGCAGCGGCCGTCGCGGCAGCAGCTTCGGCTGGAGCGGTCGCGTTCTCCATCGGTGCAGGTGCGGGCAACGCCGGATCACCCGCAGCGGCCGGTGCATCGACGATCATCGCAGCGCCATCACGTGGCGTGCCTGCCGGAATATCCGGATGGCCGGTGGCATGGGGCGTTTCCGGGGTCAGGGAATACTCGCCGGGCTCGCGATAGTCATCGCTGCCGGACATGCCCCAGACGGTCAGCCCGGCGATGACCGCCACGGTCCCCGCGATGGCCAGCCATAGGCCGAGGCGACGGTTGCCGCCTGACGATACACGCGCAGCACGGGGCGACGCGGTCGCCTGCCGGCCCTCCATGTCTGCCAGAATACGGCCCGAATTCGGGGTCTGGCCTTTTGCCTGCGCTCCCCCTGAGAGCAGACTTGGCCGATTGATTCCGCCATTATTCAAGTGCATCCAGCCCTTGGTTTGAGTCGGCATCTGCCGAAGCGAATTTCCGCATTCTTAGTGAAAGGCGGTGGGGCGTCAACCAGATTACGTGTCAGGGAGGACCGGTGTTGCCAATCGTGGTTGCTGCCATTGCGGCTCTAGTGCTTGTAGCCGTGGTGTGCTGGGTGTTGTTGTTTCCCGAAACGGTGGAATCGCTGCGCGAAGCGCTGGCGCGCCGGCTGGGTGGATTCCGTCGCAGGGCGGGCCGGGTGGGGGATAAAGTCGGTCACGGTGTGACCCGGGTGCGCAGTGGGGTTCGTGAAGAAGCCGGTGCCGCACACAGTGCCTTGCGCCGCCATTGGCCGATTATCGCGATCGCGGCCGCGGCGCTGTTGATTCCGCCAACTGTGATATTGATCACACGTCAGACGGTGGTGCTCGAAGATTTTCGCGGCGATGATCTGGCGGAGTCGAGTTCGATGGTGGCGCAGTTGCTGCGGGGGGAGCGTCTGACCCCGCCGCCACCGCCGCCGCCGGAAGTGTTCACCACTGCCGAGGTGCGTCGTCTGCGGCCTGAAATCGTGACGGCAGATCGCAAGTGGGACCAGATCGATGCCGATCTGCAGCAGCGCGTGCTGGCCATCTACGAGGTGATGCGCCGCCAGTACGGCTACGAAATGGTGTTGATCGAAGGCTATCGCAGCCCGCAGCGGCAGGCCGAGCTGATGGCCGGGGGCAAGGCCACACGCGCTGGCGCATGGCAGAGCTGCCACCAGTACGGGCTCGGTGTGGACAGTGCGCCGATTCGCGATGGCAAGCTGCAGTGGGACATGAACGACGAATGGACCAAGCGCGGTTATTTCCTCTACGGGGAGCTGGCTGAACAGGCCGGGCTGGACTGGGGTGGGAACTGGCGCAGCATCAAGGATTATGTTCACGTGGAAATGACATCGCGTTGCCGCGCGGCGCGTGCGGCCAAGCGTGAAGAACTGTCACGCCAAGGGTGATAACCACCGGGCGGTACTGGTATGGTTACGGCGATGATCTGGGTCGCCGGGGAACAGGGGGCGATGGAGCGCCAGGTCACACAGGATCAAGGAGCATGATGGATGGCACGACCGTTTATCGTCGTCGGTGACAAGCTCAGCCACGGAGGCAGCGTGGTGGCAGGCACCGGCCAGACCGACATCAATGGCAAGCCGGTGGCCCGGGTGGGCGACCGTGCCGTGTGCGCCGTGCATGGCGCGACCACGATCGTCAGTGGCGATGCCACGGTGATGATCGACGGTCAGCCGGTGGCGCGCGATGGCGACCGCACCGCGTGCGGGGCGACACTGATGGCCTCACAGGCCACTACTGGCCTGCGCTGAACGACGCGGTCGACGGGAGCAGCGCATGGAGCACGGCAACTGATGGCGGGATGGCTGGGCAAGGCAGCGTCGGTGGTGATGGTCTTCATCGCCACCTGGGGCGCAACGATTCTTTATTGGCGCAACAGCGGCACCGTACCGACCGGCATGCAGATGCTGGCCTATCTGGGCCTGCTGCCGGTCGGCCTGAGTGGCGCCGGCTTCATGCTGCGCAGTGCAGCGCGGCGTGGCGCCGATGCAGCATTGGCCAAGGCCGGCGATGACGCGCCCGGACCGGCAACGGGCGCGGCCCGTCCTGCCGCAGAGCCTGCGCAGCAGGTGCCGGCCGTTGCGCTGCTGGCCGGCGAACTGAAGCTGGGCGTCGACCTCGACCCGCAGGCGCTGCTGGCGGTGGCGGCAGCGCCGCCACGTCCCGCCCTCGATGGCCGCTTCCGCGACAACTACAACCTGCCGCTGCGGATGAGCGCTGCGCCGGGCCTGGACGAATTCGAGGTGCTGCAGGTGCGCCAGGACGGCATCGATACCGCCGCGCACGAGCGCCGCGCACTGGCGCTGTTGCAGCCGGTGCTGGAGCGGCTGTTGGAGGTCGCCTTCACGACGCTGCCGGAGATCGAAGCCTCCGAAGAAGTGGTGGTGGCCGGCCTGCGCCGCCGCGATGAGCAGCGCGTGGAGAATGTGCTCACCCTCGAATTGCTGGTGCCGGGCAGCTGGTCCGATGCGCTGCGGCCGTGGGTGCAGGACTGGCTGCTGCAACAGGCGCGCACGGCAGGCCTGGATGCGCGCCGCTTCGACGTATGCGTCACCACGCTCGACGGCGCGCGCGAGGTGTGGCCGCACCTGCAGCGGGTGATCGACGCGCTGCATGCGTCGTCCGCGCCGCGTTGGCATCTGCTGCTGGCGGCGTCGTCGAGCATCGATCCGGGCATCGTCTCTGCCTGGGAGGCCAGCGGTGTGCTGGCGACGGCCAGGGATCCTGACGGGCGCGTGCCGGGTGAAGGCGCCTCGGGTGTCCTGCTGGCCAGCACGCACGCCGCGCGCGAGGGGGATGGCCGCCTGTGGCGGCCGCAGCTGGTGCGCGCCGAACAGATTGAAGGCCAGCGCCCGGCCGAGCAGCGCCGCCAGCTGGCGGCGTTGGCAAGCCAGTGGCATGCGGCGCTGGGCGCTGACAGCGGCCAGGCCCGGTTCGTACTGCACGATGCCGATCATCGCGGCGATCTGATGGTGGATGCCGCCGCCATCGCCGCAACTTTGGCCCCCGATCTCGATTTCAGTCCGCAGAGCCTGGCCCTGGCGCTCAGCGCCGGCGAGCTGGGCCCGGTACTGCCGGTGGCCCAGCTGGCGCTGGCCCACGCACAACTGCAACGCCAGAGCGAACCCGTGCTGCTGCTCGGCGTGGCCGACAACCAGCAACGCCTGTTCGGCCTGGTCGACCCACTTCCTTCCCCGACGCTGGCGGCCGATGCGCCGTCGGCCTCCTGACCCCTGGATCCCTGCATGAGTTTGAGCAATTTCAGCTACTACCTGCGCGATTACCGCCTGTGGATGGTGATCGGCCTGGTCGGTGCCGCTGCGCTGGCCCACTACGGTGAGGCCGAGGCGCGGCAGATCGGCATCTGGGTGGCCATCGTGCTGGCCGGCCTGCTGGTGCTGGCACTGCTGGTCTGGATCATCAAGCGGATCCTGGCCCGGCGCGCGGCAAAACGCGTGGAGGCGATGGTCAAGGATGAGGCGGACAAGGCGGTGGCCGGTGCCCAACCGGCGCAGCGCGCCGATACCGAGGCGCTGCGCTCGCGGATGATGGATGCGGTCAAGCAGATCAAGTCCTCGCGGATGGGCGTGCTGAAGGGCAACGCCGCGCTGTACGAGCTGCCGTGGTACGTGATCATCGGCAACCCGGCGGCCGGCAAGAGCACCGCCATCCTTAACTCCGGGCTGCAGTTCCCGTTCGAGGACAACCGCGGCAACGTGGTGCAGGGCATCGGCGGTACCCGTAACTGTGACTGGTACTTCACCACCAACGGCATCGTGCTCGATACCGCCGGCCGCTACTCGGTCAGCGTCGAGGACCGCATGGAGTGGCTGACCTTCCTCGGCCTGCTGAAGAAGAACCGCCCGCGTGCGCCGATCAATGGCGTGATCATCGCCGCCAGCCTGGCCGAGCTGTCCGGCAGCAAACCGGAATTTGCCATCGAGCTGGCCAAGAACCTGCGCCAGCGCGTGCAGGAAATCACCGAGCGTCTGGAAGTATTCGCGCCGGTGTACGTGCTGTTCACAAAGGCCGACCTGATCGCCGGTTTCAGCGAGTTCTTCCGCAACCTCGATCCGGGCGAGCGCGAGCACGTGTGGGGCGCCACGCTGCCGTTCGATGTGCAGCAGCAGGGTGACGCGCTGGCCGCGTTCGACAGCCATTTCGATGAGCTGGCCGAAGGCATCAAGGAGATGAGCCTGACCCACATGGCGATGCAGCGTGGCCGCGAAGTGTCGCCGGGCCTGCTGTCGCTGCCGCTGGAGTTCGTCGGCATCAAGCCGGCGCTGCGCACCTTCATCGCCACCCTGTTCGAGGACAACCCCTACCAGTTCAAGCCGGTGTTCCGCGGCTTCTACTTCTCCAGCGCGCTGCAGGAAGGGCGCTCGGTGCATCACGCCTCCGAACGCGTCGGCCGCCAGTTCAACCTGGAGCGTGGCTCGAACGTGGACGAGGCACCGACCGGGCATACCGCGTTCTTCCTGAAGGATCTGTTCCGCAAGGTCATCTTCGCCGACAAGGAGCTGGTGCGGCAGTACTCCAGCCCGCACCAGAACCGCCTGCGCTATGGCGTGTTCCTCGGCGCGGTGGGCGTACTGGCGTTGGCACTGGGCCTGTGGACGTGGTCCTACACCACCAACGCACAGCTGGTGGCCAATGCCACCAAGGACCTGGACCAGGCCGTGCGCGTGCAGAAGGACCGCATGGATCTGAAGTCGCGCATCGATGCGTTGCTGCTGCTGCAGGACCGCATGGAGCAGCTGGACCGCTACGGCAAGGACGGGGGCATCACCACCCGCCTGGGCCTGTACCAGGGCTCGGCGATCCGCGACAAGCTGCTGCGCGAGTACAACCACGGCATGCAGCAGGTGATGCTGGCGCCGACCGTGGCCAACCTGGAGAACTACCTGGGCCAGGTGGTGGCCGAGCGTGGCAAGCTGGGCCAGGGCAACAGCACCGCCGCCGAAAGTGAAGTGCTGTACCAGAACGCCTCGCCGACCAGCACCAACGACGCCTACAACGCGCTCAAGACCTACCTGATGCTGGGCAATCCCAAGTATGTGGAAGGCGCGCACCTGTCGCAGCAGCTGACGCTGTTCTGGCGCACCTGGCTGGAAGCCAACCGTGGCCAGATGAGCCGCGAGGAAATGGTGCGCGCCGCCGAGAAGCTGATGACCTTCTACGTGGCACAGGCCGGCGCGCCGAGCTGGCCGCAGGTGCAGAACAAGGTCACCCTTGTCTCCGACACCCGTCAGGCGCTGGGCCAGGTGATGAAGGGCCAGCCGG
The DNA here is from genome assembly GCF_023518235.1 of Stenotrophomonas maltophilia. Lineage (NCBI taxonomy): Bacteria > Pseudomonadati > Pseudomonadota > Gammaproteobacteria > Lysobacterales > Lysobacteraceae > Stenotrophomonas > Stenotrophomonas maltophilia. The sequence goes on from NZ_CP090423.1 coordinate 586,153, forward strand.
CGATGGAGCGGGTGTATGCGCAGATCAAGGCGCGCGCCGGCGCACGCTTTACCACCACCACGGTCGACAACCTGATCGGTGTCGAGCGCAATGGCCGGATGATCAACGGCAACTACGCGATCTCCGGTGCGTTCTCGCGCAAGGCGTGGGAAGACTACGTGCAGGACGCGATCAAGGAGGCGGCCAACACCCAGCTCAGCACCACCGACTGGGTGCTGGGCACCACTGAGCAGAGTGACCTTTCGCTGGCCGGCAGCCCGGAGCACGTCTCGCGTGAGCTGGTCAACATGTACAAGAACGACTATGCACGCGAGTGGAGCAAGTTCGTGCAGGGCCTGAGCGTGGCCGAGTTCAGCACCTTCGATGAGGCCGTGGCGCGCATCAACAAGCTGGGCGACGCCAGCAATTCGCCGCTGCGCATCCTGCTTGAGCGCATCAACGAAGAGACGGTGTGGGACAACCCGCAGGCGCTGGCGCGTTCGAGCAAGGCGCGCAAGGGCTTCGTGGCCTGGTTCCAGCGCACCATCCTGCGCAAGGACCCGGCTGCAACAGCGGCGGCGCAGCCGGTGGGTCCGATCGGCAAGGCCTTCGAGGGCATCGCCCGCCTGACCAGCGAGCGTGGCGACCAGCCGGCGGTGATGACCGCCTACTTTGAAACGCTGGCCAAGCTGCGCGCCCGCCTGAACGCAATCAAGAGCCAGGGCGAGATTGGTGTGGGCACCCGCAAGCTGATGCAGGACACCTTCAGCAACGAGGGCTCCGAGCTGAGCGTTGGCCTGGCACTGGTCGACGAGCAGGTGCTGACCGGGCTGGATGAGAAGCAGCGCGAAGCCTTGCGCCCGCTGCTGCTGCGCCCGCTGACCCAGACCTTCAGCGCGTTGATCCCGCCGACCGAGGCGGAGGTCAACAAGACCTGGAAGGCCCAGGTCTACGATCCGTTCAAGGCGCGCATCGGCCAGCAGTACCCGTTCAACCTGAGCTCCGATGTGGACGCGGCACCGAGCGACATCGCCGGCATTTTCGGTGCCAGCGGCAGCATCGCTGCGTTCAACAAGGAAGCCCTGGGTACGTTGGTGATCCAGCGCGGCCCGCTGCTGGAGACCCGCCGCTGGGCCGGGCAGGGCGTGAACCTGTCGGCCGAGCTGGTGGCCAACTATGGCAACTGGGTCAGCGGTTCGGCGGCCGGTGCCGCGCAGGACACCACCATCTTCGAGATGCTGCCTTCGCCGGCCGCCGGTGCGCTGGAATACACCATCGAGATCGACGGCCAGGTGCTGCGTTACCGCAACACGCCGCCGCAGTGGACGACCATGCAGTACCCGAACGTCGGCCAGGTGCCGGGTGTAAAGATCACCGCAGTGACCGGCGACGGGCGTACCGTCGAAGTGTTCAGTGCGCCAGGCTCCAATGGTGTCAACCGCCTGATGTCGGCCGGCCAGGTCGAGCGCCTGGATGATTCGAGCCGGATCACCTGGACCGGCAATGGCGTATCGGTCCCGGTGGAAATGCGCATCGTGCGTCGCGCCGGCGAAGCGGCACAGGGCGGCGGCGATTGGCAGCGCGGGCTGCAGTTGCCCGAGCGTGTGGCAGGTGGCGAGCCTGCTGCGCCGCAGGCGCCGGCCGCCGGTACGCCGGCCACGGCTCCCGCTGCACCGGCTCCGGCCGCAGGAGGTGCGCGATGAGCCGGGTGGTCAGTGCCGGGGTCTCGTACTTCGGCAAGGTGCCGTCGCGCGGCGATTTCGTCCGTGCGGCCGACAATCACCAGCTGCTGGGCTGGCTCGATCGCTGGGCCGGTGAGAGCCTGGAGTTGCTGAGCCAGAGCCCGGACTGGAAGCAGCGCTACGACGAGGCGCCGGAGATCCACTACGCCTTCCTCGGTTCACGCAGCAAGATGGTGCTGTGCGGCCACTTCCTGGCCAGCCGCGACGCGTCCGAACGGCGCTTCCCGCTGCTGTCGGCGCTGCGCCTGGATGCGCCCGAGCCGTTGCCGTTCATCGGTCGCAGTCCGTTGGCGATGTCCAACGCCTGGTCGGGCCTGGCCCGGCTGGCGCGCCAGGCTTACCAGGACAGCGATGCGGCGCAGGCGCTGGCGCAGCTGGCCGATGCGCGTTTCAGCATCAGCACCGACCCGGGCGACTACAACGGCAGCTTCCAGGACTTCCTGGAAAGCACCACCGTGGCGGACCTGGAACAGCGGCTGCGCGACTCCGGCCATGGCGACGTGGCCCTGCGCCAGGTCCTGCCTGCCCTGGGCCTGCTGCTGCAGCCGGTACTCAGTGGCGGTGACGTCAACATCGACAAGGCCCTGGTGTTCCCGCTCGTGCGCGAGCCGGCCTACCGCCCGTTGGTGGCCGCGTTCTGGCTGGATCTGCTGTCCAGTTTCGTCGCCCGCGGCGATTTCGAGCTGGCCGTGCTGATCCGCAACGACGCCGCACCGAGCATGATCGTCGGTTTCAACGGCGCCGATCGCCAGGTGCTGCGCGCGGTGCTGGACCCGGCTGAAGCCGGTGACTTCCTGATCCGCATCCAGCATTCGGAGTGGGTGGACGACTACCTGCGCGGCGACTACAACCTCAACCGCTTCGGCAGCTTCCTCGATCGTGACGACCTGGCGCTGGCCACCGCACGCAAGCTGTTTGGCGAGACTTTCCTGGGAACCTGACGATGCGCCTGTGCAATTCTTTCCATCTCGTGCTGCCGCTGCTGCTCGCCGCCGCTCCACTGGCTGCCCAGAACGCGCCGGCTGCAACGGCGGCCGGCGAGCGGCCGGTGGTGATCGAGGGCGTGGTGCCCGATCAGGCGACCAAGGCCAAGCTGCTCAACAACCTGCGGGCGGTGTACGGGGCCGAGCGGGTGGTCGACCGCGTCCAGGTGGAAACCATCGCCACCCCTCCGAACTGGGGTGACTATGTCGCCGGCATGATCAACCCGGGTCTGAAGCGGGTATCGCCGGGCAAGCTGGAGGTCAATGGCCAGGCCGTGCGCATCACCGGTGAAGTGGGTAACGAGGCCCTGCGCCAGCAGGTTGCCAGTGACCTCAGCCTGGCCAGCAACACCAGCTACACGGTGACCAATGCGCTGAAGGTGGGCTCGCAGCAGAATGTGCTGGACCAGACCCTGGCCAACCGCATCATCGAGTTCCAGAGTGGCAGCGCGCGTTTGACGCCCTTCGGCATGAGCATCCTTGATGAGATGGTGGCCAAGATGGCGCAGATGCCGGACAGCCGTTTCCTGATCATCGGCCATACCGACAATGTCGGTCAGCGCGAGTCGAACCTGACACTGAGCCACGCACGCGCGTTGGCGGTGAAGAACTACATGATGGCCAAGGGCATCCCGGGCAGCCACATGGACGTGCTGGGCAAGGGGCCGGACGAGCCGGTGGCCGACAACACCAGCAACGATGGGCGCGCACGCAACCGTCGTATCGAGTTCAAGATCCAGTAATGGCAGCAGGGAGCGGGGCAGCCCGCTCCCTTGCTGAAAGCGCCGCCGGCTCAATCGTCCGGATTGACGTCCAGCATCTCTTCCATCTGCTCCAGCGTGCCGTGGTCCTTGATGACCCGCTTGAGCCAGACGTGCAGCGGCATCTCGCCCCATCGCGCGGCCTTTTCGGCCAGATAGGCCACCGGGCTGTGCGGTTCGGTGCGACGGAAGAATTCGGCGACCTGGCGCAGCTGCTGCAGCGCTTCCTTGCGTGAGCCGGGCGCGCCTGCAGGACCGCGCACCGGCGTGGCCGGCGGCGCGTCGAAGCTGATCGGCGCATCGGCAAAGCCGGTGTCACCGGCGCCATCAGGCGCGGCTTCGGTCTCGCCGTCCAGCAGCACGCCGGCATCGCGGGCAAAGCGCTGCACGGTGCGCTGCAGGTGCTCGAGCTGCTCGCGTACCGCGCTGAAGCTGGGACCGTCCAGGCCCAGCCGGTTGTCCACTGCGGCCTGCAGTTCGGCCAGTGCCTGGCTGCAATCGGGCAGGTCATCGGCCAACTGCCGGTAGAAGCCGTGCTGGGTATCGCGGCGGGCGGCGTTGAGGATGTCCAGGCCGGGGCGGCCATCGTCATCCTCGCCACTGTTGGCGCGCGCGTGCGCATGCTCGAAATCGGTGAGGCTGAAGCGCCCCTGCGGCGCGGCGATGATCGGCACCGCACGCAGCCACTGCAGCGAGTTGGTCAGCAGCCAGCTGAGGTTGCCGATGCGTTCCTCGAAGTCACCATCCGGTGCCTGCGGATGCACCGACTCCCAGTAGCGATCGCACAGGCCGGCGGTGACCCGGTAGCCCGCGGCCAGGCCCTGGAATCCTTCCAGCTGGGTGGCCGCTTCGCTCAGCCAGCCGGCCAGGCGCAGATCCTTGGTACGGGTCTGCAGCAGGTCGCTGGACTCGCGCAGCACGCTGCTCCAGTCGGCGTACTTGATGTCGGTCTGCCACGCACCCTGGTCCAGGGTCGGGTCGTCGGCGCGACGGTTTTCGATGATCCGATCGAACTCCGCCGAGAACGACAGGTCTTCACCGGTCGGGGCGTGGTCCGAAATCGGGGCCAGCAGGGCTTCCTGATCCAGCATGGCAGGTCTCGTTGGGGACTGCCGATGATTCTAGCCGTTGAATGTGAATGCCGTTGCGGCTTCGGGGAAAGTCCCGATGCCTGAATACGGCTTCCCGGTGGTTATGTGACGGAAAGCGCAGTTTGTCGCGTCATTCTGCGTCGTGATTTTGACGAACACCTCGATCTGATAGATTTGAAGGCTGGAAACCGACGCCATGTGCCGAGAGTCTGGCGTCTCCACTCTGGAAATGGCATGGATCAGCTGAATTACCTGATGACGCAGGCCGCCGGTCTTGATGACGGCCAGCGCTTGTATCGTCTGCAGTCGGGTGCGTTTACCGCATGCACCGTGGAACGCTGGCGTGGACGTGACGCGCTGGGCGAGGACGCATGGACCGAGGTCGATGTGCTGGCCACCGACGCGGGTGTGGTATTGGCTGCGCTGCCGGCCACGCGCGCCACCCTGATCACCCGGCTCGCCGACGGCGGGCAATGGCAGCGCAGCGGCCTGGTGGCTGATGCCGCCCGGCTCGGCGGCGATGGCGGGCTGGTGCGTTACCGGCTGCGACTGGTGTCCTGGACCTGGTGGTTGCAGCACGCGCGCCACAGCCGCGTGTTCCAGGAGCAGAGTGTTCGCGCCATTGTCGACAGCGTGCTGGCCGGGCATGGCGATATCGCGCGCTGGCGCTGGGCCGAAGGCGTTGACGCCTTCCTCGGTACGCGTGTGCGCAGTTACTGCGTGCAGTACCGCGAAAGTGATCGCGATTTCCTGCAACGGCTGCTGGCCGAAGAGGGACTGGGCTGGCGGCTGTATGCCGACGAAGAGGCGCCCTGCGGTAATGGCATGGAGATCTTCGCCGACAGCGTCGCGCTGCCCGAAGATGCTACCAGTGCGGGAATCGGCGTGCGTTTCCATCGCAGTGATGCCACCGAAACCAGCGACAGCGTGCAGGCCATTGGCCTGTGCCGTCGCCTGGCCAGCACCACCGTCAGTGTGCAGAGTGACGATTACCGCCAGGTCCGCGCGCTGGCAGGGCAGTCGCCGATGGACGGGGGTGGCAGCGAGTCGGTGCGCGAAGATTTCGATGCCGTCGGCGCCTATGCTTTCAGTGACAGTGCGGCCGCGTCGCGCCAGGCCCGGTTGCTGGCACAGGCGCGTGAAGCGCACAGCCGGCACTGGCAGGGGCACGGCACGGTGCGCGGCCTGCATTCGGGCAGCTGGCTGCGCCTGCAGCAGGCCCCCGGTGCCACACCGCCGGAATTGTTGCTGGTCAGTGTCGATCACGCCGGCATCAACAACCTGCCTACCGACCTGCGGCGCAGCCTGGAGGATGCGCTGGGCGTGGCGCCGGCCGACGGCGAGGACAACGCGCTCTGGCAGCAGGCCGAGGCGGTGGGCTATGGCAACCGCTTCGATGCGGTCGAGCGCAGCCTGCCGTGGCGGCCACGGTTGCTCGATGGCACCGGCGCGCGCCTGAATCCACGCCCGACCGTGCCCGGCTACCAGACCGCCGTGGTGGTGGCTGGCCAGGGCAGCACCGGCAAGGACCTGCATGCCGACAGCCACGGCCGCGTGCGCGTGCGCTTCCATTTCCAGCAGGGCCAGGGCGATGGCGCCCATGACAGCGCCTGGCTGCGTGTAGCACAGCGCTATGCGGGCCCGGGGGTCGGCAGTCAGTTCCTGCCTCGCATCGGCCAGGAGGTGCTGGTGGGCTTCCTCGACGGTGATATCGATCGGCCCCTGGTGCTGGGCGCGCTCTACAACGGCCGCGGCGAAGCCGGTGTGGCGCCTACGCCTGCCGGTGCCAGCGCCGAAGGCGACGTGTCGGCCTACGGCCAGGCCGCCGATGCATGCAACAGCGCGCAGGCCAATCTCAGTGGCGGCCAGGCGCCGGCCTGGCATGCCGGCGGTGCCGGTGATCAGGCGCATCGCCAGGGCGGCGCGCTATGGGGTATCCGCTCGCGCGAATGGGACGGTGGTGAAGGCAGCAACCATCTGCTGTTCGACGATTCCAACCAGCAGCTGCGTACGCAGCTGGCCAGCAGCCAGCAGGTTTCGCAACTGACGCTGGGCCACCTGCGCCACCAGGCCGACAACTACGTTGGCAGTGTGCGTGGCACCGGCTTCGAACTGCGCAGTGACGCGTGGGGCGCGGTGCGGGCGCCGGCGGGCGCGTGGTTCAGCGCCTATGGCCGGCGCCAGAACGCACCGGCGGGTGAAGCGGTGCAACCCTCTGCGCTGCTTGCCCAGCTGCAGACGCTGGGCGAGCGTTTCACCCGCGCCGCACGCACGCATGTAACCAGCCCGCTGGCGATGCAGGAGGGTGCAAAGGCGGCCGGGCAATCCCGGCTGGTGGCCGACCAGTCGCCGGTTCCGGCAATGCTGGCCAGCGTGCGTACCACCACTGGCGGCGATGAGTTCGAGGCCGGGAAAAGCGGCGCGACCGAGCGCAGGCCTGACCCGGGCCAGGGCAGGGTGCCGCATCCGGGCGACCCGCTTCTGGGTCTGGCGGCACCGCAGGGACTGGCGCAGGTGGCGGGGCAAACCCTGCATTGGAGCAATGGTGAGGGCCTGCTGCTGGCCAGCGGTGCTGAAAGCGAAGCGGTGGTGATGGGGCAGGCACGGCTTCATGCGGGGCAGGCTATCGGCGTGCTGGCCTGCGTCGTCGAGGGGGCCGGCGCCGGATCGACCGCGCTGGATGTGGTGGCCGGCAGTGAAATGCTCGACATGCAGGCGCACGCAGATCAGATCCGGATCCAGTCGCGCGCTGCGCTGCGGGGTGCCAGCGCGCAGGCGCCCGTCGAGCTGGCCGCTGCCACGGTGCTGCGTGTGGCGACGTCCGGCGGCGCCAGCCTGACCATCGCAGGCGGCAACATCACCATCGACTGCCCCGGAACCATTACCGTGCATGCGGCCAGCAAGTCGTTCGTCGGGCCGGCGCAGCAGGGGTATCCGCTGCCGCAGTTCCCGCGCAGCAGCTGCAAGAGCTGCATTCTCGACGCGATGCGCCAGGGAACACCGGGAGTGCTGGTGTGATCCATCGCTATGCCGTGATCGACAGCGCACAGAGACCGCATTTCCATGCGCGGCTGGAGCGCCTGGGCGCGCGCTATCGGTCGTTGTTCGAGGGCACGGCCGAAGCGGGCCTGCTGGATATCGCGCCGTTGCTGGTGGCCTGGCCGGAGGCGGCGCACACCGCGCTGGACACGGAGATCGGGCAGATGGGTGCGCAGAAGCCGGGTGTCAGCCTGCTGTGGAGCGCGCTGGAACTGGATGAACTGGCGCGCCAGCTGCGCGCTTTCCATCTGGCCAGGGTGCCCGAGAAGGGCGGCCGCGAAATGCTGCTGCGCTGGTATGACACGCGCATCCTGCCGGCCCTGCTTGACCTGTTGCGGCCTGATCAGCGTGCGGCCCTGCTGGAAAACGTGCAGCGCCTGCAGTACTTCGATCGCTTTGGCGAACTGCAGCAATGGCCACTGGACGCAATGAGCGAAGCGGGTCTGCCGGCACTGCCGCCTTTGCGCCTGGACGAGCATCAGTACGCACGACTGCTGGACGCGTGCGAGCCGGATGTGGCGATCGCGCAGCTCCGCCGGGTGATTCCCGATGAGATGAAAAAGGTGCCGTACCGATCGCTGTATCCGTTCATCGTCGACCACCTGCAGGACACGATTGCCCACGGCGTGGACCAGGTGGACGATCACGTGCAGTACCTGCTGCTGGCGCTGTATACCTCCGGCGCCTGCCGCGCGCATCCTGCCGTGCAGGCACGGTTGGCGCAGCACGCAGGAACCTGCGAGGTGCCTTTCGCGGACTGGGCATCGGCCCTGCCGGAAGACATCTGGTTGACCGGCGTTCCGCTGTGGGACGCCGCCCGCGTTGCGTCGCAGGCCGTTGCGGCACCCTCCAGGACCTGAAGAAATGATTGTGTACAAGATGCGTATTCCGCTGCTGTCCGCCCTGGTTGTACTGCTTCTGCTGCCGGTACTGGCCGCCTGCAAGGGGCAGCCTGCGTCGACACCGGTGGGAGTGCGGGGCTACAACCATACCGACCATTCCATTGCGCAGTTCCAGGTGAATGGTGGAAGCGGAGGGTCGGCTCGACGTCACTCGGCAGGCGGCACGGTCTGCTGCGCTGTCGTTCCTGACCGATGGACTCCAGATCTGAAGGTGGAAATCGAATGGACAACCGACCTGGAAACCTACCAGAAGGCGACGGTATCCATCCCCAGGTACAACGAGGTTGGCAGTCTCGCGGTTCACTTCCTGCGCAATGGTCAGGTCAGGGTATTCGTGACCAATCTGATACTGGGACACCCGGACTATCCGTTGACCGGACCGGAGGCGCCGCTGCGTGAAGGTGAGAATCCCGTGTGGGAGCACCTTCGGCGGCCGCCGGGGGGCTGATCAATGATTGTGCACAAGATGCGTGTTCCGCCGCTGTCCGCCCTGGTTGCACTGCTTCTGCTGCCGGTACTGGCCGCCTGCAAGGGCCAGCCTGCGTCAACACCGGTGGGGGTGCGGGGCTACAACCACACCGACAACCACGTTGCGCAGTTCCTTGTGAACGGAGGGAGTGGTGGATCGGCGTGGCCCCACTCTGAAGGTGGAACTGTCTGCTGCGCAGTGCTGCCGGATAGATGGACTCCGGATCTGAAGGTGGAGATCGAATGGACAACCGACCTGGAAACCTACCAGAAGGCGACGGTACCCATCCCCAGGTACAACGAGGTTGGCAGTCTCGCGGTTCACTTCCTGCGCAATGGTCAGGTCAAGGTATTCGTGACCAACCTGATACTGGGGCACCCGGACTATCCGTTGACGGGACCGGAGGCGCCGCTGCGTGAGGGTGAGAATCCCGTGTGGGAGCACCTTCGGCGGCCGCCCACCAGTTGAGTGGAGGTCGGGTGGGATCGACAGGGACAAGGAACCGGGCAGGGACGGATATCGGAACCAGGAGGCAAGGACATGAATGAACGCACGGCGACTGGCGCGCAGCCCATGCCCGCCAATGGACAGCGCGCATTGAGCGGCGCTGAGGCACAACGACGGGCGAAGGCGATGGCGTGCCTGCGCGAGAAGGGGTCGCAGTGCCAGGGCCAGGTGCATGTGAGCATCTACTTCGATGGCACCGGCAACAACCGTGAGTGGGCAGGTACCTTCGTGACCGGCAAGACACGCGCCACCCGCACCCAGCTTGCGCGCAACGGCCACAGCAATGTGGCACGCCTGTACGACGCCAGCCTGGCCGAACCGGAGAACGGCTTCTTCAGCGTCTATGTGCCTGGCGTGGGGACGCCGTTTTCCGAGGTGGGCGATACCAACCAGGATGGCGACACGCTGGGCGGCGGTGCCGCACGCTACGGTGCCGATCGCATCCATTGGGCGATCCTGCAGGTCATCAATTCGGTGCATCAGTACCTCAAATCCAGTGATCTGATCAGCCCGGCTGAAGCCAAGATCCTGGTCGGTTCGATGAGCGAAACGCGCCTGCTGGAAGGGATGACGCGCCGCGCCATGCTGACCGGAATCGCGCAACGCCTGGAACAGGTGGTGAAAAGCCACCAGCGTCGCGTCACCTCCGTTCACGTGTCGGTGTTCGGCTTCTCGCGCGGTGCCGCGCAGGCGCGGGCGTTCGTGCATCGGTTGTATGAAACCGCCGAGGCCTGGGGCAGCGGCTGTGGCTACAACATCGCCGGTGTTCCGCTCTACCTCAATTTCATGGGCATCTTCGACACAGTGGCTTCGGTGGGTGTTGCTGCCATGAGCCGGGTGTCAAAGGGCAAATGGGACTGGGCCGCAGGTGACATGATGAGCATTCACCCCGAGGCCCGGCAATGCGTGCATTTCGCTGCCTTGCATGAGCAGCGCATCAACTTCCCGCTGGATCTGGCTACCAGCGGGCGCGAAGTGCTTTACCCCGGCATGCATTCCGATGTCGGTGGTGGCTATTCGCCCGGCGGCCAGGGCAAGGACTTCGTGTCCGGCGCAGCGAACGGCAAGGCCAAACTGTCACAGATTCCGCTGATCGACATGCATCACGAAGCCATCAAGGCGGGCGTCATGATGGAGACGATCACCGAGCTCAACCAGGACCCGGCCTATGCCACGCATTTCGGCTGCCATCCGCAGTTGATCCGCGACTACAACGCCTGGCTGACCGGCCATGGGGTGCCCGCAGGCGCGCACACGCAGCAGATTGCAGGACACTGCCGGCAGTACGTGGCCTGGAAGGGCAAGCGCCTGCCCAACGGCCCACAGAGCCTGCTGCAGCAGCCGTTCTTCAAGCAGTCCGATGCAGAGGACCAGGTGGATCTGGCCAACGCGCAGCGCGACTTTGCCAATCTGGTCACCGAGCTGGCGCAGGGCAAGAGCGACATGGCGGCCTACCGCGGTCAGCTCAATGAAAGCCAGAAGCGCATCGACGCCGGGCGCAAGGCCGGGCGTCCGGTGTTCGAGCCGACGCCGCGAGCGTCCGCCGCGGCCTACACCTACGCCGGCATTCCCGCCGAGACCAGTGCGCTGCTGGACCTCGTGCTCAACGCGACGCCGGTGCCGGATGTCAGCACCACGCTGTTCGACAATTACATGCACGATTCGCTGGCCGGCTTCTACATGATGAAGTGGACGGAGCTGAACATCCCGCGCCTCAACACCTATGGCTATCTGCGCTATCGCGAAGTGTTCAGTGTGGCCGGCAGGCGGGCCCAGGAATGCCGCGATCCGGCGACCCTGCCACCAGCGAATGTTCCGTCCATCGGCGGCGCGTTCCAGCAGCTTGGAACGGCAATGGGAGGCTGAGCATGCGCAGTCGCGCGAGCACGCGCGTCTCGCCGGGGAGAGTGGCCGTGTGCCCGCTGCTGGTGGCCTGCCTGCTGCCATTGGCAGCGTGCAGGCAGGCACCCGCGCAGACGGTCGAACAGGCCGACGCTGCACGCTCCGCGCGGGCCGCCATCGAGGCGCAGATGGCCGCCGACGCGCATGCCGCGCAGGGAGCGCCGCCGTTGCCGGGTGATCCGGACCGCACCGAAACGCTCTTTGACGGATTGCTCACCTGCCAGCCCAAGGGCTGGTATCTGAGTGCAGAGTCCGGGCGGCCGGCCAATCCCTATCTGGCCCGCCACGCGCCGCAGCCCTGTGAGCGCGATGAGGCCTTCGGGATCGCCTACTTCTGCGTCAATGCCGATTTCCACGGTCTGCCGGTCTACAGGGTGGTGACCCACCTCGGCACCGCGCCCACCCCCATCGGTCTGCTGATCGATCTGCCCGTGGAGCAGGCGCGCAGGCGTGCACGGAAGGCGCTGGGCACCGAGTTTCCGCGCGATGCGCGGAGCGCGCGCGGTGAGCGGCCGCAGCTGGACCCGCAGGGTGACAATCCACAGAAATCGCAGTTGCTGTGCACGCCGGACTGGGCGTAGGGCGAGGTCGGCGCGGCCTTGCCCTGGCTTGGCTACCGTCCGCGGGATGGCATGGCAACGGCGCCATCTTCATGGCATTCTCACGAAACTGATTGGCCAGGTGCCATCGACGGATGAACGACATGCAGAACTGGATCGGACGCTCGGCCGGCGGGCTTGCGCTGGCGCTGTGCCTGGCGGCGCCGCTGGCACAGGCGGGCGAGCCGGTCTTCGGCGGCTGGCGCAACCTGGACTCCCGCGACGGCGCCGAGCCAGCGTTGCGTGACATCCCGTTCGCGGTGCTGCCGGCGGCCGTGGCCAGCGATGCGCGCTTCTCGATCTACGACCGCGAGAGCAAGCGGCTGGTGTGCTGCCTGCAGGTGGCCAGCGCCGAACTGGACGACACCGCGCTGCGCAAGGTCTATCAGCTGCCCGAGCAGTGGGTGACCGACCTGCGCAATGGCCGCAGTGCGGCGCGGCCCTGGCCGACGCGGGTCTATGAAATGCGCCGTATCGGCGAGCTGGTCGACTACGTTTTCAGCGATGCGCCCGAGGCCTACAGCGACCTGGGCGGGCTGCTGCTGCCCGCCGACGCGCGCCTGCTGCCCGATGGCAGCGTGAAGACGGGTGCAACCTATCGCCTGCAGTTCCGCAGCACGCCGCTGGGCGATGACAGCAGCGCGCTGGACCGCTTCACCCTGCAGCCGGCGCAGGGTGCCGGCAAGCCGGTGGTGGTTGAAGTCTCCTACGGAACCTATTGATCCAGCGCGTCATTCGGGTGTGACGGCGTGCGCGTGCACCGCCGTAGTCCATCTGCTACCGTCGCCCTACAGGGGAAGGACCTGCCCGCCACCGTCGCGTGGGCAGCAACGGTGGGGACGCCATGGAAGCGATTCGCAACCTCATGGTGCAGGCAGCCGGCCTTGATGCCGACAGCCGCCTGTATCGGTTGGAGCTACCCGGCCTGCCAGCGGTCGTTGTCGATCACTGGCATGGCCATGACGCCCTCTCGCAGGGGCGGCATCTGACGATTGATGTACTGGCACTGGATGCTTCGCTGCCGCTGGCCGATTGGCTGGGGCAGCCCGCGTGCCTGCATGTGCGGTTGGCCGACGGCCAGCCGTGGCCGCGCCACGGCGTCATTGCCGATGCGCGCTGCACCGGCAGTGATGGAGGCCTGGCACGCTACCGAATCACCCTGCGCGACTGGACCTGGTGGATGGACCAGGCGCGGTGCAGCCGTGTGTTCCAGGAGCAGAGCGTGCGCGAAATCGTCGATGCCGTGCTGCAGGGGCATGCGCCGTTGGCGCACTGGCGCTGGACCGACGAGGTCGATGCGTTCCTGGCGGCATCGCGGCCTCGCAGCTTCTGCGTGCAGTACCGCGAATCGGACCTGGCCTTCGTGCAGCGCCTGCTGGCCGAGGAAGGGCTGGGCTGGTGCGTGCAGGAAGCGCAGGACGCCGCTGCGGGGCATGGCATGCTGCTGTTCGCCGATTCGACGGTGCTGCCTGAATCGCAGGAGTCACGTAGTGGCGGCGGGATCCGCTTCCACCGCGCCGATGCCAGCGAACCCAGCGACGGCGTGCAGCGGCTTGGGCAACACCGACGACTGCATAGTACGCGGGTGCAGCTGCACAGCAGCGATTACCGCAGCGTCCGCTCGCTGGCAGGGCAGCTGCCGCTGCAGGGCGACAGCGAGGCGCCGCGCGAGGACTACGATGCCATCGGCGCACATGCCTTCGCCGATGCCACCGAGTTGCAGCACCATGCCCACCGGGTGGTCGAGGCCATGGAGGCGCAGGCGCTGCAATGGCAGGGCCGTGGCAGCGTGCGCAGCGCCGATGCCGGCCAGGTGTGGGTGCTGACCGGCCTGCCGGGCGAGCGGCCGGCGGAGCTGATGCTGGTGAGCGTAGAGCATGCCGGCGTCAACAATCTGCCGGTTGATCTGCGCCAGGCATTGACGGCAGCCGAAGCCGTCAGCGCAGAGCGCGACACGCTCGCAGCCCAGGCGCGTGCCCATGGTTACAGCCAGGCATTCACCGCGCTTGCGCGTGACCGCCACTGGCGGCCGGTACTGCGCGATGGCACCGGTGCGCGGCGCAATCCACGCCCCCTGGCCCCCGGCTACCAGACGGCGATCGTGGTGGCCGGGCAGGGCAGTGCCAGCGATGAAGTGCATGCCGACGCGCTGGGACGGGTACGTGTGCGGTTTCATTTCCAGGACGGCGCAGAGGGCGCCGACAGCGCCTGGTTGCGGGTCGCGCAGCGCTATGCCGGGCCCGGGGTCGGCAGCCAGTTCCTGCCGCGGATCGGCCAGGAAGTGCTGGTCGGCTTCCTCGAAGGAGACATCGATCGGCCACTGGTACTGGGCGCGCTCTACAACGGGCGTGGCGAGGCCGGGGTGGCGCCGACGCCGGCAGGCGCCAGCGCCGAAGCCGATACCACGCCGTTTGCCCAGGCCCGCGATGGTGCAGGCAGTGCGCAGGCCAACCTCGGTGGTGGCCAGGCACCGGCCTGGCATGCGGCCGCTGGCGGCGAGCAGGCGCACCGGCATCCTGGTGCGCTGTGGGGCGTGCAGTCGCGCGAGTGGCAGGGACAGGGCTGGAACCGGCTGCTGTTCGACGACAGCGACCAGCAGCTGCGCACCCAGCTGGCCAGCAGCCAGCAGCACTCGGCACTGAGCCTGGGCCACCTGCGGCACCAGGCCGACAATCATCGCGGCAGCCTGCGTGGCAGCGGCTTTGAACTGCGCAGCGATGCATGGGGCAGCGTGCGCGGGCAGCGTGGGTTGTGGCTGGATGCCTACGCGCATCGTGACCTGCAACCGGCAGGATCCGCGGCACAGCCGGCGGCACTGCTTCAGCAGGTGGCGACGCTGGTGCAACAGCAGGCCGACGCGGCGCGCACCCACCTGACCGTACAACCGGCCTCGCATCTGGGCGTGCAGTCGCCGCAGCGCTCCAGGCTCGACAGTACGCGTGCGCCGGTGCCGGTGCTGCTGGCCAGTGTGCGCAGCACGGTGCCGGGGGCGGATCTGCAGGAGGCCACTGGCGCCGCCGCGCAGCGCAGCGGCGATGCAGGCGACGGCCGTGTGCCGCATACCGGCGACGCGCTGATGGGCCTGGCCGCGCCGGAGGGTGTGGTGATGGTGGCGGGCCAGGGGCTGCATTGGGCCCAGGGTGAAACCCTGGTGCTGGGCAGCGGCCAGCACAGCGATGCGACGGTGATGGGACAGGCGCGCTGGCATGGGCGGCAGGCGATCGGTGTGCTGGCGGCCGCCAAGACCGGCGCCGATACCCGGACGCCGACGCTGACCCTTGCCAGCGCCACGCAGCAGCTGGACATCCTGGCGCAGCAGGACCGTGTGGCGGTGCAGGCCCGACAGTCGCTGCATGCCGCCAGTGCGCAGGCCGCTGTCGAACTTGGCGCCGGGCGTACGCTGCACATCTCCACCGCGGGCGGCGCCAGCGTCACCCTCAGTGCAGGCAACATCGTCTTCAACGCGCCGGGGCGCATCACCGTGCACGCCGGGCGCAAGTCGTTCCTTCCCGGCGGCGGCGGTCGCTACCCGCTGCCGGTGTTCCCGCAGTCGGTATGCAAGGAGTGCCTGCTGCTGGCGGCGCAGCGGGCCTCAGCGCTGACCCCGAAGGGAGGCTGAGCATGCGCAGGGACTGGGATTTTCCTCCACTTGCGCTGCCGCCACTGGACGCGGAGGCGCAGCGTTTCGTGCTGCTCGATGGCGCGCAGTGCGATCAGCCGTTGCAGCTGTTGCGTGCGCTGCCGTGGGCGCCGCTACGGTTGTTCGACGGCCTGCTGGCCGACGGCACCGATGATGCCAGCGTGTTCCTGGCGCGGCTGCCGGCAGACATCGATATCGACCGCTTCCTTCAGCGGGCGGCGGCGCAGGCGCGTTCGCCGGGCCTGCTCAGTGTGATCGAAACGACATTGACCGGTGAGGCACTGCAGCAGCGCCTGCAACGGCGCCTGGATGCCTGCTACCCCAATGGCAAGGAGTTCCTGGCACGCTTCTTTGATGCGCGTGTACTGCCCTGGTGGGTGCAGGTGCTGGATGAGGCGCAGTGCCGTGCCTTCCTGGCCCTGGGCGAATGCTGGTGGTATCTGCGCCATGATCTGCAATGGGCGCGGCTGGAGCTGGCCGATGTCGTGCCGGATCCGCATGACCCGCCGTGGGTACTGGAGGCGCCGCAGCGGCGCGCGCTGATCGACGCCAGCTACCCCTATACCCTGATCGACCATTTCCAGCTGACCGACCCTGAGCTGTTGGCGCGCCTGCCACGCGCGCGCTGGTACACCTTCTTCCGGCGCGTGGTGGCGACGGCCGCGGCGGCAGGCATTGAGGACAGCCGCCGCGTGGTGATGGTGGCGACCTGGGCGCTGCTGGCCGGCATCGATCTGGGCGAGGATCCGACCTGGCAGCAGCGCCTGCAGGATTTCGCCAGTGGCCGGCGCAGTGCGGCCGATATCGGCAATGAAGTCTGGCCCCTGGAAGAAAGCTGGGATTGAACGGAGTGAGATCGCGATGATGAGCACCAAGTACCTGTGGTGGAGCGCACTGGCAGTGATCGCGCTGCTGGTGGTGGGCGTCGGCTGCAGCCGGGCGATGGCGCGCGGCAAGACGCCGATCATGTCGTTGTTCGCGTTCAACTACAGCCCGTATTACCTGGCCGATGTGCGGGTCGATGGGCAGTTTCTGGGAGGGGTGAGCGGTTACACCAACGGCGGCTCCGGGATGGGGCCGCGCGCGCCGCGCGGCAAGGGGCCGGACAGCGTGCGGGTGCGCTGGATCGAGGCCAACCGCTACGATCTGGCCACCAACCGCTACCTGAGCGAAGGGCACCGCGTGCCGCGCGAAGCGGTGGTGCAACTGAAGACGCCGTATCCGCCCAACCCGGCCACGCTGCTGCTGCATTTCTATGCCGACGGCCATGTCGAGGCCGAGCTGCTGGACAAGGGCGTGAACAAATGGGACGTGCGACGCATGCCGGTGCCGAAGGAGCACAAGGACCATGACCAGTACTGATCCGACCGCGATTCCGGGCCAGGTGGATCTCGAACCCGGTACCCCTGATCCGATCGCGCAGGCTGAGGGCACGGCGCGCACCGCGCGGCTGGCCCGTGGCACGCGTCCATTGAGCGATGCCGAGCGTCGCCGTCGCCAGGAAGCGATGTGCGGCACGGTGCCCGACAAGGAAGCAGCCACCACCGGCTGTACCCAGAGCCTGCACCTGAGCGTGTTCTTCGATGGTACCGGCAACAATCGCGATGAAGAGCTGGCCAAGGGGGAGGAAGAGCGCGCTCTGTCGAACATCGCCCGGCTGTTCATTTCGCACAAGGACGATACGCGGAACATCAAGCGCCAGTATCTGGCGGGCGTCGGTACGCCCTGCCCGGAAGTCGGTGACAGCGGCGGCCTGCTCGGGTTGTCGATCGGCAAGGGTGGTCGCGAGCGCATCGACTTCGCGCTGCAGGCACTGGACGAGCTGATCGACAGCCAGCCCGAGCCGATGCGCATCCTGGTGGTCAGCGTGTCGGTATTGGGTTTTTCGCGCGGCGCGGCATCGGCACGGGCGTTCGCCCGCGACCTGGCCGCGCGCTGCCGGCGCCAGGCCGATGGCACCTGGCTGTACCGCGAGCGCATCCCGCTGCGGATTGGTTTCATGGGCGTGTTCGATACGGTGTGCTCGGTGTGGCCGAGCCTGGCGGCCGCCGCGGTGAACTACCGCAATGGACATACCGGCTGGGCCGAGGGCATGGCGGTTCCGGAAATCGTGGAGCAGTCGGTGCACATGACCGCTGCCCATGAGCTGCGCGGCCAGTTTCCGCTGGATTCAACGCGGGAGCACGCGCTGTACCCGGCCAACACGGTGGAAATCTGGTTCCCCGGCGTGCACTCGGATGTGGGCGGCGGCTATGACCCGCAACACCAGGGGCGCCAGAACAGCATCGCGCGCTTTGCCCTCAACGAGATGTACGACATGGCGCAGGCCGGTGGGGTGTTGCTCCATCCGGTGAGTGAACTGGAGCCGTTCCTGAAGGCCGAGTTCGACAAGCAGGATCCGGAGCTGCAGGCGGTGTTCAACGCCTATCTGCAGGCGGTGCGGGTCAAGCGCGGGCGCATGGAGGACGTGCAGGCCTCGCACATGGAGCTGCTGTACCGCTGGCTGCGGGTGCGCGTGGCGCGCGGAGACAGGTTGCCGTCAATGCAGCGGCTGGCGGCGCGCGAGGACGCGCTGCGCGAGCAGGTGCGGACCCTGCGCCGTCGCCAGTCGCAGCTGCCATCGCCGTGGGGCAATGACAACCTGCATCTTGCCGACCAGGGCAATGCGGACAAGACGGCCGAATGGAACCGGGTGTCTGACGAACTGAAGGCGCGGGACGATGAGCTTTCGGCGGTGCGCAAGCAGCGCCGGGGTCTGGAGAAGGAAAACGACACGATGCTGGGCAAGATCGTCAGCCTGCGCCGCCGCCGCGAGCGGGGCGCGACGCTGACGATGGCCGAGCGGGTGACCCTGGAGTCGTGGGACAACACCACGCTGTTGCCGCCGGAGGTGGAGGCCTTCTTCGACGGCTACGGCCACGACTCGGTGGCGCACTGGTTCATTGGCAACCTGAGCCAGTGGCGGGTGCTGTACTTTGGTGCCACCAAGTACACGCCGGGCAAGGTGGAGGAGAAGGCCGAAGCCAGCGAGGCGGTGCCTGGCTGAGAGGGCGGGCTACACTATGCGTCGCGGCCGTGGGCCGAGCCATCGATGTGAGTGCCGTGCCCCGTCTGCCGTTGCTGTTGTCCTTGTCCCTCCCGGCGCTGGTGGGCTGTGCCAGTGTGCCCCCGCCGCCGGCCCACTCCGATGCGCTGTGGCGGCTGATTGAACGTGATTGCCGGGGCGCAGAGGGACCGCGCGGTGACTGCCTGCGGGTGGAAAGCGCGGCTGACCGTCGTGACGTGCTGGTCAAGGATGCGCACGGCGACTACCAGTTCCTGCTGATGCCGCTGGACAAGGTCAGCGGCATCGAGAACCGCAGCCTGTACCAGCGTGGCGCGCCGAACTATTTCGCTGCGGCCTGGCAGGCGCGCGGCCATACCGAACAGGCGCTGGGCCAGCCACTGCCGCGTGCGGTGGCGAGCCTGGCGCTGAACTCGCCACATGGCCGTTCGCAGCACCAGCTGCACATCCATGTCGACTGCCTGCGCGCCGACGTGCTGCAGGCCCTGGATGCGCAGGCCGGCACCCTGGGCCAGCGCTGGGCGCCCTTGGCCACGCCGTTGCGCGGCCACCGCTACCAGGCCCGGCTGCTGCCGGGTGACGCGCTGACCGCCAACCCGCTGAATCTGCTGGCCTACGATCTCAGTGGCGTGACCGATGTCGGCCAATGGAGTCTGGTCGTGGCTGGACGTGATGACGTACAGGGCGGGCCGGGCTTCATCCTGCTGGCCACGCGGGTGGACGCCGCCAGCGGCAATGACGCCAGTGGCGAGGAACTGCAGGATCACGCCTGCGCCGCCGTGACCGGCGCAGGGCAGGCGCTGGAACGGGTGCGCTAACGTATCGCCTGCTGGCGATTGCGCCATCCGGGCGCGGTCAATGCCAGCAGCTGGCGATCGTGCCAGCCCGCGGCGTCCAGGTGCTGGTCGCGCAGCACGCCTTCGCATTCGAAGCCGGTGGCACGCAGGGCGTCGGCGAACGGCGAGGTGCATGACGGCGGCAGCAGCACGTAGATGCGATGCAGGCCGACGTTCTCGAACAGGAACGCGCACAGCGCCTGCAATGCCGCCTGCGGATAGGCGTGCCGATGCTGCAGTGACTGGATTTCCGCGCAACGCGCATACGCGGACTGCAGGCGCACGTGCACCTGGTCCAGCAGGGTTCCATGCACGTCGTCGAATACGCCCAGCTGCAGCTGATCGTGGTCGTATTCCAGGCAGGAGCGGTGCATGCCTGCGAGGAACCGCGCTTCCTCATCGATGCCAGGCACGTGCACGTGGCCACGCCGCCGGGCGTCATCGAAGATGCGCCAGCGGGGCAGGTCGGTGCGCAGGAAGGAGCGCAGGGTCACCGGTGCGGCCTGCAGGTGCAGCAGGTGGCGTCGCCGGACCGGATGCAGGGGCGGGAGGCAGGAAGGTTGGGCACTGTTGTTCATGCCCCGCACGATGCGAGGACGCCTGCCACGGCACCATTCAATTCGTTGCAAAAGCGGCTTGGCAGGGGCGCCAGGTCTGATTCGGTTCAGGCATAAGCCCATCAAGGCTGATCATTTCCACTGAAACTGCCCATTCAGGACACTTTCGTTACGGGATCGTTATGCGCCGCATCGGCGGCTGTCCTCCCGTACCACCCCATCGTCCCCAGGAAGCCCATGTCCGCCTCTCCCAAGGCGCTGCGCCCGCGTCCGCTGGTGCTCGCGCTGTCGTCCCTGATGCTGGTCTCGCTGCCGGCCCTCGCGCAGGAAAGCGCACCCACCTCATTGCAGGAAGTTAAGGTCACCGGCTCGCGTATTCCGCGTGCCAGCGTCGAAGGGCCGTCGCCGGTAACGGTGATCAGCCGCGAGCAGATTGACGCGCAGGGCTACCGCAATGCCTTCGACGCGCTCAGTGCGTTGACCGAGAACACCGGCAACGTGCAGGGCGAGGACTTCGGCAATACCTTCACGCCGGCCGCCAACACCATCAACCTTCGCGGCCTGGGGCCCAACCGCACACTGGTGCTGGTCAACGGTCGCCGCCAGTCCGACTACCCGCTGGCCTACGAAGGCTCGGTGAACGTGGTCAACCTGGCCAACATTCCCAGCGCGCTGATCGAGCGCATCGAGGTGCTGGCCGCCGGCGCGTCGGCGGTGTACGGCTCTGACGCCATCGCCGGCGTGGTCAACATCATCCTCAAGGACCGCTTCGACGGTGTGGAGGTCAACGCGCGTGCCGGCGGTACCCAGCGCGGCGGCGGCGACAACCAGCGCGTGCAGGTGGTTGGCGGCGGTTCCGGCGAGCGCTGGGAAGGCGTGTTCGGCCTCGAGTTCGATGTGCGCAAGGCGATCCATGCGCATCAGCGCGACTTCATGGACTCGCTCGACGATGACCCCACCGGCAGAGCGCCGCAGGCCACCGCGATCGCCTATCGCCGCAATGCCGCCACCGGGCGCAACATCGATCCGGGCGTGAACGGGTGCGACGCTGCCTCGGCCATCTATGGCGGCAGCGTGTTCCGTGCCAACAACCCACGCCAGGGTTGGTACTGCGGCAGCAATGAGGCGGCCGCCAGCTATTGGACCGTGCAGACCCAGAAGCGCAATCTCAATGGCTACGGCCTGCTGACCTTCCACCTGGATGAGCGCACCGATCTGTTCGCCGATCTGGCCGTGGGCAGTGCGCAGATCTACAACAATACGCGCGCGCCCACCTGGACCTCGGCACGCAATTACTTCTACAACCAGACCACCGGCAACCTGGAAAGCTGGTACCGCCGGTTCGCACCGGAAGAGATTGGCGGCCTGCCGCGCAATGCCAATCGCTTCCTGGAAAATTCGTGGTCGTTCAACGTCGGCGCACGTGGCCAGTTCGGCGACAGTGGCTGGGATTACGAGGCGGTCTACAGCCGCTCGCGCTACGAGAACCGTACCCGTCGCCCGGTGCTGCTGGCCGGCATCAACGAGTACCTGCTCGGCCCCAGGCTGGGCGTGCGCAACGGCGTGGAGGTCTATGCGCCGGATCCGGCGCGCCTGTTCCAACCCTTGACCCCGGACGAATACCAGGGCTTGTCCGGTTATCAGGAGAGCCGCAATGCGGCGTGGCTGCAGACCTTCAGTGCCAGCATCAACGGCCGCCTGTTCGCGCTGCCCGGTGGTGACGCCGCGCTGGCGGCGGTGGTCGAGGCCGGCAGCCAGGGCTACCGCAACCGCCCGGACCCGCGCCTGGGCACCGGGGAGTTCTGGAACACCAGTGCCGGCATCGGTGCCGGCGGTGAGCGCGATCGTTACGCGGCGGGCGTTGAACTGCAACTGCCGTTGCTGCAGTCGCTGACCACCACCCTGGCCGGTCGCTATGACCAGTACCGGGCAGGCGGCGAGCACATCGGCAAGGCGACCTGGAGCGTCGGTGTCGAGTTCCGCCCAGTGGAAAGCCTGCTGATCCGCGGTTCGGCCGCCACCAGTTTCCGTGCGCCGGACATGAACTACGTGTTCGCCACCGAGACGCGCGGCTACAACCCGGGCATGACCGACTACTGGCGCTGCCGTACCGCCGGCCAGTCGTATGACAACTGCGACTACAACGGCCTGTCGATCGACTACAGCAACCGCGCCAATCCGCAGTTGCAGCCGGAGACCGCCAAGTCCTATGGGTTCGGCGTGGTCTGGTCGCCGTTGGCCGGGCTGGATTTCAGTGCTGACTACTACGACATCCGCATCAACAACGAGGTCACCAGCCTCGATACCAGCCGCATCCTGCGTGACGAGGCCGACTGCCGCCTCGGCCGCACGCTGGGCGGCGAGACGCGTGACCTCGGTTCGCCGCTGTGCCAGGACGCGCTGTCACGGGTGATCCGCAATCCGTCCAACGCGACGGTGCAGCCGGACCAGGTGACCCGCGTACTGATCAACCCGATCAACGCGGCGTCCGAATCGGTGCGCGGCCTGGACCTGAAGGGCAACTGGCGCTTCGACGCCGGTCGTTATGGGCGCTTCACCACGCGCCTGGCCTATACCGTGGTGCTGGACCACACCTACAGGCAGTTCGCCGATGACCCCGAGCGTGACATCCGCAACTCGCTCGACAACTGGCAGTGGCGCAGCAAAGCCAATGGCAGCATCACCTGGAGCCAGGGTGACTGGACCACCACCCTGTACGGCAACCGCTTCGGCTCGTTGCCCAAGAGTGATGGCAGTGGCCGCATCGCGCCGTACATGACCTACAACGCCAGCGTGTTCCGCCAGTTTGGCGAGAACCTGTCGCTGGGCGTGATCGTCAACAACCTGCACGACAGCCGCCCGCCGGCGGACAGGAATGGCGGTGGTTGGCCGTTCTATCCGGTCGGCAATTACGACCCGTACGGCCGCCAGTACTGGGTGCAGCTGGACTACCGGTTCCGCTGATCCGGTGGCAAGCGAAAGGCCCGGTATTGCCGGGCTTTTCTTTGTGCGTTGCACCGGCCTGGCGGCAATGAGCGTGGCATGCTGTTGCGCTACACGCAGGAGCAGGCGCATGGATGTCAGGGTGTGGAGTGCGATGGCAGTGGTGGTCCTGGCAGGCTGCAGCGGCAGCCAGGCGGGCAGCGTGGACGAGGCGGAGGTGCCCGGTGCGGCGGCGGTGCGATCCCAGTCGGTCGCAGCCAGCGATGCTGGATCACCGCGTGCGGCAACAGCGACGGCAACGGCGGGCGCAACGGCTGCCCACGGGTACGCGAACGTGGAGGGTCACTTCCTCGAGGGAGAGCGCCTGCTGATGGCTGACGGCGGGGTGTCTGCGCAGAAGAGCGAGGCGGTGTTGGGGTCCGACAAGGCATTCGCGCAGGCGATCGGCCAGTTCGAGCGCGACGCGTCCAGCCGCCCGGAGGTGCAGGACCTGACGGGTCTCTACAAGGCCGCCGCGACCCGGCTCATCGGCAGGGATGGCACGCTGGTGTCCTTTGCCTGCGGCTACAGCCTGTGCGTCGGCGAGATCCGCAGCCGTACCGAGGAGGATTTCAGCGCCTGGTCCGAGGCGTTCGGCATGGACAAGGCGAGCCCGGTCTACAGCCTGACCACGGCACCGATGACGTGGGGCAGGGACCAGCACGGCGGGCGTTTCGTGTTTTCGGTGGACCCGGCCGCCAACGCAATCACAGGTCAGTAGCGGCGCGTTATGGCAGCGCCTGCACCAGGTAGGACTCGATGACGTAACTGAACGGCTGCTGCTGGCGGTCGCGCAACAGGGCGCGCACTTCCAGGATGACGCCGTGGTCGCCCTCACCGCGCGGCGGCCAGAAGGTCTGGTCAGCCAGGGTCTGGCGCTGGAAGCCCAGCGGGCCGACCACGCGGCCGAACGGTTCGTCGGTGCTGTCCAGCACCTGGTTCATGGCCGGGCTGAGGTGACCGGGCAGGTACCAGTTGTCGGCCTCGGACAGCACGCGGCTGCCGCAGACCAACTGCACGCGGCGGTAGCGCAGGGGCGTATCCGGCTGGGTTGCGCCCAGTGCCCGCAGGACGTCGGCCGGGGCCGGCTTGTCCTGGCCGTGTACCCGCACCGCGCGCACCCGTGCCTGCTCGGCCAGGCCGTGCTCGGCGCACCAGTGCTCCAGGGTAGCCGTTGCACTCTGCCCGGACAGCACGCGCTGGTGCAGCCGCTCGACCAGCGCGGCCGGCGCGATGCGCTGTTGGCCCGGCGGCGCCTGCAACGGCGCCGTGGCCGCGGCATCGGTAGCGGACAGGCTGGCGATCGGAGCGGCGGCCAGCAGGGATGCGGCCTGCCAGCGGCGGAGACGATCGTGGCGGTCGGACGGGCCCATGCGGCATCACAGCGGAAACAGGCGCCTATGGTACCCGTTCAGCGGTGTCCGGGGCGTAGCCGCGATCAGCGGCGGCGGAAGCATTCAGTGTTCCTTCGAATGCGTGGCATCCATATATTTCGTTGGCCGATGGCCGCCGTGGCGCGCACGATAACGTCCATTGACTAGGCTTTCCCGGGAGTTCCCGATGACCCTGCAGTTCGTCCACGGAGGCGTCGATCGCGATGGCGCGCCGCTGCATTTCCATATCCGTGATGGCCGGATCCGCGATCTCAATGGTGCGGCGCGCGCCTCCGAAGGTGCGGAATGCGTCGATCTGACCGGCTTCAGCGTCCTGCCCGGCCTGGTCGATGGCCATATCCACCTGGACAAGAGCTTTGTCGGTGACCGTTGGCATTCCCATCAACCGGTCAACACGCTGCGCGAGCGGCTGGCGGTGGAGAAGGCTGCACTGGCCACCGCCGCATCGATGGCCGATCGCGCCGAAGCCCTGATCCGCCAGTGCAGCGGCTTTGGCACGGTGGCCATGCGCTGCCACGTCGATGTCGATGGCAGCACCGGCCTGCACCACCTGCAGGCGGTGCGCGAGGCGGCACTGCGCTGCGCCGACATCATGCGCATCCAGCTGGTGGCGTTCCCGCAGGCCGGGGTGATGTCCCGTGCGGGTACGGCGGCGGTACTGGAACAGGCCTTGGCGGCGGGCGTGGAAGTGCTCGGTGGCATCGACCCGACCACGCTGGACGGCGATGCCGAAGGCCAGCTGGCACTGCTGTTCGGGTTGGCCGAGCGCTATGGGGTGCAGCTGGACATCCATCTGCATGAGCCAGGTGAGACCGGACTGGCCCAGCTGCTGCGCATCGCCGCGCGTACCCGTGCCGCGGGCCTGCAGGGGCGGGTGGCGGTCAGCCATGCGTACGCACTGGGCGAGGTGCCGATGGCGCGCGCGCTGCAGGTGGGCGAGGCGCTGGCCACGGCCGGCGTTGCGATCATGAGCAATGCACCGGGTGACCATCCGTTCCCACCGCTGCGCGCGCTGCATGATGCTGGCGTGCGCGTGTTCGCCGGCAACGACAACATCCGCGACTGCTGGTGGCCGTATGGCAATGGCGATCTGCTGCAGCGGGCGATGCTGCTCGGTTACCGTTCCGGGTTCTACACCGACGCTGACCTGATGCTGGCGCTGGACATGGTCAGCACCCATGCCGCGCAGGTGATCGGCCTGCCGCAGCATGGCGTGGCCGAAGGCCTGCCGGCGACCTTCGTGGCGGTACGCGCCGACCATGGTCCAGCGGCGGTGGCAGGGGTGCCGGTGGAACGCCGCGTGGTGATCGACGGGCGCTGGCAGTAGCTCCACGCCGTGCGTGGATGCGCATGGTCGCGGGGGGCTGCATCCACGCCTGGCGTGGATCTATCGTGGTCAATCCGGTTCGCGCTGCACCTGGCGCCACAGCTCGCTGGCCAGCGCACGCACCGCGTCATCCGCGTCGGCGCGATGCAGCAGGCCGATCTCGTAGTTGTCGATCACCGGCAGGTCGCGTTCTCCATCGATGATGCGGTGCTCGCGGCTGACCGCGCGGCGCGGCAACAGGCTGATGCCGATGCCATCGGCCACCGCGCCCTGGATGCCGCTGAGCGAGGAGCTGGTGAAGGCGATGCGCCAGCGCAGGCCCAACGCTTCCACTGCGTGGATCATTTCGTCGCGGTACAACCCACGTGGCGGGAAGGTGACCAGCGGCAGCGGGTCCTGCAGCAGGCAGCTGCTGCGCAGGCTGTCGATCCAGTGCATCGGTTCGCGCCGGCAATGCACGGCCTGGCGGCTGTTGCGGCGTTGCTTGACCAGCACCAGGTCCAGTTCGCCATGGTCGAAGCCGTGGGCCAGGTCGCGGCTGAGGCCGCTGCTGATTTCCAGCTTGACCTGCGGGTGGCGGCGGCTGAAGGCCGCCAGCATCCGCGTGGTCTGCGCGTTGACGAAGTCCTCCGGCACGCCGATGCGGACGGCGGTTTCCACGGTGGCGCCGGCCAGGGCCTGGGCCATTTCCTCGTTCAGGTCGAGCATGCGTCGCGCGTAGCCGAGCAGGGTGTGGCCGGCGTCGGTCGGGTGCACGTCGCGGTGGCCGCGTTCGAGCAGGCGATGCCCGGCCAGTTCCTCCAAACGCCGCACCTTCTGGCTGACCGTGGACTGGGTCGAATGCAGGCGCGTGGCGGCTGTGGTGAAGCTGCCGCAGTCGGCCACCATCACCAGCGCCCGCAGCAGGTCCAGCTCGAACAGTGTTCTATTCGATTTGGCACTGTCTGGCATTTGAACATTTCACTTCTGGATACCCGGGCCGACTTCTACCATGCGGGACAACGACCGGCAATGCCCGGCCATCGCGCGCGCCGCGCGGTACCGGACAGGAGGAGACACCGACATGCGCTTTCATCGTTGCCCTGCCTGGCTGGCGCCGTTGCCGCGTGTGCTGCTGTTGTGCCTGCTGGCTCTGGTGACTCCCGCCTGCACCGCCACCCCCAGGGCCGAGGCCGATGCCCAGCTGCGCGATGCCGCCCGCCGTGGCGATGCCGAGGCCGTGCGCGAGGCGATCACGCAGGGTGCTGATCTGGAGGCCCGCGACGGGCAGGGGCGCACCGCACTGCTGCTGGCTACCCATGGCAACAACGTGGATGCCGCGCGTGAACTGATCGAGGCCGGGGCCGACGTCAACGCCAAGGATGCGTTGCAGGACAGCGCCTACCTGTATGCCGGCGCGCGTGGCCTCGATGAAATCCTGGCGATGACCCTGGCGCACGGCGCCGACCTGCGCAGCACCAACCGCTATGGCGGCACCGCGCTGATTCCGGCGGCCGAGCGCGGTCACGTCGCCACGGTGCGCATGCTGCTGCGCGCAGGCGTGGCGGTAGATCATGTCAACCGCCTGGGCTGGACCGCACTGCAGGAAGCGATCCTGCTCGGCGATGGCGGGCCGCGTCATGTACAGATCGTGCAGCTGCTGCTGGACGCCGGCGCCGACCCCGAGCTGGCCGATGGCGA
The DNA here is from genome assembly GCF_023518235.1 of Stenotrophomonas maltophilia. Classification (NCBI taxonomy): domain Bacteria; kingdom Pseudomonadati; phylum Pseudomonadota; class Gammaproteobacteria; order Lysobacterales; family Lysobacteraceae; genus Stenotrophomonas; species Stenotrophomonas maltophilia. The sequence goes on from NZ_CP090423.1 coordinate 613,607, forward strand.
TGGCGTGACCCCGCTGGCCCACGCGCGTCAGCGTGGCTACCCGCAGATTGAAGCCCTGCTGCGCCAGCACGGCGCGGCACGCTGAAGCCCGACCCCTTCCACCCCGCACGCTGGGCGTGCCCACCAGGATGCTGTCCATGTTCCGTTCCCGTCCGCTGTCCTTCGCCATTCTTCTTGCCGTTGCACCGCTGTCGGCCGCAGCGGCCGAGCGCGCCGACCTGCTGATCCGCAATGCCACCGTGGTCGATGTCGAGCACGCCCGCAGCCTGGCGGGGCAGAGCGTGGTGATCCGTGGCGAGGACATCGTCGCGGTCGGCCCGGACGCGCAGCTGCGTACCCAGTGGAAGACCGCCCGCCAGCTCGATGCGCAGGGCAAGTACCTGATTCCCGGCCTGTGGGACATGCATGTGCACTTCGGCGGTGGCCCGGCGTTGATCGAAGAGAACAAGGCGCTGCTGCCGCTGTATATCGCCCATGGCATCACCACCGTGCGTGACTGCTCCGGCGACCTGCCCGAGCAGGTGCTGCAATGGCGTGGCGAGATCGCCAGGGGCACGCTGTTCGGCCCGCGCCTGCTCAGCTCGGGCGCGAAGATCGAAGGCATCAAGCCGGTCTGGAAGGGCACGATCGAAGTGGGCAGCGAGGGCGATGTGGACAAGGCCATCACCCGCCTGCAGCACGACAAGGTCGATTTCGTGAAGATCACCGACAGCACGCTGAAGCCGGAGCTGTTCCTGTACTCGGCCAGCGCCGCGCGCAAGGCGGGTTTCAAGGCCTCCGGCCATATTCCGATGGCACTGACCGTGGAGCAGGCGGTCGACGCCGGCCTGGCCTCGATCGAGCACCTGGATTATGCGTTCAAGGCCGGCAGCAAGGACGAGGCGCAGATCGCCGCTGACTTCGGTGCAGGCCGCATCGACCGTGCTGAAGCCAACCGCCGGCTCGACGCCAGTTTCGACCGCGACACCGCGATGCATGCCTATCGTGACTTCGCCAAGCGCGGTGTGTTCGTCACGCCCACGCTCAACGGTGGCCGCATCCTCGACTTCCTCGACCAGGATGACCATGCCGACGATCCGTACCTGGCGTACATCGGCCCGGGTCTGCGCGCGACCTACCAGTGGCGCGTGGACCGTGCGGCCAAGGCCACGCCGGCACAGATCGAAGCCCGGCACGCGCAGTACCACCAGGTGGCGGCGGTGCTGCCGCTGCTGCAGGAGGCCGGTGTGACGATCATCGCCGGCACCGATGCCGGCTTCCTCAACTCATACAATTTCCCAGGCATCGCCCTGCACCAGGAACTGCAGCTGTTCGTGAAGGAGGGCCTGAGCGCACCGCAGGCACTGTCGGCGGCAACCCGTTCCGGCCCGGCCTGGTTCGGACAGATGGATCGCTACGGCGGCATCGCGCAGGGCAAGGCGGCCGACCTGGTGCTGCTGACCGCCAATCCGCTGCGGGACATCGCCGCCACCGAAAAGATCGACAGCGTGATCCTGCGCGGCAACGTGTATGACCGAGCAGCGCTGGACAAGATGCTGGCCGATACCAAGGCCAAGGTGGCCGCGTGGAATGCCGAGTCTGCCAAGGCAAACTGATGGCCCTGGGGTCGGATCCCCTTCTTTCGGAAAGGGATCCGACCCCCTCATCGATTGACGCCCTTGCTTCCGGCACGGGAAGGATCGGGCACGGGCGCCTAGCATGGTGGCCGGTTCCCGTTCGACGCCGTGCATGTCCGTTGCCCCCGCCTGTGTGTTGCCTGCCCCCGAAGCACCGTTGTCGTTGCCGCGCCCACGCGTGGTCATGCTGGGGTTGTGGGCGCTGCTGATCGCCACCGCGGTGCCGGCGGTGCACCTAAGCCAGCAACCGGGTGGCCTGGTGTCGGCGGCGTTGTTCATCGTCGGTGCCGAGCTGCCCTGGATGCTGGCGACGCCAGCGCTGTGGGCGGCCTGCCGGCGCTGGCCCTTGCCGGGACGGCGCCCCCTGATCGGCTGGTTGTTGCTGGGCCTGCTGCTGACACCGGCATTGACTGCGCTGGGCTGGGGGCTGGGCCATCTGCTGCTGCAGCTGTGGCAGGCGCAGCCGCTGCCGTCGTCGCGCCAGGTGGCCCGAGCAATCGGCATTACCACGCTGTTCGCCTTTCCCACCTTCATCGCAGTGGCCGGTACCGGTCACGGCCTGGCCTGGTTGCAGCGGCTGAACGCACAATCGCAGGCCCTGCGGCTGGCCCGCGAAGTCGCACTGCGGCAACACCTCCAGCACCATTTCCTGTTCAACGCGCTCAATGCCATCGGTGGCCTGGCGCTGCTGCGTCCACTGGCGGCGGACGCGGCCCTGGTGCAGTTGTCCTCGTTGCTGCGCGACACCCTGCAATGCCCGGCGCAGCGTCCGCTGGCGGATGAGCTGGGCGCTGCACAGGATTACGTGGCCCTGCAGTCGCTGTTGCATGACGAGGCGTTGCATCTGCATCTGCAGGCCAGCGCCGCGGCCCTGCACTGGCCGGTGCCGGGGCTGCTGCTGCAGCCGCTGATCGAGAACGCGGTGCTGCACAGTGGCTGGCAGGCGGGGGACCCGCTGCTGCAGATCGAACTGACAGCGGAGGTGCAGGGCAGCGTGCTGGAGGTGGCCGTGTTCAATCCCTGCCTGCGTGCTGCGCGCAACGAAGGCCTCGGCAGTGGCCTGGCCACACTGCAGCGCCGGTTGGCGATGATCGGTGGCCATCTGCAGGCCGGCCACAGTGGCAGCGGCTACAGGGTCTGCCTGTTCCTGCCGGAACAAGCGGCATGATGCGCCCATTGAGCGTGCTGCTGGTGGATGACGTGGCATTGGCACGTCACCGCCTGCGTGAGTTGCTGGCGCACATTCCGCAGGTCAGGGTCGATGCTGAAGCGGCCAGCCTGGACCAGGCGCGACAGCGGTTGCTGGGGCGACGCTTCGATCTGTTGCTGCTGGATCTGGTACTGCCCGATGGCCGCGGCTGGGAACTGCCGGCGCAGCAGCCTGCGCTGGCCGCGCACACCATCTTCGTGACGGCGCTGCCACAGCATGCGCTGCAGGCCTTTGAGCTGGGGGTGGCCGACTATCTGCTCAAGCCGGTCGCGCTGCCACGACTACAGGAAGCGATCACGCGGGTGCGTCGCCTGGCCGGGCTGCTCGACGATGGGCAGGCCAATACGCAGGTTCTGGCCGTGCCGGCCGTGGGTGGAACGCAGTACGTACCGTTGGCGCAGATCGACTACATCGACATGGCCGGGCACTATGCGTGCGTCCACGTCGGGCAGCGCCTGCATCTGCTGCGCGAGACGATCGCGCGGTTGGCCGAGCGCCTGGCGCCGGGCGGCCTGCTGCGCGTGCATCGCTCGGTGCTGGTCAATCCGTTGCGCGTGCAGGGCGTGGTCGAGCGTCACAACGGGGATGCGCTGCTTGAGCTGGCCGGAGGCGTGCAGGTGCCGGTCAGTCGCAGCTATCGCACCGCCTTGGCGTCCGCTCTGGAGGCGCGGCTGAAACACGGTTGAGGCCAGCCGCGGCACGGTTGGCACCATCGACGCCGGTTCCTGCGGTACATGCCGCTCCCTCCGGGCACCCTCTCCCTTTTGCGGACGAGGGCAGGACATGCGGAAACGAGCGGGGTGGGGGTGGTTGCTGTGTGCGCTGGCGATCCCGGCGATGGCCGATGTCCGCGTTGAGGTTGATGACCAGCACGGGCGTGCCGATCGTACTCCGGTGATCAAGGTCGAGGGCCTTGCCGTTGCCGAGACGGTGCGCCTGCGCCTGTCGATGCAGGACAGCCGGGGCCAGCGCTGGCAGTCAGAGGCCGTGCTGCGTGCCGATCTGCGTGGCCAGGTTGATAGCACCGGCAGCGGATCGGAGCAGGGCAGCTACCGGGGCATCGATGCGGGCGGACTGATCTGGTCGATGCAGCCGCAGCAGGGGCGCGCCAGTGCAATGCCGCTGCATTGGCAACGCGCAGCTGATGGCATGGGCTTCCTGCCGCAGACGTTCGAACTGGAAGTTGAGCAGGCCGGTTCAGTCGTTGCACGGCAGACCCTGCAACGTCACCTGATGCTGCCTGGGGTGCGGGTGCAACGGGTCGACATCGGCGGGCGCGAGGCGCATCTGTACCTGCCAGCGGACAGGCCCGCCCGGACACGAGGGCCGGCGCTGGTGACGCTGGGTGGCGCGGAAGGCGGCTTCGAGGGCGGCGACCAGTACGCCGCCTGGTTGGCCAGCAATGGCTACATCGCCGTGTCGATTGCCTGGTATCGCGGGCCCGGTGTGCCCAAGGACCTGATTGACGTGCCGCTGGAGACCATCGCTGATGCGGTGCGCTGGCTTCAGCGGCAGCCTGGCGTGGATCCACAAAGGGTCGGTCTGCTGGGCGGTTCCTGGGGCGGGATTGCGACCATGGCCACCGCCGTCCATCTGCCCACGCTGCGTGCGGCGGTGTCCTGGGTGGGCAGTCCGGCTCCGTTCCGTGGCATTGCGCGCGACGTTGCCCCGGCCGATTTCAGGGCCGTGGATCGCTCACCCCTGAGTTGGCAGGGCAAACCGCTGGCGTGGCTGCCGTATCGGGAGGAAGTGGACTGGGGACGACCGGGGCCGCAGTGGGCGCCGGCATTGCAGGCGGCGATGCTGCCGATCGAAACGATCGCCGCACGGACGCTGTGGGTTGGAGGCGGCGATGACCGCCTGGGCGACTCCGGCGTGATGATGGCCGTTGCCCAGCGTCGGTTGGCCGAGGCAGGGCGAGGTGATCGCGACCGGTTCCTCTACTACCCCGATGCGGGACATCTGATCACGCCCATTCTGCAGCCGAGTTCCCATCGCCATGACGTGGGTCCGTTCCTTGAAGTCGGGGGCACCGCCGAAGGCCATGCGCGCGCCGACCGTGAAGTGGGCCCGGCCGTGCTGGCGTTCCTGGCCGAGGCGTTGTGAGTGGGCGCTAATGCGGTGCCGGCCGCATTCCGTGCAGTTGTGGCAGTGCGGCCTTCATCGCATCGATGAAGGCGCGCAGCCGTGGCGGCTGCTGGCGCGCGGCAGGAAACACCACGTGGACCGGCAGTGCCGGCGCCTGCCAGTCCGGCAGCAGCTGCACCAGGCGCCCTTGTGCCAGGTCCTCGGCAACCAGCCAAGCCGACACCACGGCCGCGCCCAACCCGGAGCGCGCGGCCTGCTGCACCACGAACAGGTTGTCGCTGAGCAGCCGTGGGCTGATCGAAAGGGTGTGCGCACGCCCCTGCGCGTCGTGCAGCAGCAGGCGTTCGCGGTAGTAGGTGACCAGCGAGATCCACGGCAGGGACTGCGCCTGTTCCGGCGAACTCACCGCCGTGTCCTGCACCAGCGACGGCGCCGCTACGACGATGCGCGGCACCTCGGCCAGTGGCAGTGCCACCATGCGTGGTTCGTCGACCGGGCCCACCCGCACCGCGCAGTCGATGCCTTCTGCGATGAAGTCCGGGCGCCGGTCTTCCAGGATCCACTCCAGGCTCAGCTGCGGGTGCCGGGCGAGGAAGGCCAGCATGGTCGGCAGCAGCTGCGCCTGGCCAAAGGCGTGCGGCACCATCACCCGCAGGCGTCCGCGCAGCGTTTCTGGTTCGCCCTGGAGTTCGGCCTGCAGCGACTCCCATTCGTCAACCACGCGTTGCGCATGGCGCTGGCAGCGCAGGCCATCTTCAGTCAGCTGCAGGCCGTGGGTGGAGCGCTGCAGCAGGCGCAGGCCCAGCTGCCGCTCCAGTGCCTGCAGGCGGCGGCTGACGGTGGGCTGGGTGGTACCCAGCTGCACGGCCGCGGCCGACAGGCTGCCCGCATCGATGATGCGCAGGAAGGTACGCAGCAGGTCCAGGCGATCGGCGCCGGTGGCGAGGTCGGTCATGCGCAATGGGTATGAAAGGTATGCGATCCAGCCTACTACAGACGTTGGATGAATAGCGGCACGATACGCCCACTTATCCCACGGAACTGCCCCATGTCTACCCCCTCGCTGTCCGTCGCCGCCGTGCCCGCGGCCGCACCGTCCACCCCCTTGGTGTTGGCGATGGCGGCCGGCGCCGGCTTCTCGGTGGCCTCGCTCTACTACAGCCAACCGATGCTGGGCCTGATCGCCCAGGATCTCGGCGCGGGGGAGCGCGCGGCCGGCCTGGTGCCGACCCTGACCCAGCTGGGGTATGCGCTGGGCATCCTGCTGCTGGCACCATTGGGTGACCGTTTCGACCGCCGCACCCTGATTCTGTTGAAGTCCGCGCTGCTGGCACTGGCATTGGGCGCGGCAGCGATGGCCGGGCACCTACCGGGCCTGCTGATGGCCAGCCTGCTGGTGGGCCTGATGGCCACGCTGGCGCAGGACATCGTGCCAGCCGCTGCGGTGCTGGCGCCGGATGCGCAGCGCGGGCAGATCGTCGGCCGGGTGATGACCGGCCTGTTGCTTGGCATCCTGCTGTCACGGGTGGTCAGTGGCGTGGTGGCCGAGGCGTGGGGCTGGCGTACCCAGTTCGTGCTGGCTGCGTTGTCGGTGGCGGCGATGGGTTCGGTGATGGCGCGCGCACTGCCGCGTTTCGCACCGACCACTACGTTGCGCTACCCAGCGCTGCTGGGTTCGTTGCTGGCGTTGTGGCGCGAGCAGCCGCAGCTGCGCCGCGCGGTGGCCAGCCAGTCGTTGCTGGCCGTGGGCTTCAGCGCGTTCTGGTCGACCCTGGCGCTGATGTTGCACGCCCGCCTGGGGCTGGGCAGCGCGGCGGCAGGTGCATTCGGCATTGCCGGTGCGGCTGGTGCGCTGGCCGCACCGTTCGCCGGCCGCTTCGCCGATCGATTGGGGTGTCCCGCGGTGGCGCGGCTGGCGATCGCGGTGGCGCTGCTGGGTTTCGGCCTGCTGCTGGCCGAGACCTGGCTGCCGGCCGCGGCGCTGCTGCCGCTGCTGGTGGTGAGCGCGCTGCTGTTTGACTTCGGGTTCCAGTCGGCGCTGGTGGCGCACCAGACGCTGGTCTACGGCCTGGTGCCGCCGGCACGCAGTCGCCTCAATGCGCTGCTGTTCACGGGCATGTTCATCGGTATGGCGGCCGGTGGCGCGCTGGGTAGCCTGGCGCTGGCGCAGTGGGGATGGCACGGCGTGGCCTGGCTGGCGGTGGTGTGTGCAGGCAGCAGTCTGTTGCTGCGTTTGAAGTAGCGGGTGTTTGGTAGGCCTTGCAGTCCTGCCGAACACCCCCCTAATCGTGACCGCTGTCGTCCAGGCTGATGATGCCGCGCCGCAGTGCCTGGGTGACTGCATGCGTGCGGTCACCGACGCCGAGCTTGTCCATCAGGCTCTTCATGTGCGCCTTTACGGTCTGCTCGGAAATCTGCATGCGCTCGCCGATGCGCTTGTTCGACAACCCGCCGGCCACGTGCCGCAGCACTTCGGTCTCGCGCGGGGATAACCGGTCTTCGACCACATGCGCGGCGATGCTGGCCGCCACGGCCGGCGGAATCGGCGCGCGGCGACCGCCCGCCACCATGCGGATCGTATCGACCAGCTCGTGGCGCAGCATGTCCTTCAGCAGATAGGCGCTGGCGCCGGCCTGCAGGGCGCGCACCGCGCGCACGTCACCGCGGTAGGTGGTCAGCACGATGATGCGCGCGCGTGGATCCATCGCACGGATCCGCACGATGGCTTCCACGCCATCCAGGCGCGGCATCTGCAGGTCCATCAACACCACGTCCGGCTGCAGCTGCTGGTAACGCGCGATGGCCTCTTCGCCATCGGCGGCTTCGCCCAGCAGGCGCAGGTCGGCGTGCGCGCCCAACAAGGCCGCCAGGCCGTCACGCAGTAACGGATGGTCATCCACCACCAGTACGCCGATCGGGGAAGGGGTCTCAGTCATGCTCAGGTCTGCTCCAGGGCCAGCGCCAACGTGGCGCGCGGCGGTGATACAAGCGTCGCGCCGGAACCGCCAGCGCCACTTCAGTGCCCAGCCCGGGACGGCTCCACAACCGCAGCTCGGCGCCGAGCCGCTGCGCGCGTTCACGCATACCCTGCAGGCCCCAGTGGCCATGCGCGGCGTTCTCATCGGCAATACCGACGCCATCATCGCGCACATGCAGCAGGAAGCAGCGCGTGCCGTAGGACAGCTCCACTTCGATCGCGCTGGCATGGGCATGACGTAAAGCATTGCGGATGGCCTCGCGGCCGATCAGGAACACTTCCTCGGCGGCATCGCTCTGCAGCGACGGCAGCGTACCTTCCACGGTCAGGCGCAGCGGATTGGTACCGTGCCCGGCGTACTCGGCATGCACGTCGGCCAGTGCCGAGGCCAGGTCGCGGCCGGCGAAGGGGCCGTCGCGCAGTGCATTGACCCGCTCGCGGCCCTCGGCCAGATTGCGTTCGGCCAGCTGCATCGCCGACTCCAGCTGGCTGCGCACCGGCTCGGGTGTCTGTGCTGACTGGCTGATCGCGTGCAGGCGCAGGATCAGGCCCTGGCTGCCCTGCAGCAGGGTGTCGTGCAGGTCGCGGGCGATGCGCTCGCGTTCGCCGTGGCGCTCCTGCAACCGTGCGCGGAACAGTGCCGCCAACTGGCCACTGCGGATGCGTACGGCCATCATCAGCAGCGCCAGCACGATGGCCGCGCACAACAGCTTGAACCACACGGTCTGCATGAAGGTGGGCGCGATACGGAAGCTGCGGCTGGCCGGCGCCGTACTCCAGATGCCGTCTTCATTGGCCGCTTCCACTTCAAAGCGGTAACTGCCCGGCGCCAGGTTGGTGTAGTACGCGCGCGCGCTGCTGCCGGCGTCCTGCCAGCCATCATCGACGCCGGACAGGCGATAGCGGTAGCGGTTGCGCTCCGGGCGGGCCAGGGACAGGGCCACATAATCAATCTGCAGCTGGCTGGTGCCGGCCGGCAGGCGCAGACCGTCCCGCAAGGGCTGCTGCTCGCTGCCGTACAGCACGTCACCAATGCGCACGCTGGGGGCCATCGTGTTGACGTGCGAACGGGTGGTGTCCAGCCACGCCAGCCCCTGGTTGGTGGCCAGCCACAGCAGGCCGTCCGCCGACAACGCAGCGGTGGAGATCGGCCCACTCTGCAGCGCGATGCCGGGCATGCCGTCCACGGCATCGAACAGGCGCGGCGTCACCGGCAGCCCGGCACGCAGTGCGCGGCGCAGCTGCGCGCTCTCCAGCCGCACCAGGCCGCGGCTGCCGTTGAGCCACAGATGCCCGCGCGCATCGGCGACCATGCCGGTGATCCCTTCGAGCACGCCGGCCATGTCGGTGCGCACGGCAACGAATCGACCCTCGCCGACGCGCGCGGCCAGTCCGGCTTCGCCGGCCACCAGCAGCAGGTCCTGGTGCTGCAGCACGGCGGTCACCGGCCCTACCGAAAGACCCTGTGCGCTGCCGAAGGTCTCGATGGCCGTCGGGCCCATCCGACGCAGGCCACCATCGGCATAGCCCAGCAGCAGTTGCCCGTGGGCATCCAGGCCCAGCGAGGAGCAGGCCTGCTCGGGCAGGCGCCGCTCGTGTTGCCACTGGCCGGCCTGGTAGTGCAGCACGCCGCGCTCGCCGGTGCATACCCAGGCCTGCGCATCATCGGGAAACAGCAGCGCATGCAGGGGCTGGCCGGTGAACGGTGCGGGCAGCGGAATCAGTGTGGTACGGCCGCCCTGGGTGCGGGCGAGATTGATCCAGTCGAACTGCCAGATCGGTGTGGGCGCCTGCCGCGCAGCGGCCTGCAGCTGCGCGGCACTGCCTTGCAGCAGACTGCGGCGCAGGTCGTAAGGTTTGAGGTCTTCGCCGTAGCCATACACCCGGCCGTCACTGGCGCGCACCAGCGAGCGGTAGGGATCGCTGGGGCCGACCGTGAGGGTGTGCACGCTGCGCGCACGGAAGCGGTTGAGGCCCAGATTGGTGCCGACCCAGAGGTTGCCCTCGCGGTCGGCGATGATCGGTACGGCCGAGGTGGCAGTGAGCCCGTGCGGCGAATCGAAACGTTCCATGCGTACGGCCTGGGTGCCTTCGAAGGTGACCCGGGCCACACCGCCGTGCGGGCTCATCGTGGCCCACAGGGCTCCGTCGGCGGTGAACTGGAGGCGGGCCGCGACCAGCTCCGGCAGGCGTCGCGCCTCGCGCTCGCGCTCGGGCAGCACGCCCTGCGCGTTGGCCAGCGGCGAGGTGCCGCGGATGCGGTCGGCCAGCCACACCTCACCGCTCGGGCTTTCCACCAGCGTCGCCATCTGCGAGACCGCGATGCCGGTGTCGACGAAGGCTGACTGCTGTGGCCGGCGCATCCAGATCCTGAGGTTGGCCAGGACCCAGAAAGTGCCGCGACTGTCGTGCAGCACCCATTGCACGCGGCGTTCCGGCAGGCCGGCACTGCTCGGCAAAGGCTGCCAGTGTTGGCCGTCGAACCAGCGCAGTCCGCCGTTGATCGCGGCCCACAGCCGGCCATCGCGATCCTGGCTGAAATGCGGCACCACCCCGACCGGCACGCCCTGTGGCCGGCCGTAGTTGTGCAGCTGGCCGCCGGCGAGCTGGCTGATGCCGGCCTGGAAGTAGCCGATCCACATCGTGTCATCGCGGCCGACGGCCAGGGTGACCATGTTGGTGGACGGGAAGCGGTTGCCCACGGGGGGCGACTGCCGCTCGAAGCGGCGCCCGTCAAAGCGGTACAGGCCAGAACCGGTGGCCAACCACAGCAGCCCATCGCGGTCCTGGGCGATGTCCCAGATATCACCGGGCGCGCCCTGGCCGACCCGCCACGCAGTGTGCTCGTAGCCGGGCAGCCCGCTGCCCGACAGCGGATGCTGCACGGCGAGCGCGGGCAGGGCAGTCAACAGCAGCAGGCACGTCAGCAGCGCCGGCAGGCGACGCAGGAACGGGAAGGGGCGGCCACGCATGAGGCGCATTCTGGCAGGTGCGGGGCAGGCCGGGGTGACCCTAACGGGGTAGGCGTGGCGCGTCTGCATGGGCTATCACGCCGGCATGCCCCATGGAGCGCGGCGATGCAGCGCCTGTTCGTGATGTTTCCCGACCGTGGCCCGGGCGTCGGCCTGCTGTGGTTGCGGTTGTGCGTGGCCGCCACCCTGTGCCTGCCTGGAACGCAGGGCGGATGGCTGGCGCTGCTGTGGCTGCTGGCGGCGGCGATGCTGGTGCTGGGCGTGTTGACCCCGTTGGCGGCTGCGCTGGCTGTCCTTGGCCTGCAGGCGCAGGCGATGCCATGGCCGGTGGCGCTGCTGCCGCTGGCCCTGCTGCCGCTCGGGCCCGGTGCCTATTCGCTGGACGCGCGATGGTTCGGGCGCCGCGTGCTCGGCCGTCGGCCTCCCCCATTCGGGTAAGTGCCGGCCCCGACCGTCGGGGGTAGGGCGTCAAGCCGACGCCACGCACCATGGGCCACCCCCTCGCGGCATCCCCGATGGCTATCGCTTCTCCACCGGTTTCGCCCGCCGTTGCCTTGTCTCCGCACCAGATGGCGGCATTGCAGCGTGCGCTGCGTTATGTCGATGAGCATCTGTCGCAGCCCCTGCGGGTGACCGAGCTGGCCGAAGCGGCCTGCGTCAGCCGTTTCCATCTGGTTCGGCTGTTCCGCAGCGGGACCGGCGCCAGTCCGTTGCGCTATGTGCGGCGGCGGCGCATCGAGCGCGCCCGTCAGCTGCTTCCCTCCGCACAGCTGCCGATGTGCAGCTTGGCGCAGCAGCTGGGCTTCTTCGACCAGAGCCATTTCGTACGCAGTTTCCGCGCCGAGACCGGCTGCAGCCCCGGGCAGTACCTGGCCGGCGATGCCGGATTGCGTCTTCCTACCGACCACGTTTCCCACGGAGTCCACCCATGAGCCCTGCCACCGCCACGCCCGCCCCGTCCCTGTTGTCGCCGAGCGACCATGCTCTGGTGCTGATCGACTTCCAGTCGCAGATGGCCTTTGCCACCCACACCATCGACATTTCCGCGCTGCGCAACAACGTCTCGCTGATCGGAAAGGGCGCCAAGGGTTTCAATGTTCCGGTGGTGTTGACCACCGTGGCCGAAGCCTCGTTCTCCGGCCCGATGTTCCCCGAGCTGCCGGCGATCTTCCCGAAGCAGCCGGTGTTCGACCGCACCTCGATGAACACCTGGGAAGACCAGCCGGTGATCGATGAGATCAACCGCATCGGCAAGCGTCGGCTGGTGATGGCCGGGCTGTGGACCAGTGTCTGCATCGTGGGCCCGGCCCTGTCGGCACTGGCGCAGGGCTTCGAGGTCTACGTGATCACCGATGCCTGCGGCGACGTCAGCGAGGAAGCGCACGAGCGCGCGATCACCCGCATGGTTCAGGCCGGTGCGGTGCCGATGACCAGTGTGCAGTACCTGCTGGAGCTGCAGCGTGACTGGGCGCGGGGTGAAACCTACGCGCTGACCACCGGCATCGCCGGTGACCACGCCGGCGGCTATGGCATCGGCATCCAGTACGCCAAGCGCATGTTCGGCGCGCAGGAAGGCGGGCACTGAGCATGATGGCCGGCCATGGCCTCGACCTGGCCCTGCTGATGCTGCGCGTGGTGGCGGGAGGCTTCCTGCTGCCGCATGCCCTGGGCAAGCTGTTGGGCTGGTGGGGCGGCCCGGGCCTGGCCGGCTTCGCCAGCGAGCTGCGCGGCTTCGGGTTGCCGGCGGCCGCACCATTGCCGTTGCTGCTGGCGTTGACACAGGTGTTGTCCGGCCTGGCGGTGCTGCTGGGCTGGCAGACCCGCATCGCCGCCCTGGTTGCCGCCGCCTTCATCGGCTTCACCGTACTGCTGGCCCTGCCCAAGGGCTGGTTCTGGATGCGCGGCGGCACGGAGTACCCGTTGATGTGGACGGCGGTACTGCTGGCCCTCGCGCTGACCGGCCCCGGCGCCTGGGCGCTGGACGGCCAACGCCTTGCGGGAGATTTCGCATGAGTCACGATCCACTCGACCAAGGCCGCCGCAACGTGGTGCTGGCCAGCGGCGCTGCCGTGGCGCTGGGCCTGGCCGGCCGCGCCGGCGCCGCACTCGATTCCACTTCCAAGGAGCGTCGCATGAGCACGCTGGTCATCCGCAATGCCCGCATCACCACGCTCGATCCGCAGCAGCCGCATGCACAGGCGTTGGCCGTGCAGGAAGGGCGTATCGTCGCAGTCGGCAGCGACGCGGACATCATGCGCGACTGGGGCAATGAAGCGACCCTGATCGACGCGCAGGGCCGGCGCCTGCTGCCGGGGCTCAACGACAGCCATACGCATCTGATCCGCGGTGGCCTGAACTACAACCTGGAACTGCGCTGGGATGGCCTGCGTTCGTTGGCCGACGCGATGGCGATGCTGAAGGCCCAGGTCGATCGCACCCCGGCGCCGCAATGGGTGCGTGTGGTGGGAGGTTTCACCGCCGCGCAGTTCAACGAGAAGCGCCTGCCGACCCTGCAGGAGCTCAACGACATTGCGCCGGATACACCGGTGTTCCTGCTGCATCTGTACGATCGCGCGCTGCTCAACCGCGCCGCGTTGCGCGCCTGCGGCTACACCAAGGACACCCCCGACCCGCCGGGTGGGCAGATCGTGCGTGATTCGCTGGGCAACCCCACCGGCCTGCTGCTGGCCAAGCCCAACGCACTGATCCTGTATGCAACGCTGGCCAAGGGCCCACGCTTGCCGATTGAGTACCAGGCCAACTCCACCCGCCACTTCATGCGCGAACTGAACCGGCTGGGCATCACCTCGGTGATCGATGCCGGCGGTGGCTTCCAGAACTATCCCGAGGACTACCAGGTCATCGAGCAGCTGCATCGCGATGACCAGCTGACCGTGCGCATCGCCTACAACCTGTTCACCCAGAACAAGGGCAAGGAAGTGGATGACTTCCGTGGCTGGAGCGAGATCCTGCAACCCCGCCAGGGCGATGACCTGCTTCGCCACAATGGTGCGGGCGAGATGCTGGTGTTCTCGGCCGCCGACTTCGAGCTGTTCAACGAGCCGCGGCCGGAGCTGCCGTCGGAGCTGGAGCCGCAGCTGCACGATGTGGTCAGGTTGCTGGTCGAGAAGCGCTGGCCGTTCCGTATCCACGCCACCTACGATGAGAGCATCAGCCGCATCCTCGACGTCTACGAGCAGGTAAACCGTGAAGTGCCGTTCGACGGGCTGCACTGGTTCATCGATCACGCCGAGACCATCACACCGCGCAACATCGAGCGCATCCGTGCGCTCGGCGGTGGCATCGCCGTGCAGCATCGCATGGCCTACCAGGGTGAAGCCTTCGTCGAGCGCTATGGCGTGGAGGCGGCGCGGCATACGCCACCGGTCAAGCGCATGCTGGCCGAGGGCGTGCCGGTCGGCGCTGGCACCGATGCCACCCGTGTGGCCAGCTACAACCCGTGGGTGGCGCTGTCGTGGCTGGTGACCGGGCGCACCGTCGGTGGCCTGGCCCTGTACGGCGATGAGAATCTGCTGGAGCGCGAACAGGCGCTGCGCCTGTGGACCCAGGGCAGTGCCTGGTTCTCCGGCGATGAGGCGGTGAAGGGCACATTGAAGGCTGGCCAGCTGGCCGACTTCATTGTGCTGTCGGCTGACTTCTTCCGCGTCGACGACGCGCAGATCGCCGACATCACCAGCGTGCTGACGGTGGTTGGTGGTCGCATCGTGCACGCCGACGCTGACTATGCGGGCCTGGCCCCGCAGCTGCCGCCGGCGATGCCGGACTGGTCGCCGGTGAACCGCTTCGGGGGTTACCACGTTGGCGGCGCGGCCACCGGCCTGGCGGCGGCCCCCCACCATCATCACGGCGTTGCCTGCAGTACCCACGGCGCGCACGGGCATGCGGCGCACCATGCCGCACCGACCGACGATCTGACCGCGTTCTGGGGCGCGATGGGATGCTCGTGCTTCGCGTTCTGAGCCTGGCGCTGCTGGTTGCGCCGACATTGGCGCTGGCCTGCGGAGGTGGCCATTGCATCGAAGCTGGCGACGGCAAGTTGCAATGGGACGCGTCACTGCGCGTGCGCGGCCTGTACTACGACCCGACCCGGTTCGGCATCGGCGGCGCGGAAGATGGCTATGGCCTGCTGCGCGCGCTGGCTTCGGCCAGCTATGTGGAGGACACCTGGCAGGCGAAGCTGCAGCTGGGCCTGCATGGCGAAGATGGCAAGGCGGGCGGTCCGGGCCGGACCGACCGCAGTGCACTGGACGTGCAGCAGGTGTACTGGCGCTGGCAGCGTGACAGCTTCCACCTGCAGCTGGGTCGGCAGGAAGCGGGCTATGGCAGCTCGCGCCTGCTGTCGGTGCGCGATGGGCCGAACATCCGGCTGGCCTTCGATGGCGCCCGCGCAGGTTGGAAGGGACGGCTGGGCACGCTGGACCTGATGGCACTGCGACCGGTGGAGAACCGGCCGGGCGCGTTCGATGATCGCGGTGAGCCGGGGGCGCACCTGTGGGGCGCATATGCCACCACGGCGCGCGGCCGTTGGCCCGGTCAATGGGACCTGTACCTGCTGGACTACCGTCGCGAAGGTGCGCGCTTCGCCGCCGGTGCCGGCATCGAGCGTCGACAGACCGTCGGCGCGCGCTGGTTCGGCCAGGCCGGCGCACTGGACTGGAACAGCGAGCTGGTCGCGCAGGGCGGTGAACTGCGCACCACCACCGGCGACCTCGACATCCGCGCGTGGACGCTGGCCACCGATACCGGTTGGCGCTGGAGCCGCCTGCCGTTGCAACCACGGCTGGGACTGAAGGCCGACATCGCCAGCGGCGATGGCAGCCTGCGCGATGGGCGGCTGGGCACGTTCAACGCGCTGTTCCCGAAGTCGGCCTATTTCAGCGAGGCCAGCCTGCTGTCTCCGGCCAACCTGATGGACGTGCAGCCGACCCTGTCGTTGCGCCTGCACGACACGGTGACGACGGAGCTGGGCGTACAGATGGCCTGGAAGCATCGTCGTGCTGACGCGGTGTACACCACGCCGGCACCGCTGGTGGCCTTGCCCGGCACTGCCGGAGGTGCACGCCGGATCGGCACTCAATACAAATCCGAAACCCGCTGGCAGGCCAGCGAACACTGGCAATGGCAGCTGCAGCTGGCCTGGGTCGACGCCGGACCTGCGCTGACGCAGGCCGGCGGCCAGGACACGCTGTTCGCCTCGATCGTTGGAGCATGGCAATGGTGAACGCAAGCGCGTCGCAACCTCCCGCACAGGCCGCAGGTGCCTGGTCCCCTTTGAAGATCCGGATGTTCCGCTCGATCTGGCTGGCGATCCTGGCCAGCAACATCGGCACCTGGGTCAACGACGTCGCCGCCGCCTGGGTGATGGCCGAACGCACCGGTTCACCGTTGATGGTGGCGCTGGTGCAGTCGGCCACCACGGTACCGATCGTGCTGCTGGCGCTGGCGGCCGGCACGCTGGCCGACATCGTCGATCGCCGCAGGTACCTGTTGGCAACCCAGGGCTGGATGCTGCTGGTGGCGGCGGTGATGGCCAGTTTGACCGCGATGGATCTGCTGACCCCGCAACTGCTGGTGCTGCTGACCTTCTGCATGGGCTGCGGCGCGGCGATGGCGATGCCGGCGCAGGCGGCGATCGTATCCGAGCTGGTGCCGCAGCCGATGCTGGCCTCGGCAGTGGCATTGAACTCGATCGGCATCAACATCGCGCGCTCGATCGGCCCGGCCATCGGTGGCGTGATCGTCGCCCAGCTCGGTGCGGTGTGGGCGTTCGGATTCAACGCGATCACCTTCGCCGCGATGCTGTTCGTGGTGTGGGGCTGGAAGCGCGATCCGAAACAGTCGAGCCTGCCGCCGGAAGGCTTTGGCGCCGGCCTCAAGGCGGGCCTGCGTTACGCCAGCCGCGCCGGGCGGCTGCAGGCGGTGCTGATCAAGTCGGTCGGGTTCTTCTTCTTCGCTGCGGCGATGAACGCGTTGCTGCCTGTGGTGGTGCGTGGGCAGATGCACGGCGGGGCGGGGCAGTACGGCATGCTGCTGGGCTGCATCGGGATCGGCGCGGTGGGAGGTGCGCTGCTGCTGCCGAAGCTGCGCGCGCGGCTGGACCGTGACCTGCTGGTGCTGCTGGCCACGCTTTCGCTGGCGTTGAGCCTGGTCGGTCTGGCGCTGACCCGTAGCTGGTATGTGCTGCCGCTGGTGATGCTGGTCAACGGGTTTGCCTGGATCACCGTGTTGTCGTCATTGCAGATTGCGGCGCAGACCGCGGTGCCGGCCTGGGTGCGCGCACGTGCGTTGGCGCTGTACATCGTGGTGTTCTCCGCAGGCATGGCCGCCGGTGGCCTGAGCTGGGGTGCGCTGGCGCAGCGCACCTCGCCGGAACTGGCCTTGCTGGTGGCGGCGGCCGGAGCGGTGGTCGGCGGGATGCTGGTGTGGCGCGTACGCATTGCCGGTACCGAGGATCTGAACCTGCGCCCGGCCGGGCATTGGCCGGCGCCGGAGCTGTCGGTGCCGGTGTCGAATGATCGTGGCCCGGTGCTGGTGACCATCGAGTACCGCATCGAGGAGGGGGATCGCGCTGCATTCCAGGCGCAGATGCGTGCGCTGGGAACCATTCGCCGCCGTGACGGCGCGGTGGTCTGGGGCGTGGTCGAGGATGTAGCCAGCCCCGGCATTCACCTGGAGTATTTCGTGACCCCGTCATGGCTGGAGCATCTGCGCCAGCACGAACGCATCACCGCCGATGACAAAGCGATCCAGGAAGTGCTGCGCGCGCTGCATCGCGGTGAACGGGCACCGGTGGTGCGCCATTTCGTCGGCGGACACGACCCGCTGCCCGCAGCCGTACCTCACCACCACAACGACATCTGAGCAGCCCCTGGTAGAGCCGGCCGCTGGCCGGCTGTGCAGAGTGCGATGGATTGATCGGTAGTGCCGGCCAGCGGCCGGCACTACCGAAGAGGCGGCGGCACCACAACGACATCTGAGCGGCCCCGGGTAGAGCCGGCCGCTGGCCGGCTGTGCAGATTGCGATGGATTGATCGGGTTGCCGGCCAGCGGCCGGCACTACCGAAGGGGCGGCGGCACCACAACGACATCTGAGCGGCCCCGGGTAGAGCCGGCCGCTGGCCGGCTGTGCAGATTGCGATGGATTGATCGGGTTGCCGGCCAGCGGCCGGCACTACCGATGGGGCGGCGGCGCGGTGAGGCGCCGCCGCGGTACATCAACTGCGTGCGAACGCCAGCAGGTCGGCGTTGAACTGGTCGGCGTGGGTCACGGTCAGGCCGTGCGGGGCGCCGGCGTAGACCTTCAGTTCGGCATTGGCGATGATCTGCGAGGACAGCTTGGCCGAGGCATCGAACGGCACGATCTGGTCATCGTCGCCGTGTACCACCAGCGCCGGCACGTCGATCTTCTTCAGATCATCGGTGTAGTCCACTTCCGAAAACTCGTGCACGCAGTCGTACTGACCCTTGACGCCGCCCAGCATGCCCTGCAGCCAGAACGCATCGCGCATGCCCTGGGTGACGCTGTTGCCATCGCGGTTGGCACCAAAGAACGGCGTGGTCAGGTCCTTGAAGAACTGCGAGCGATCGCCGCCGGTGCCCTTGCGGATGCCGTCGAACACTTCCAGGGGGGGGCCCGCCGGATTGCCGGCAGTCTTGAGCATCAGCGGCGGTACGGCGCCGACAAGCACCACCTTGGCCACGCGCTTGCTGCCATGGCGGCCGATGTAGTGCGCCACTTCACCGCCACCGGTGGAATGGCCGACCAGGATGGCGTCTTTCAGGTCCAGTGCTTCGATCACCGCGGCCAGGTCGTCGGCGTAGGTGTCCATGTTGTTGCCGTCCCAGGTCTGGCTGGAGCGGCCGTGGCTGCGGCGGTCGTGGGCGATCACGCGGTAACCGTTCTGGCCCATGAACAGCATCTGCGGGTCCCAGGCATCGGCGGACAGCGGCCAGCCATGGGCGAACACGATCGGCTGGCCGGTTCCCCAGTCCTTGTAGAAGATACGAGCGCCATCGGCGACGGTGACGTAATTGCTCATTGCAGGTTCCTTGGCGGAAGGGAGGAGGGCGCCGGGCGGAGTGCCGGGCCCTGGGCAGTACAGCGCAGCACCGCGCGGGTGGCTTGCACCGGTGTGCCGGATTGCTGCCGGCATGACGCCTCTCGCTCTGGCGCACGGGCGACCCGGCACCGACGATGGCGGCCGGGTCATCGGGTGTGGATCGGATGCTGAAAACGTGCGCATGGCTGCTGCCGGGTCTGTTGCTGGTCGCGAACGTGCAGGCGCAGACCAACGTCTACAAGTGCGTGGACGGACCGCATCCGGTCTACCAGCAGACGCCTTGCCAGGGCCGGGCCGAGTGGCGTTGGGAGGTTGCTGCCGAACCCGGGCCATCGTCGGCTGCGGCGGTGACGGAGCGCAGGGAGAGCCGGCCGAAACCGGCTGCGATGCCGCCACGGCGTGCACAGGCGGCGCTGATCGCGATCAGTGCCGATCCCGGCGGCTGTGATCGCGCTCGCCGGCAACGGCAGGCGGCGCTGGCCAGGCGCGTCCGGTTGGATCTGGTGCAACGTCGCCAGCTGGATGATGCGGTATACGACGCCTGCCGCTGACCGGAACCGATCGGAGGCCAGAAACGACAACGGCGCCCTGGGGCGCCGTTGTGCGAGGGGGTGAAGACCGGCGCTCAGCGACCGTCGCTGGCCGCAGCCGGTGCCGGTGAGGGCACGCTCTCCGGCTTGGGCAGGCTCAACTCCGGGTTGCCCTGTTCGGCCTGCAGGATCTGGATGCGGCGCTGCAGGGCGTCCAGCTGGCTGTTGGTGCTCTGCACGTCGGTGCTGAGGCTGACCGCCTGCTGCTGGGCCTGCTGCAGCGCGGCGCTGACCTGTGCCGACTGCGCCTGCTGCTGTTCCATTTCCTGCTGCAGGGTGCGCAGGCGTGCCTCGTTGTAGGCCACCAGACGCTCGGTGTAGCGCTTGCCTGCTTCAAGGCGGGTAGTGTCGATATAGACCTGCGCCAGCTGCTCGGACTGCTGCGCGAACGTGCGGTAGACGCGCTCGGCATTGTCCACGGCGTCGGTCTTGATCACGCGCCAGAAGTTCTTTTCCTGGAACAGCGCGACGTAGTAGGTCAGTGTGCTGGCGTTGAACAGCAGGCTGGCGCCGTAGTTGCCGTTGTAGGTGGTGCGCAGCTCGGTCAGCTGGCGCGCATCCATCAACTGCTTGAGCTCATCCACGGTGTTGCGCACGACCGGTGCAGTGCGGGCCGCCGGTTCTTCCGTCGCAGCGGCGCGGTCGCCACGGGCCGCCATGGCCGCCGGTGCCACCAGCATCATGGCCACGGCCAGCACTGCCGCGCTGCGCGCGTGCCGGGCGAAGACCGGGCCCCCTGAAGTTTCTCGCATGTCTAGACCATCCACGGGTGAAGTGTGGGTTGAGATGAAGGTGGTTCCCCGCCGGGAGTCTAGCATGGGTACGGGCGCCGCCAAGGGCGCCCGTCACGGCTCAATACACCAGTTGCGCGGCGCTGCACTGGATCGATTGCACGTTGACGTCGGTGCGGCCCAGCTCCAGCCCCAGCACATTGGCCAGCAGGTTGGTCAGCAGCGTGCCGATGCTGTTGAGGACCGGCTTGAGTGCGGCCAGGACCGGCTTGAGCAGTGTGCACAGCAGGCCGCTGCAGCTGACGGTGCCGTCGGGATTGGAGACGCCGCTGCCGCCGGTGCCGTCGAGGAAGCCGGCCGGCGCGGTCTGGATGTAGGAGGCCAGGTTGTTGCGCACGCAGCCGTTGTAGTCGATCAGGTTGCCGAGCAGGCTGTCGCAGCGGTTGATCAGCAGGCCACCCACCAGGGAACCGAGGAGGCCGTCGAGGACGCCCAGCCCCTGGCCGGTCACCGTCACTTTGAACGCATCCCAGACCGGGCCGTCCTTGTGACAGGTGGCCAGGTTCAGCAGTCCGCACGCATAGGGCAGCCCACCGGGCACGTTCCAGCTGTTGAGCGGCGCCAGTTGCCGGCTGGGGTCTCCGTCGCGCAGCAGGGGAATCAGCTTGTCCACGTCGTAGCGGGTGTTGGGGGGGAAGGTGGCCTGCAGATAGCGATCCGCGAGCGCCTTGGCGGTGTCGTTGGCACTCATGCCCTGCTTGGGTGAACTGAGCATGCCCGACAGCACGCGCAGCAGTTCATTGACCAGGTCGGAGACCGCGTTGCCCAGGGCCAATGGATTGATCTGGGTCGAGCCGGTCTCGCCGGCGGCCAGGGTCAGGCTCTGCGAGCTGGTCAGCGCCGGCAGGGTGATCTTGTCGGTGATCAACGGCTGGCCGAGCAGTTTCAGCAGCTGCTCGTTCTGCAGCGTGGCGTCGCAGACATTGCTCTTGGAGAAGCGCTGCGCGGGCGCAACATTGCCCACGCAGGCGCGCAGCACCGAAGAGTCCACCTGGATGGTTGCCTTCGGCGGACTGGCGCCGCACTGGATGCCGGTCAGCGTGCCCATCGCGTTGGCGACGTCCACGTGCAATGGCAGGTGCAGCCGCGTGCCCAGCAGATTCAGCAGCGGGCCGAGCGCGAACAGGTTGTTGCTGTCCACATCCACCATCAGCCGCACCTGGGCGTTGTAGGCGCGGGTGCCGACGCCGCCCATCGCGATCGACGGGGGTTCGACCACGCCTGCCTGCACGTTGATGCCGAGCAGGTTCAGGCCCTGCACGGTGACGGCGTTGCCGGCGTTGGCGATGGAGATGGCGGTGGTGACCAGATTGAGAACGTTGATCTGTGATTCCAGCGCGCTGCCGACCGTACCGTCGGGCGAGACGACCTCGGCGAACAGACCGCCGCCGCCGGATTGGCTGCCGAGCACGATGTTGAGCTTGTTGATGTCCAGCTGGGTGGCGACCAGATCCGACAGTGCCCGCAGCTGCAGGCCGACCGTGGTATCGCGGCCGACCACGGTGGCGGTGGCGTCGACCAGCTGCGCCAGCGAGATCTTGTTCACCGACAGCAGTCGATTGAAGTCGGCCACGCTGAGGTTGGCGGTGACCGGGATGTTCAATGCCTTCAACAGACCCGACGGGGTGACGTTGGCCTGGGCCAGGCCGTCGTAGGACAGCACAGTGGCGTTGGTCACATCCAGGCCGACCATGCGCAGGGTGGACAGCAGCAACGAGTCGCCCTTGGTACGCAGCAGCTGCGAGCCGACCGCGAACACCGCGGTGGGTTCGGAGCGGCGGGCCACCGCCTCCACGCTGACCGTGGGCAGGCTCGTGTTCTGGCCGAAGAACGGCAGCACGCTGCGCTCGGCGACAACCTGCACTGCATTGCGCGGGTTGCTGGCGTCCACGGTGGCGGCAAAACGATTGCCGGTGCCGCGGCTGGCGCTCCAGTTGCCGCAGCGGATCTGCAGCGAGCCTGCGAAGCCGTTCTGGGTTACCGCGCTCTGCCGTGCGGCGCTGTTGTCGCTGTTGTCCGCGCTGCACAGTTCCAGGCGTTGCGCGCCGGCCAGCGCGGCCAGGTCGGCCACCTTCTGTGCATCACGTTTGGCCCAGAAGAGGTAGCCGATCTCGATCAGGCCGAGCATCGCCAGCATCGCCAGCATGACCAGCATCATGGTGATCGACATGCCGCCGCGTGGGCGGTTGAAGCTGAACTGGCGTGGGCGTCTCATGGCCTACCTCAGCGTCCGGATGAGGATGCGTCCTTGGACCTGGCGACATCGGTTTCGAAGAAGTCGGGAATCTCGTGTTCGAAGCTCTTCAGATAACGGGCGTAGCTCAGCGTGGCCTGGTCGCCGAGGATCGGCAGCCGCTGCCCGGCGCGCTGCCCGGACGCCTGCAGGCGGAACAGGTTGCGCGTGGTGTCGCCGTCGCGCAGCGGTTCGCGGCGAGGCGTGGGCAGGGGGCTGCCTGCGGCCTCGGCCGGCGGCGCCGACGCAATGGCCGGCGGCGGCGCGCCCGGTGTGGTCAGATCCACCGTTGCCACTGTATCGGCCTGCATCGGCTGCGGAGTCGGTGCCGGAGCCGGGCCACCCAGCATCTGCCCGGTCAGCGGCGGCTGCTGGGCATGCACGACGCTGGTGACCAGCGCACACGCCAGCGCAGGCAGCAGGCGTCGAATCAGAGGCGTCGCGGTCATGGCGTATTCCCGGTTGTGGGGGTGGCGGTGCTGAATCGCTCCAGCATCGAGGGGGGCAGGCGCTGCGGATCGCGCGTGTCGCGCTGCTCACGGCGCGGTTCGGAGGCGACCCGGTTGCTGCTGCCGGCTCGCTCGGATACGGCAGCGGGGACGGCGACGGCGCGCGCGGGGGCCGTTGTCTCTGCCGCCACAGATGCGCTTCGCTGTTGCAGGCGCAGGCGGATCTGCTGGGCCTGCTGCTGGATGCTGCGGCGGGTGTCCTCGTTGAGGTTGCCCTGCGCAACCAGTCGCTCGGCGGTGGCGCTGTCGCCGCGCAGTACTGCCCAGAGCGCCAGGTTGGCGGTGGCCTTGGCGTTGCCGGGCGACAGTTCCAGCGCCTTGGCCAACGGCTCGCGGGCCTGCTCGAACCGGCCCGCACGCAGGCGGGCGTAGCCGAGATCGCCGAGATAGTCGGTATTCAACGGTTGCAGCTGGGTGGCGCGTTCGAGCGCCTGTTCGCTGCCGGTGTCATCGTCGCGACGGGCGGCGATCAGGCCCAACCCGTGCGCGGCGGCCGCCGCCTGCGGACCGCTGGACAGTTCGCGATACAGGGCGATGGCAGCGTCAGCCTGGCCGGTCTCGCGCAGTGCGTCGGCCTGCAGCAGGCGCAGCGCCGGGGGGTCTCCATAGCGTTGGCGGAACGCATCGACGTGGGCCAGCGAGGCATACCAGGCGCCCTGCAGCTGCATGCGCCCGATCAGCTCCAGGTAGGCGTTGCGGCTGTCCTGCGGGGCGGGTTCGGGAGCGGCCAGGGTGGGCGTACGCAGGTACTTGGGCGTGGTCGAGGCGCAGCCGCTGGCCAAGGTGGCCAGGCTGAAGGCAAGCAGGCAGGTGGTGCGCAGGGCAGGCATCAGGCAGATCCCATCTTGGACATGGTGGTGGCCAGCGCAACCAGCGCCGGACCGGCGAGCACCAGCATCAGGGCTGGCAACAGGGTCAGCATCATCACCACGGTCATCTTCACCGACAGCTTGCCGACCTTCTCCTTCAAGGTGTTCCGGCGCTGCTCGCGCAGGCGGAGACTGAACTGCCGCAGCGGCTCCTGCACCGCGCCGCCGTGCGCGTGCACCTGCAGGATCAGCTGCATCAGGCTGGCCAGGTCGTCATCACCGTAGACTTCGCTCAGCCGCCGCAGCGACTGCGCGCGGGTGCGCCCGTGGGTGTAGGCCACATTGGCGTCCTGCAGTTCACCGCCCAGCACCGGCAGTGCATCGCGCAGCTTGTCGCCCAGCGTCTGCAGGCTTTGGTCCATGCTGAATCCCACACCCTGCAGCAGGCGCAGCAGATCGATCAGCAGCGGCAGTTCGTTGTCGACCGCGCGCCGGCGCCGCTTGACCCAGGAAGACAGCACGAGCTTGGGCAGCAGCAGGCCGGCGGCAAGTGCGCCGATCACCACCATGACCTTGCCCAGGCCCTGCGCATCGCTGAACGCCAGCGCCAGTGCCAATACCAGCAGCGCCAGCAGCAGGCGCAGGCCCAGGTAGATGGCCGTGCCGCGGCGGGTGTTCCAGCCGGCCAGGTCCAGCAGCAGGCGGTCCTCGTTGGCCAGCAGCGCGGCCTCCAGGCGGCCGCCACTGAGCGCACGGCCGAAACGTTCCAGCCAGCCCAGCGAATCGCGCCGCGTGGCCTCGGCCTCGCGGGTTTCGTCGCGCGGTTGCAGTGCGGTCTTCAGGGTGGAAGACGTGCGTTGTTCGCGGTCGCTGCGGATCCAGCCGGCGATGCCGAGCAGGGCCACGCCGGCGGCAAGCACCAGCAGCGAGAGCATGAACCAGACGCTGGCACTCATCGGGCACCCTCCGGGCGGCAGCGGGCAGTCATAGCGATTTGGCCAGTCGGTACAGCAGGAAGCCGCCGACCAGCTCCAGTCCCAGGGCGATCAGCAGCACTTTGTGGCCGAGCGGATCGTGCAGCACCGGCTGGAAGAAATCGGGGCTGGAAATGGCCATCAGTACCGCGCTGGCCGGCGGCAGCAGGCCAAGCACCCAGGCCGACATGCGCGTTTCGGAGGTGGTGGCCGCCAGTTCCTGCTGGGCCTGTTCAAGGTCGCGCATGAAGTCGCCCATGCGCTGCAGGATCTGGTCGGCGCGGCCACCGATGCGCACGCTCACGCCGATCACCACCGCCAGCACCTTCAGCACGTCCATGCGGTAGGGCTGCGCCGCCAGGCCCAGCGCACGGTCCAGATCCATGCCACTGCGGGCATAGCGCACCGTGGTGTCGAGCAGGCCGCGCAGCGGTGCACTGGTCTGCATCGAGGCGACCTGGAAAGCGGCCTGCAGGCTGTTGCCCAGCGCAGTGAGGCGTACCAAGTTGTCGAGGAAGTCGGGCATCTGGTGCAGCAGCTGCGCGCGCAGCTTGGTGATCCGCCGCATCACCCACAGCCAGCAGCCAAGCAGATACAGCAGCAGGGTCAATGGGAACATCCACGCGGTTCCCAGCCGCATCGCCGCGACCACCGACAGCACCAGCCCGGGCACCACCAGCAGCAACGGCAGTTTCCAGCCCGGGGCCAGCCCCGCCCGTTGCAGCAGCCCATCCCAGGGCAGCCCACGGCGGCTGCTGGACGCCGGACGGGCCGGATCGTTGGCGGCGCCGATGGACGCACCAGCTGGCACCGTGCAGGCGCCGCTGCCGCGCGCCAACTGCTGCTCGGTGTGCTGCAACGAAGCCTGGCGCTGCTCGCGGCTGCTGGCCGTACCCCACAGCCATGCCGCCAGCGCCAGCAGCACCGAGATGATGCTCAGCACACCCAGCAGCAGGCCGGCACCCATGCTCAGAAGTCTCCGTACAGCGATTCGCGCAGCTGCTGCCGGAACGGCTCCAACTTGTGCGAATGTGGATGGAAGCCAAGGCCGATCCAGCGATCGGTTTCGCGGCCAGTGCCGTCGATCTGGACTTCGTGACGGAACATCTCCTGGGTGGTGATCAGATTGTCACTGACGCCGGTGATTTCGGTGATCGACACCAGCACGCGGCGGCCGCTGCCCAGGCGCGAGATCTGCACGATGAAGTCGATGGCACTGGCAATCTGGCGGCGCAGGCTGTCCTCGCTGCCCTGGAAGCCGGCGAACCCGGCCAGCATCTCGATGCGGTAGAGGCAGTCGCGTGGCGAATTGGCATGGATGGTGGCCATCGAGCCATCGTGGCCGGTGTTCATCGCCTGCAGCATCTCCAGCACCTCGGCCCCGCGGACCTCGCCCACCACGATGCGATCGGGGCGCATGCGCAGGCTGTTGCGCACCAGATCGCGGATGCTCACCGCACCCTGGCCTTCGGCACCGCCGATGCGGCTTTCCAGGCGCACCACGTGTGGATGGTTGAGCGACAGCTCGGCGGTGTCTTCCACGGTGATCACCCGCTCGTTGGCCGGCACATAGCTGGCCAGTGCGTTGAGCAGCGAGGTCTTGCCCGAGCTGGTGCCGCCTGACACCAGGATGTTGCAGCGGCCCAGGACCATGGCCTTCAGCAGCGCCTGCATCGGGGCATCGAAGGTGCCCTTGGCGAGCAGTTCGTCAGGCGTGAACGGGTCCTTGCGGAACTTGCGGATGGACACCATCGGCCCATCCACGGCCAATGGCGAGATGATCGCGTTGAGTCGTCCGCCGTTGGGCAGGCGCGCGTCGACCATCGGGTTGGAATCGTCCAGGCGACGGCCGAGCGGGGCAAGAATGCGGCGCAGGATGCGCAGCAGATGCGTGTCATCGGTGAAGCGCTGGGTGGCACGCTTGAGCTGGCCGCCCTGGGAAACGTGCACATCCTTGAAGCCGTTGATCAGGATGTCTTCGATCGACGGATCGTGCAGAAGATCGTCCAGCGGCCCGAAACCGGTCAATTCCTTGACCAGGCCCTCGGCAACCACCTGCATCTCCTCTTCGTTGATCGGGATGCGCCATTCCTGGATGAAGCCCACGGTCTGCACCTGCACCCAACGGGCGATGGTGTCCGGGGCCCACGAGTCGATGTCGATGCGCTCGTCTTCGATGCTGTTGAGCAGGTGCTCGTGCGCGGCCGACAGCACCTTCTGGTACTGCTCGGTCTGCGCGAACGGCAGGTGGCCCGGCGCACTGTCAGGCTGCATCGGGCGGGCCACGGCGTGCGGGAACGGAGTTACCTTGTCTTCCATTGCGATCCACCCAGAGCAAGGGAGAGTCTTTCCCGCAGACCCTGTGCCTGGACCGGGCAGGCTGCCGGATCCAGGCGCGAGACCAGCGGGGCGAGGGCACGCAGATAAGGGTCGCGCGGTGCATCCTGCAGCAGCAGATGGCCCTGGCTGGCGGCCAGGCGTACACGCGGACGTTCGGGCAGGGTGGCCAGCAACGGAACCTCGAAGCGTCGTGCGATCTGTTCCGGGCTCATGCCGCTGCTGTCGTCATGGCGGTTGATCACCAGCTGCAGGCGCTTCTCACGCTCACGTTGACCGGCCAGATGCTTCAGCGCCTGGTCCAGCGAAACCAGGGTGGCGATCGATGCGTCGGTGATGAGCCAGATTTCATCGGCCTGGTCCAGCAGCAGCGGCGGCAGCTGCCGCAGCGGGCTGCCGCCGGCGTCGCACAGGACGCTGGAAAACACCGCGCGCAGGCGCTGCAGCAGCGCGCCGGGGTCGGACGGCGGCAACGCATCGCTGCCGCAGGCGCGGTCGAGCAGCACCAGCCCCGAGTCGTGGCGCGCCATCGCCGTGCGCGCCAGGGTGGCGTCGATGCGGCTGGCATTGCGCAGCGCATCTTCATAGTGGAAGCGGCTGTCCAGGTTGAGATACAGGGCCAGGTCGCCGGAAGGCTGTGCCAGTTCCACCAGCAGGCCATCCTGCTGCGCGCCGTCGCCCTGGGCCAACGCACGGGTCTGCTGTGCCAGCACCGAAAGATGCGCGGCCAGGGTGCTGGTGCCGACTCCGGCGCGCACGCCCAGCAGCACGATCAGGCGTGCCTTGTGCGCGTGCTGTGCCACCGCCGCCGGGCGCGGCGAAAGGGCACGGCGCAGCGCCGCCTCGATGCCGGCATTGTCGCTGTCCAGATCCAGCACATCGCGCAGGCCGGCGCGCAGGGCGATGACCACGCCTTCGACCTGGCCGGCACCGGTGGCCCCGACCGCCACCAGGGTCAGCTCCGGCTGCGTCTGCTGCAACTGCTGCGCCAGCACGCTGGACGCGGCCGCATGTTCGGGCCTGAAGTCCAGCAGCACCAGGCTTTGCGGACCGCGCTGCAGGTCCTGTGCGGAGGTCGGTGCGCCGCTGTCCTGCCAATGCAGGGTAGTGGTCGGCGGCAGCTTGGCCGCCAGCCGGGGCAGCAATTCGCGATCCATCCCGTACAGGACCAGATTCATCGGCGGGCCTTGCGGATGCAGCGTCTGGGCGGTGGCGTAGGGCATGGGCGTGGGGTCGCAGGCATTGGGAATCAGCGCGAGAAGCCCGGCACCGGGTCCCGGCTCACCGGGCCCAGCAGCCAGGCGCCCCACTCGGGCAGGTTCGGCTTGGCTTCGCGCTCGCCGGGCAGCGGCAGTTCGGTGTTGCGTGCCAGCGGCTGCACCAGGCGCGGGGTGACGATGATCACCAGCTCCTTGTCCTGGCGCTTGTAGTCGAAATTGCGGAAGAACGAGCCGATGATCGGCAGATCGCCCAGCAACGGAATCTTGTTGACGTTGGAGACGATGTTGGAGCTGACCAGCCCACCGATCACGAAGCTCTCGCCATCACCGAGCTCGACGGTGGTGTCGGCGCGACGGGTGGTGATCGAAGGAATCTGCACGTTGTTGAGCACGATGGCGTTGCTGTAGTCCAGGTCGCTCGCTTCCGGTGCCACCTTCAGCGCGATGCGGTTCGGCGCCAGCACCGTGGGCGTGACGGTCAGGCCGATGCCGAACGGCTTGTAGGTGATGGTGGTGGTGCCCAGGCCCTGCGGCTCCAGGATCGGCAGCTCGCCACCGGCCAGGAAGCTGGCGCTCTGCCCGGATAGCGCAACCAGTGTCGGCTCGGCCAGGACGCGCGCCATGCCATTGCTCTGCAGCAGTTCGACATCGGCGTTCCACAGGCCCTTGGTGGAGCCGAACACCAGACGGAAGGCGGAGGAGATCGGCGAGCTGGCTTCGTTGCTGCTTTCGCCCTCGGTCATGCCGGGCAGCAGGCCGGTATTGCCCGGCAGCGTGGAGCCGGGGCGCGCGAAGCCGTAGGCGAAGCCGCCATTGCGGTTCTGGAAGTTGATGCCGATCTGTTTCATGGCGGTCTTGTTGAATTCCACCACCTTCACTTCAACCTGCACGACCCCGCCGCTGCTGATGGTGGAGGCATCCACCAGCGCGCCATCCTTGCCCAGCGCCATCGCCGCGGTCCGCTGTTCCTGCATGTGTGAAAGCATGCTGTCGGTGCTTCCCTGCAACAGGCCCTGCTGGTCCTGCTGGGTGAACAGCAGATCGTTGCCGCCGCTGCCGGCCGCACCCTGTACCGCACTCTGCACGCGCACCTGCACGCGCTGCGGTTCGGCCTGCTTGCGGTGCCACAGCAGCAGGGTGGTGGTGCCGGGCATCTTGCCCACCAGCAGCGCCTGGCGCTGGCCGCGCAGCATTACCAGGTCGGCCACGCCGGGGTCGGCAATGGCGACCCGCTCCAGATCCGCCGGCAGGGTCCAGGGGCGCTGCTCGCGCGCCTGCAGCACCAGATCGTCGGCGGCCACGCTCGTTGCCGGTGCCAGCAGCACCAGCAGCAGGGCCAGCCAGCGCTGGCGGGTGGAGGGGCGTGGGCTGCGGCGACGTTCGGTCATGGAGGCGCTCGATGCAGGTCAGAGGGAGCCGCGGGGCGTAGAGCTGTCGCCGCGGATGATTTCGATGCCCGACGCACGCGGGGCGCTGCGACGCGGAGCCGGCGCGCGGGCGGGGCCATCGTTGGCGGTGCGCGCCGGCGCGGCGCCGCGACCGGCCAGCGCATCGCTGTCCAGGCCCGCGAAGGCATGGTTTTCCGGGCGTTGCAGCGCCAGTTGCTGCTCCGCATCCAGCCCGCGCATCGGATCAATCACGCCGCGCGACTGCGGAAACAGGGCAAGATCGGGCAGGCCGGTATCGGCGGGATTGCGCAGCGCCAGGAACAGCTTGCCCTGCTGGGCGCCCAGCAGCAGCCGGTTGGCATCGGCCACCGGCACCGCCAGCACCGCGCTGCGTGCCGGTTGGGTGGCTTCGCTGGCACTACCGTGGCTGCTGGTGCTGCCGCTGGTGATATCGGCCGCGCGCGGGTCGTTGCGGGCGTCGGTACCGTTGCTGTCGGTGGCCTCGATGGCGACGGGTGCGATGTCCTGCTGGCCGTAACTCAGTACGCGCAGGCGCGACAGCAGCAGACGGGTCTGCGCGGCCTCGCCAGGGCTGCTGACGTTGGGCTGGGCATTGCGCAGGTTCAGGAAGACATCGACGAAATCGCCCGGCAGGATGCGGTTGCCCGCGCCGACCAGCTCGTCCACCGGCACCGCAAGTGCGCGCTCGCCGGGCCGCAGCTGCAGCGAGAAGCCCTGCGCCAGTGCGCTGCCGCTGATGGCGGTGCCTTCGGCGATGTCCTGCACGGGAACCTTGCCGACCACGGCGGCCAGGGAGGTGGCCGCACCGGCCACCGGTGTGGTGCGTTGCGCCAGGCGCAGCCCGTTGGCGGTGATCGGTTCGCCTGCGGGCAGGCGGGCCACGGCCTCCACCACGGTGATCGTCTCGGCCGGGCCGTGCGCGGTCGGGGCGACCGTGGCAGGCGCATCCGGCTTGCGCCCGATCATGAAGGCGATCAGCGCCAGCAGCACAGCCAGACCGATCAGGCCGATGGCAGCGATGCGGGTCAATTTGAGCATGGATGCGTCTCCTGTACCGATCGTCAGTTGCCGCTGCCGAGGTCGAGCTGGGCGACCGCAACGCTACGGATGGGCGCCCGCATCACCCACTTGTAGAGCGTGGCGGTGCCGGGCAGAAAAGGGGATGCGGCATAGTCGTAGCTGACGGTCACTGTCATGCACTGCGCCGTGGCGAGGCCTTCGCAAGGGGCCTGCGCCGAAACCACGATGGCGTTGCTGCCGCCGTTGCTGCAGTCAACCGCCTGCCTGGAAAACTGCAACAGCCATTGCATCGAGGTGCGCGCCGCCACGCAGGCTGCGGTGCGGCGCTCGCCCGCAGTGCCGTAGCGCAACGATGCCCGGGCCCCTTCCGCCGAGGCGGTGGCCAAGGTCTGCTGCGCGGCCATGATCATCACGCCGGAAAAGGTGAACAGCAGCAACGGAAGCAGGCCGAGCATCAGCATCAGTGCGAATTCGATGCTGACCACGCCACGTTGCCGACGAGGACTGCGCCTGCTCATGACACGTCTCCGTAGGTGCGTACCAGGACCCAGCCGATGGCCGACAGTGCCAGGTACGCGGCATAGGGAATGCCGCGCCGTCCCTGGCGGGCGGCCAGCATGTCGCGCAGCGCCGGGTGCGACTGCCACTGCGCGCTGGCGCGGTCGACCTGGCCCTGCAGGCCCAGTGGAAGGACGGCGCCGAGCTGCCGCGACACCAGAATGAGCACGGCATGCAGGCCCGCGGCCAGACTTGCGGCGATCCAGACCGGCAGCAATGCCTGCCAGCCCAGCATCAGCCCCAGCACCGAGAAGAACTTGACGTCACCTGCGCCCATCCAGCGCATGGCGTAGAACGGCAGCAGGGCGACAAGGCCGAGCACCGCGCCGGCGACGTGGGAACCCCACGGCAGGCGCGGTGCGCTGAACTGGCCGGCGATGATCAGTGCAATGGAGATCGCGCATGCCGTCAGCAGCCAGGCGTTGGGCACCCGACGGGCATACAGATCGCTGATGGCGATCCGCAGGCTTACGCCGATGGCCAACAATCCCAGCAGTGTCATCGCACACCCCATCGTCCGTCACTGGACGGTCTGTCCAAGGCCCAAGTCTTCGCGTGCGGGCCAAGGCCCGCGACCTGTGCGCCGACGCACTACTTGGGTGCGGAGCCGGAGGCCTTGGTGGCGAGCGCGGACAGGTTGTCGAACAGGGTTTCAAAGAAGCCCTTGATCTTGTCGTTGCCGACTGCGATCAGGACGCCGGCGATCACCGCGGCCAGCAGCCCGTATTCGAGTGCGGTCACGCCGTCTTCTTCTTTCAGGAACCTGCGGATGGAAGCGTTCATGACGGTTGTCTCCCTCTACCTGTCTTCGACAGGACACCTGCGTTGGGCGGTGGCCCGGCTCCGCCGGGATCGTCCGTGGACCTCCGCACATCCTGGCGGAGGAGGCACTGCGGGCAATGGCCCGCTGTGCTCAAGCAGGGTGATCGGCTCCAGATGGGACACCCTTCGCGCGCACCCTGCCGCGCGGCGCCGGGCCGCGGGTTGCAAGGTCGTGCGATCGGTGCATGGTCATGCTGTCCCCCTGGGTGTGGCCGCTTCCGCGCGGCCCGATCACCGTGATATCGACTTTGCCTGAATGGCAGTCCGCTGCAACCGGAACCTATATGCAAATTCGGCAGAAAATGCCCGGCTCTTAAGTCTTCATACTGTTTATGTGACGCAAATCCGTTTCCTGGCAAAACGATTCATCGATGTGTAGATAATGGGCCGCGTGGTTTTCGCATGCGAAAACCATGCCAGTGGCGAAGACATTTTCTTCACCTGTGTATCGATTTTGTTCAATGCGGCCCATGGGTTTACCAGCGTGGATTATCGGGCATACTCGTATTCAAGGTGCAGTAGTTACCCGGATGGTGTTTGCCGCATCGGCGGCAGCCAGCCCGGCAGCAGTGGCGGTTCCAGGAACGCTGCGCGCCCTGTCAGGCAGTGGGGGCCGCAACGCAATGCGGATCAACGGGGGACAACACTGTCATGGTCGATGGTGGGGTGGGAGACAGCGGCGACGGCGACCTGCGGTCGATAGACCTGGCGACGTTGAGCGGCGTGCTTCGCGTATGTGATGTCGAGCTCCTGCTGCTCGATGGCAACGGGCCGCGGGCGGCATTCGTTTCGCGCGTACACGAGGAAGCCCTGTTCTGCAGCATCAGCTGCGGGTTCCATTGCCGCGGCCGCTTCATGCTGCCGCCGGACTGGGCAATGCTGGGCTACCTGCACGCTACCGACGAGACGCTGAGCTGGTGCCACGGCGTGCCGCTGACCACCGGCATGGCGCTGACCGTGATGCCGGAGGGCATCAGCGAGTTCACCCTGAGCCCGGGCACGCACATGACCCTGATGCTGGTGCCGGTGGCGCGCGTGCAGCGCAAACTGACCGAGCTGAGCCTACGCAACACGCCGCCGGCCGGCCAGGCACTTTCCCTGTTCAATCTGCCCAGCGAGACGGCACCGCTGGCACGCCATTACCAGCAGCTGCACCTGGAGCTGGGGCAGGGCGGCGGCCTGCAGCCCGAGGAAACCGAGCGCCTGCTGCATGAGCACGTGCAGGCACTGCTGGCGGCCGGCAGTGCTGATCGCCCGGGTTGCAGCCGTGCCCGACGCACGCATTATCTGATTGCGCAGCGGGCGGAGAACTTCATGCGGCTGAACCTGCGCCGCAATATCTACATGAACGAGATCTGCGATGCCGCTGGCGTCAGCGAGCGCGGCCTGCGCTATGCATTTGAAGATCTGTTCGGAACCTCGCCCAACCGCTACCTGTCGATGCTGCGGCTGTGCGCGGCCTGCCGCAGCCTGTCGATGGCCGATTCCAGCCGCCGTTCGGTCAAGGCCATCGCACTCAGCTGCGGCCTGTGGGATCTCTCACGCTTCGCCGACAATTATCGGAAGGTATTCGGCGAGCTGCCACGCGATACCCTGATGCGCGCGCCCGCGCAGATCGGCCAGCCTGCCTGAGCCAGGTGTATCAAGGGTTCCCGGCGGGTTTCTGCCGGAAATGCCCATGTGCTTGCCGATAGCGTTGCCGCTTCTGCATAACCGGCTGCCGATTCCGGCCGTGGATTTGCCGGAATGCGCGATTGCCGTGCCGGATTGAAGTGCGCGCCCGCCGTGACAACCGCTGAAATGTCAGTCACCTGCCTAACGGCAAGTCCACTGTCATTCCAGCTGTTCGTCTACGGGGGAAATGCTCATGAACCGCATCTACCGGCGTGTATGGAACCGCCAGCTCAATGCTCTGGTTGTGGCCTCGGAACTGGCCACCGGCGATAGCGGCGGCAGCGCCGCGCGTGATCCGCGCGCCTTCCTGCTGATGCCCACCACCCTGGCGCTGGCACTGCTGTGCGCGCTGGCCAGTGGGCACGCAGGCGCATCGGAAACCAATCAATCGTTGCGCGATCTACAGGCACTGGCCGCCAAGTACGCACAGCCGATGCCGGTCAAGATCGACGCGGAGGTGGCCTTGGCCGCCGCAGCCCGGCAGGCGCAGAGCAGCCCGGCGATCAGCGCCGATGCGCGTGTCGGCCTGCAGCTGAACACCGCTTCGTTGCCGGTGGTGCGCGACGTCCTGCCGGCCAGTGTGGAAGTGAAGCTGTCGGCGAACCCGGCACCGCGCCAGGTGCCGGTACCGGGCCTGGCCGCCGACGTGCGGGCCACTGTTGGCGTGGGGCGTGCGGTGGCTGCTTCGGCTGGCATCGACGCCTCGCTGAGCGCGAAGGCGGGCGTGGCCGCACGTGCTGGCGCCAAAGCAAAAATTGCCGGCAATCCCATCGCCACGCTCGACACCGGAGCCCAGGTCCGTGCCGACGTCGGCCGGCCTGCTGACGGTTCGCTATCCGGCGTGAAGGCGGCGGTCGGCGGCGACGCCGATGCGCGCCTGGCGTTGGCCGGGCACACGATCAGCGGACAGGGCCAGGCCAAGGCGGTGGTGGCCGCTGAGCTGCCGGCCAAGGAAGAACTGCCGGGTGAAACGCATGATCGCGCGATCCGTGCCGCCTTCGACACCGGCGTTGCCGGCAAGGTGCGCGTGCAGGCGCCGGACGGCCAGGAAGTGGTGGCTGATCGCAATCTCAAGCTGGCCGGGCAGGCCACCGTTGCCGCGCAGAACAGCGCGCTGGGCGTGGGTGGGTTGGTCAACGGCGGCGTAGAGGCCGTCGGCCATGCAGTCGGCGCAGTGGGCGGTGCCTTGAACGGCATGGTTGGTACCGTGGGTGGCGGCCTGGGCGGCACGCTCCACAACACAGTAGGCGCTGTTGGCAGCACTGTCGGTGCTGTGGGCGGCGCAGTGGGTGGCGCACTGAATGGCACCGTCGGCACCGTGGGTGGCGGCCTGGGCGGCACGCTCCATAACACAGTAGGCGCTGTTGGCAGCACTGTCGGTGCTGTGGGCGGCGCAGTGGGTGGCGCCTTGAACGGCACCGTCGGCACCGTGGGTGGTGCCGTGGGCGGCACGCTCAACAACACGGTCGGCGCTGTTGGCAGCACCGTCGGTGCTGTGGGCGGCGCAGTGGGCGGTGCACTGAATGGCACCGTCGGCACCGTGGGTGGTGCCGTGGGCGGTGCGCTCAACAACACGGTTGGCGCTGTTGGCAGCACTGTCGGTGCTGTGGGCGGCGCAGTGGGTGGCGCCTTGAACGGCACCGTCGGCACCGTGGGTGGTGCCGTGGGCGGCACGCTCAACAACACGGTTGGCGCTGTTGGCAGCACTGTCGGTGCTGTGGGCGGCGCAGTGGGTGGCGCCTTGAACGGCACCGTCGGCACCGTGGGTGGTGCCGTGGGCGGCACGCTCAACAACACGGTTGGCGCCGTTGGCAGCACCGTCGGTGCTGTCGGCGGCGCAGTGGGCGGTGCGCTCAACAACACGGTCGGCGCTGTTGGCAGCACTGTTGGTGCTGTCGGCGGCGCAGTGGGTGGCGCCTTGAACGGCACCGTCGGCACCGTGGGTGGTGCCGTGGGCGGCACGCTCAACAACACGGTTGGCGCCGTTGGCAGCACCGTCGGTGCTGTCGGCGGCGCAGTGGGCGGTGCGCTCAACAACACGGTCGGCGCTGTTGGCAGCACTGTTGGTGCTGTCGGCGGCGCAGTGGGTGGCGCCTTGAACGGCACCGTCGGCACCGTGGGTGGTGCCGTGGGCGGCACGCTCAACAACACGGTTGGCGCCGTTGGCAGCACCGTCGGTGCTGTCGGCGGCGCAGTCGGCGGCACAGTGGGCGGCGCACTGAACGGTACCGTCGGCACCGTGGGCGGTGCGGTGGGTGGCACGCTCAACAACACGGTCGGTGCGGTGGGTGGGGCCGTTGGCGGGACCTTGAACAACGCGGTCGGCACGGTCGGCACGACCGTCGGTAGCGTGCTCAACGGCACGACGGCCGGCGGCCTGGGCGGTCTGCTTGGCAACACCCTCGGCAATGTCGGCGGCGCCGTGGGCAATCTGCTCAACGGCAATCTCACCGGCACCGTCGGCAATCTCGGTAGTGCCGTGGGTGGCCTGGTCGGTGGCACGCTGAGCGGCCTTGGCCTGACCAAGCCCTCCGCGATCCCGCCCACCAGCCCGAAAGCCCCGGCTGCGGCCGACCCGAACGCGGGCCTGATCATCGGCACCGGTGGCCTGGTCGGCAATGTCGGCCAGCTGATCGGGCCGACCACGACCAGCCTGTTCGGCGGCAACGGCTATCTGAGCAACGGCAACCTCAAGCTGAGCAATGCCAACGTGATGCAGACCTACTCGACGGTCAACGTGCTGGGCCTGCCCGTGGTCAACCTGTCGCCGGTCGGCAGTACGCTCAATGGGTTGGGCGGCGCCGTCACCGGTGGCAGCTCGCACCTGACGCTGATCGGTGGTGTCACCTCCGACAGCTACATCTACAACATCAACAACGGCAATCCGGGTGGCCTGCTGGGCCTGCTGCTGCCTAAGGATTCGCCGGCCTGGGCCGCCAAGTGCCTGGATATCGCCCTGGCCGACATCTCCTGCTGGGCGGTCAACGCCGCGCAGGACTACCAGGTGCTGATGGGCGATGGCGCCTTCGCCAACGGCTCGAAGGAAGTGGTGATCGGCGCCAACGCACGCCACGAGCTGCCCAAGGTCGATGCCAACGTGGCCTTCCCCGGCGATGGCGTGAATGATCCGAGCAACCCGACCGGTGTGCCCACGGCCGACTATGCTGCGCGCATGGGCCATTCGGTGATCGTCGGCGACAGTGCCGTCGGCACCGCCAACGGCCAGACCCTGCTGGGTGCTGAGTCCACTTCCAACCAGGCCAATTCGGTTGCCCTGGGCTACCGTTCGGCGGCACTGCGCGGCGCACAGGCCAGCTACACCGCCTACGGCCTGACTGCTCCCCAGGTCTCCGCCGGTGAAGTGTCGGTGGGTACGGCCGGTGGCGGCGAACGCCAGATCACCAATGTTGCTGCCGGTAGCGCCAATACCGATGCAGTCAATGTGGTCCAGCTGAAGGGCGCGATCAGCCTCATCAACGATGTGGCGGCTGCAGCGGTGACCTACGACCTGGATGGCGCGGGTAATCCGAACTATCGCCGCGTCACGCTCGGCGCTGGTACCGGCACCACCACCATCGGCAACCTCGCTGCGGGTGCGGTAACCGCGGGCAGTCTGGAAGCCGTCAACGGAGGGCAGCTTGCGGCGACCAACACGGCCATCGCCAGCTTCTTCGGCGGCCGCGCTGCGTTCGATCCGGCCAGTGGTGCCTTCACCGCGCCGCTGTTCGAGATCAGCACGATCTCCACCACCGGTGCCATTGCCAAGGGGCTGTACGAAAACACCACCGATGCCTTCGCTGCGGTCGATGGCTCGCTGGTCAACCTCAATACGCAGATCACCGACATCCGCAACGGCGGCACCAAGTACCTGCGGGTGAATTCGACCGGTACCGAGGCACTGGCAACCGGCACCGATTCGATCGCGGTCGGCACCAATGCCCGCGCCACTGCCGCCAACAGCATCGCGGTCGGCGCCGGCAGCCTGGCTGACCGTGCCAACAGTGTCTCGCTCGGTGCAGCCGGTGCCGAACGCCAGGTCACCAACCTGGCCGCCGGTACCGCGGCCACCGATGCGGTCAACGTTGGCCAGTTGCAGGCCTCGGAGCAGGGCGCGCTGCGCTATGACCTCAATGGCGATGGCAGCGTCAACTACGCCAGCGCCACGCTGGGCCAGAGCGGAACGGCCACCACCCTGCGCAACCTCGGCCCGGGCCAGGTCAGCGCCACCAGCAGCGAAGCCATCAACGGTGCGCAGCTGTTCGCCGCCAACCAGGCCGTGGCCACCCACCTCGGCGGCGGCGCGGCGGTCAATGCCAGCGGCGTGCTGACCGCACCCACCTATACCCTCAACAACATCGCCGCCAACGGCAGTATCAGCCAGGGCAGCTACAACGACGTCGGCACCGCCTTTGATGCGGTGAGCAACTCGCTGGCCAACGTCGCCGACCAGACCGGCGAGATCGACAAGCTGGCGGTGAAGTACGACGTCGATGGCAGTGGCAACGTGATCAACAGTGTCTCGCTGAAGGGCACCGGCACCGGTGCGGTGAAGGTGACCAACGTCGCCGCCGGCAGCATCCTGGCCGGCAGCAGTGATGCGATCACCGGCGACCAGCTGTTCAGTACGAACAGCACCATTGCCAACTACTTCGGTGGCGACACGGCCTACAACGGCACCACCAACGTGTGGACCGCGCCGAAGTTCAGCATCTCCACCATTGCGACCGACGGTACCTTCAGCACCGGCGACTACAACAATGTCACCGCTGCCTTCACTGCGGTGGACGGCTCGCTGAGGGTGCTCAACCAGCGCATCACCAACGGTGGCACCAGTGCCTACCTGGCCGTGAACTCGACGGCTGCGGCGGCAACGGCCGCCGGCGCCGAAGCGGTGGCGGTGGGCCCGCAGGCCAGCGCCGCCGGCGCCAACAGCGTGGCTGTCGGCAACGGTGCCAGCAGCAGCGCCGGCAACAGTGTCGCGCTGGGTGCCGGCTCGGTGGCCAGCGTGGGCGCGCAGAGCGGCTACACCGCCGCCTATGGCCAGGCCGGTGCCAGCAACTCGGCCGGCGAAGTGTCGGTGGGCAGCACCGGCAGCGAGCGCAAGATCACTCATGTGGCCGATGGTTCCGATGACCACGATGCCACCAACGTCGGCCAGCTGAAGAATGGCGTGAACTACGCCATCGACCAGTCCAAGTCCTATACCGACCAGAAGATCCAGAACATCACCAACGTGGCCGGCAGCTTCCGCGCCAACAACACCAACAACCTGGCCGATCCATCCGCCAGCGGTGCCAACTCGGCCGCCGGTGGTGCAGGTTCCACCGCAGCCGGAGCCAACTCGACCGCGCTGGGCAATGGCTCGCAGGCGCAGGCCGACAACTCGGTGGCGCTGGGTGCAGGCTCCGTCGCCAACCGGGCCAACACGGTCTCGGTCGGTGCCAGCGGGGCCGAGCGCCAGGTGGTCAACGTGGCCGATGGCAGCCAGGCGACCGACGCGGTCAACGTGCGCCAGCTGCAGGCATCGCAGCAGGGCACCATCCGCTACGACACCACCGTCAACGGTGCTACCAACTACAACAGCGTCACCCTGGGCAGCACCAACAGCGGCCCGACCACGGTGCGCAACGTCGCCGCCGGCACCGCGGGCACCGACGCGGTCAACGTGGACCAGCTGAAGTCGGGCATGGCGCAGACCCTGGACTGGTCGAAGGCTTACACCGACGAGCGCATGGGCGGCTTCGAGCGCGACCTGCGCAAGACCGACAACCGTGCCTCGGCCGGTATCGCCTCGGCGATGGCCACTGCAGCGCTGCCGCAGCCCAGCGAAGCGGGTCGCAGCATGGCCTCGATCGCGGCCGGCAGCTACAACGGTGAGTCCGGTGTCGCGCTGGGTATCTCGGGTGTCTCCGAGGGCGGGCGCTGGATCTACAAGTTCAGTGGCTCGACCAACAGCCGCGGCGAGGCCGGTGTGGCCGTCGGTGCCGGCATCCAGTGGTGATCCCCGCCGCCGGGCCGCAGAGGCGGCCCGGCATCGCGGAAACGTCTACAGGGGGAATGACATGAATCAGCATCGCATCGCCTGCGCCGGCCAGCTCGCCGCCGCGCTGGGCCTGGTACTGGGAATCGGCCTGCTGGCCGCCTGCCGCAGCCACGCACCGGTAGCCGACGGTCCGGCCGAAGCCACCGCCGTGCACTTCCCGGAGGCATCGAAGGCCTCGCTGAAGGAGGGCATCTATCCGGACGTTGCCGACCTGCGCCGTTTCGCGCCGGGCATGAGCAAGCGCCAGCTGTACACCTTGTTGGGGACGCCGCATTTCAATGAAGGCATGTGGGGCGTGCGCGAGTGGAATTACCTGTTCAACTTCCGCACGGCGCAAGGCGCGGAGTACTTCACCTGCCAGTTCCAGGTGCGCTTCGACAGCAAGGGCATTGCCCAGGGCGGCTACTGGAAGCCCGAATCGTGCGCCGCCGTGCTCGAGCCGCCGCGGCCCCCGGCGCCGCCTCCGCCGCCTCCGGCGCCGCTGCCGGAGCAGCCCCTGCGCCTGTCTGCCGATGCGTTGTTCGGCTTCGACAGCGCGGTGCTGAGCAGCGAAGGGCAGCAGGCCGTGCAGGGCATCCTGGCGCAGGTGCGTGAGGCCAGCCAGGTGCAGTCCATCCGCGTGACTGGCTATACCGATCGCATCGGCAGTGCCAGCTACAACCAGGCGTTGTCACTGCGCCGCGCCGAGGCGGTACGCAGCGCCCTGGTACAAGGCGGGGTGCCGGCCGCAAGCATCAGCGCCGAAGGCCGTGGCGCGGCCGACCCGATGGTGCAATGCGCGCAGCGCAACCGCCGCGAGCTGATTGCCTGCCTGGCGCCGAACCGGCGGGTGCAGATTGCTGGGGTCGCGCAGCCTCGTTGACGTCCTGTGCCGGGGCAGTGCCCCGGCATCCCGAGTCCCCCTGAATCGCCGGCAGGACGTGGCAACGTCTCCCCCGTCTTCCACGCCTGCCGGCGGCTCAGGTTTTCATACGGTGCACGCCATGAACGCCCAATTCCTGCCCCTTGCCATGAAGACGGAAACGACGCTGAGCGTGTACGGCCAACTCGGCAACCATGCGGTGGTGCGCATTCCCGGGCGGCGCCTGCCAGGGCTGATCCTGCAGGCCGATACCGTGGCCGGGTTCCTCGCCCAGCTGCAGGAGGCGCAGGCCTGCCTGCGCAGCGGACGCGCGCAACGCACCGATGCCGAGCTGGACATGCTGATCGACGTGCTGCAGCAGTGGTACGCGCTGATCGAATCGCGCCTGGCCGACGCCGGCGAAGCGCTGTAGCACAAAAAGGGGACGGAGGGGATCAAGTCGTTCTCGGCGCAGTTGGGCCATCAACGACTTAATCCCCTCCGTCCCCTTTTTCGTGTCAGGCGCGCGCGCGTATCAACCAGCAGGCGGCGTCCACGCGCACGCGGTCGCCCTCGATGAACGGTGCGAATGCCGCCAGAGCCTGGTCGCGCAGCGCGGCGGTCTCCGCTTCGGGCAGTGCCCGCAGCGCCAGGCCCACCGGGCCCAGCTGGCCGACGTAGGCCGGCAGATCGTCGCGCGCCATCGAGCACGGTACCTCCACCGCCACCACTTCCGCCTGCTTCCAGCCAGACACCTGAAGCAGGTGCCGCACGCGCTGGCCATCGGCAAAGGCGAACTGCCCCGGCGCGCCCGCCATCCGTGGCGGCAGCGCCAGTGCATTGCCCACCGCGCGCTCGGCGGTGGTCATGAACGGGTTTTCGTCGGCGCCGCGCCAGGCGATGAAACGCAGGCCGGCGCCGGGCCGTGCGGCGCGATGCAGGTTGCTGAAGGCTGCGGCGGTGTCCTCGAAGAACATCACACCCAGCCGTGACTGGATCCAGTCGAAGTGCGCGGACGGCAACGGGTGCCGCTCGGCATCTGCCACGATGAAGTCTGCCTCCAGCCCGGCTCTGTCCGCACGCTGCCGGGCCAGCGCCAGCATGGGTGCGGAGATGTCCAGGCCGGTGCAGTGGGCAGACGGGCGGGCAGTGGCCGCGGCCAGCAGGCTGGCACCGGTACCGCAGCCGACATCCAGCAGGTGCGTGACGGTCTGCGGCAACTCGGCGGCGAGCAGGTCGGCCATCGGTTGGAACAGGCCATCAAGAATGGACTGCTGGGTGACCCAGACCTGGCCTCCTGGGCCGTTCCACAGGGCGTTCTGATCAACAGGGGATGTACGGGTCATGGCCTTGTCTCTGCAGGAACTTGCCCATAGCTTGGCGGTTCAAGGCGACTTGAGGTCAAGCCCATGCGTGAACTGGATATCGGCGAGGTGGTACGCCGTAGCGGCGTACCGGCCTCGACCTTGCGCTACTACGAACAGCTGGGATTGCTGCAGACTCTGGGTCGTCGTGGCCTGCGCCGGCAATACGACGAGCAGGTGCTGGAACGGCTGGCGCTGATCGGCCTGGGCCAGGCGGCCGGACTGTCGTTGCAGCAGATCGGGCTGTCGTTGCCTCAGCAGGGTTGCATCACCCTGGATCGCGAGGCACTGCTGGCGCAGGCCGAGGTGCTGCAGCGACAGATCACCCAGCTGCAACGGGTGCGCCGGCACCTGCAGCGCGCTGCCGCTTGCCCGCAGGCAGAGGATGCCCGGAAGTGCGGTTCGTTCCGGAAACTGCTGCGCGTGCAGCAGCGTATGGGTGGATGAACCACCGTAACCCCCTCAATCCCGGGTGCTGACTTCCCAGTTCGCATGCAGCACGCCCGGTACCTGTTCCATTCGCGCCAGCACCACGTCCAGCTCCTCGGCACTGACGGCCGTGCTGACCAGCACCGCGATCACGTCGGTAGGCGCATCGGCATGCTCGACCACCTGCACATCGCCGACCGGGTACTGCGCCGCTTCGAGTGCGTCGACCAGACGCTCGCGCACCCGCGGCACGGCCTCGGCGTCCACGCTGAGACGGACTTCATAGGTGGCTTCGGTGGCAGCTTCATTGATCGGAATGCGGTTGATCGCATTCACCAGCGGTCGCAGCAGGGTGTTTCCAGCGATGACCAGCA
Organism: Stenotrophomonas maltophilia; assembly: GCF_023518235.1. NCBI lineage: Bacteria > Pseudomonadati > Pseudomonadota > Gammaproteobacteria > Lysobacterales > Lysobacteraceae > Stenotrophomonas > Stenotrophomonas maltophilia. Next base: position 656,548 of record NZ_CP090423.1, read on the forward strand.
CGGTGAGCAGCACGCCCTCGGCCAACATGTCCGCACCAGTACAGCTGCCTACCGCCGCCGAACACCACAACGTGGCGGCGGTGTTCAGGCCGCGCACGTTCATGCCTTCCTTCATGATCACGCCGGCGCCGAGGAAGCCGACACCGGAGACCACGTAGGAGATCACCCGCACTGCTTCGGCGCTGCCGGCAATGCGCATGCCCAGGTCGACGAAGGCGGCGGCGCCCACCGCCACCAGCACGTTGGTGCGCAGCCCAGCGGTGCGCTGCCGGTACTGGCGTTCGGCGCCGATCAGCGTGCCCAGCACGAAGGCAGCCAGCAGGCTGACCACGGTATCGGCGAAGGGGCCGGCCTGGAAGGTTTCAATGAAGCGCATGGCCCGGAGTCTACTCCGCCGACGTGACAGTAGATCCACGCCACGCGTGGATATAGGGATGCGCCAGAAACGACTTAATCACCTCCGTCCCCTTTTTTCGGGGTCAGTCGGTGTCCTCGACGCGCTCGCCCATCAGCTCCCGTTGGCGCTTGTCCAGTTCCTCGGCGTAGCGCTTGCGCACGAAGGCTTCGGAGACCACGCCGAGCACCTCGCCGTCGGCGCCGACCACGGCCAGTTCGTCGGCCTGGGTCTGGTCGAAGCGCTGCATCACGCTGACCACGTCGGAGGAGGGCGCCAGCGAGATATCGCGGTTCTGCGCCAGTTCCCCGATCGGTGTGTCGGGCTTCACGCCGTCACCATAGGCATGCGGAACCTGCACGATTCCCGCGTAGTGGCCTTCGCCGTCGATCAGGACCACCCGGGTTCCGGAGCCCAGGGGAAAGCGCTGGCGGAACGCGCTGGTATCGAGGTCGGAAGGGGCGGTGGCCACGCCCTTGCGCATCAGCCGGCCGGCATTGAGGTTCTGCACCCAACCGACATCGCGGGCGCTCTTGATGGTTTCACCGCGCAGGTGCATGCGCCAGGTCGAGAACGAATAACCGAACCATTGCCGAACCAGCGTGCTGGAGACCATCACCGCGCTCATCACCACGCTGGTCAGCAGGAAGTCGTGGGTGCCTTCCAGCACCAGCATGGCCATGGTCATCGGTGCACCGACCACGGCCGCCGCCAGTGCGGCCATGCCGGCAAGTGCGGCCGAGGTGGCATCGACCACCGGCACGCCGGCGGCCATGCCCAGCAGGCCGGCGAACAGCGCGCCCACCAGCGTGCCCATGAACAGCGAGGCGAAGAACAGGCCGCCGCGGAAGCCGAAGCCCAGCGAGATGCCCGAGGCCAGGCACTTCAGGGTCAGCAGGCCGCCGATCCAGATCAGCGGCAGGTGCGTGGTCAGGTCCAGGTGCAGCGCGCCGTGCCCGGACGACAGCACCTGCGGGCTGGCCAGCGCCAATGGAATCAGCAGCAGGCCACCGACCACCGGCCGTCCCCACGCGGGCAGGGGACTGCGCTTCACGGTGCCTTCAATCGAGGCGATCAGCCGCATGATGGCGATGCCGACCATTGCGCAGCAGCAGCCGAGCAGGCCGTAGATGGCGTAGTCGGCGGCGCGTACATCGATGGTCGAGGCGGCGGGCAGCAGGTAGGCCTCGATGCCGGCCTGGTCGGCCACGAAGGCGCCGGCCAGCGCGGCGACCGCCACCGGCGCCAGCGCAGCGGGGGTGTAGGCGCCGATGACGATCTCGAACGCATAGAACGCGCCCGCCAGCGGCGCACCGAAGGCAGCGGCAATGGCACCGGCGGCACCGGCACCGACCAGGATGCGCACGTCGTTGCGGCGCAGGCGCATCACCCGGCCCAGTTGCGAGCCGCTGCCGGCGCCCATCTGCGTGTATGACGCCTCCAGGCCGACCGACGCGCCACAGCCGTTGGACAGCAGGGTCTGGGTCAGCACGATCAGGTTGTCGCGCATCGACATGCGGCCACCGTGCAGCGCGTTGGCTTCCACCGCATCGAGCAGGGGGCGCTTGAGCCGTGTCGCCGCCATGCTGACCAGGCCCACCAGCAGGCCGCCCAGCGGCAGCACCAGCAGCGCGGTCCAGGTCAGCGAGGGCAGCGAGCTCAGGCGCATGCCGTCGTCCAGCCCATACAGAGCGCCTTGCAGCCAGCGTGCGATGCCCGACTGCAACAGGGTCAGGTAGCCGGCGATCAGCCCGACCAGCAGTGCCAGCGCGATGAACCACAGGTCACTGCCGCGCAGGCGCAGGCGCAGGCCCTGGAAGGCCAGATGCAGGCGCGATGGCGAAACGGGCGAAGACATGGTGGCGGCATGATACGCCGCCACCGTGAGCGCCACCGTCACCGCATCGGGCGGCTACCTGCTCAGAAGCGGTAGCGGCCCTGCACGTA